>JAZRIL010000054.1:0-22270 GCA_045645285.1 Elusimicrobiaceae bacterium | reverse complement strand
GTCAACTGTTTTTTTAAGGGCCCCTCGCTATATTCCGCATTAAGACGCTGCGGAATGACGAGGGAGAGGGCCTTTGCCGGGCCGGGCACGAGGCCTTGAATCGCTGACGATTAGGGACGCAAATTTCCGTTTGCCGAGACTTCGTTACTTTGTCTTGGTTGTTTTCATCCGCCTCTTTAGCACCGTTTACAAAAAGCGTCCAACCGGAAAAGGAAATTTATATGTTTGAGCGCAAGCGAGTTTATAAATTTTCCCGGTTGGAGTGCTTTTTGTGGTGCCCTGAGGCGGAAAATCTTTTGTTACTTTTCTGTTTGCAGAAAAGTATAAAACCCTTGACTTCGTTTTTTTTTTGCTAGGATTTGCATATACTCAAACTCTGTGGAGGGATACGTATGGAAAACAAAAGTTGTTTTAAAGGCAGTTTAGGTGCAAAAGGATTCACGCTGATTGAATTATTAGTAGTAGTTTTAATCATCGGTATTTTGGCGGCCGTGGCCTTGCCGCAATATCAAAAAGCGGTGGAAAAGGCGCGGATATCTGAAGCGATGATTGTTTTAAAGACTGTGGCGGACGCGAACGAAAGATATTATTTGTCAAATGGAGAATATGCACCTTATAACGGTTTGAGTGAATTGGATATTGATATCCAGGGCACTTCGGCCAATCTTGATGCGCAACGTATACAAACGAAGTATTTTGTGTACACCGTCAACGGCGCAACAGTTTCCGCCTCTCGTATCAATTCGGCGAATGTTTCTTCCTTTGCCGATACGGCCTATTCCATTTCTCTTTCTACAACAAATCGTCAGATATGGTGCACGATTGTATCCGAAACAAAAGCCACCGCTGTCCAAAAGAAACTTTGCCAAGAATTGCAGCGCAAAAGGAGCTGGTAATTAGGAAAGATCCTTCATTATGGGATGTTTTTCCAAGTGTTACAGTTCTGCATACAGCGGAAAATTCGCTAAAAACTTTTTCACATTTTCCGCTATCTGCGCTAAGTGATTTTCGTCCGCGTAGTGCGTTAAAGCGTCGTCAATAAACGCGGCTACTTGTGCCATGTCTTTTTCTTTCATACCGCGCGTCGTTACGGCGGGTGTCCCTAAACGAAGCCCGCTGGTTACAAACGGTTTCTCCGGATCAAACGGAATCGTATTTTTGTTGGCGGTAATGCCCGCTTTGTCCAGCGCGGCTTCGGCTACTTTGCCCGTCATATTTTTGGAGCGTAAATCTACACACATCACGTGCGAATCGGTGCCGCCCGCCACGAGTCTGTATCCGCGCTTTTTAAGTGCGTCCGCCAGTGCGGCGGCATTTAATTTCACTTGATGTTGGTATACTTTAAATTCCGGCTTTAACGCCTCACCAAAACACACCGCTTTGGCGGCAATTACGTGCATTAACGGACCGCCCTGCACGCCGGGGAAAACAGCCGAGTCAATGGCTTTGGCCAAAGTTTCTTTGCATAAAATTAACCCGCCGCGCGGCCCGCGCAGCGTCTTGTGGGTGGTGGTGGTAACTACGTCCGCATACGGCACGGGCGAGGGATATTCTCCGGCGGCAATTAAGCCGGCGTAGTGCGCCACATCACACGCTAAATAGGCCCCGCAACTATCGGCAATTTCGCGCAAGCGTTTCCAATCAAACACGCGCGAATAATTGGACGCCCCCGCTAAGATCAGTTTCGGTTTATGCTCTTTGGCAAGTGCGGCGGCCTCATCGTAATCAATTTCTTCGGTGTCTTTGCGTACGTTCATGGCAATCATATGGTAAAGTTTGCCGGAAAAATTGAGCGGGTGTCCGTGGGTTAAGTGTCCGCCGTGGGAAAGATTTAATCCCAGCACCGTGTCGCCGGGTTTTAAGAGTGCAAAATAGACGGCCATATTGGCTTGTGCGCCGGAGTGCGGCTGTACGTTGGCATGTTCGGCGCCGAATAATTTTTTGGCGCGTTCGCGGGCCAGTGTTTCCACAATATCCACATACTCACATCCGCCGTAATAGCGTTTGGCGGGATATCCTTCGGCATATTTGTTGGTAAGAACGGAACCTTGCGCTTGCATCACGGCTAAGGAAGTAAAATTTTCGGAAGCAATCAGTTCCAATTTTTCGCGTTGGCGGAATAATTCTTTTTCTACGGCGTTAAAAACATCCGGGTCAGTTTGTTTCAAATTCGGGTACATAAATCCTCACTTTTTACTATGAAAAATGCGTGTTATTTACTATAATTTACTAAAAGAAGTTAAATTCAGGCAAGAGGTGTAACAAGAAATGGCAAAACTCACAAAAAAAGACTTCCTCAAAAATACTATCAAACACATTGATTTGAAAAAATACAATGTGGTCCCTATGGTAGAAGCGTTTGAGGGCATGGCCTACGCGTCGCGCGAAGTGGCCAGAGCGAGCAAAATCTACAATATGATGCTTTCGGACAAGAAATGCTCGGTGATTTTGTGTATCGCTGGGTCTTTGGTATCCGCCGGTATGAAAAAAGTAGTGGTGGATATGATCCAAAACAACATGGTAGATGCGATCGTTTCCAACGGAGCCAACATCGTAGACCAAGACTTTTTTGAAGCACTCGGCTACAAACATTACATTGGCACACCGTACAATCAAGACGATAATTTGTTGCGCGATTTGCACATTGACCGCATTTACGACACCTATATTGATGAAGACCAACTCAAAAATTGCGACGAAACTATCCACAAAATCTGCAATTATTTGGAACCCCGCCCCTATTCTTCCCGCGAGTTTATTTGGGAAATGGGTAAATGGTTAGCCAAAAACAATAAAGGCAAAGATTCTATCGTCTACAACGCGTACAAACACGGTGTACCGATATTTGTGCCTGCGTTTAGCGACTGCTCTGCCGGCTTCGGGTTTGTAGCCCACCAAACCGAACATCCGGGTGCACACGTATCTATTGACAGCGCCAAGGATTTCTTGGAACTGACCAAAATCAAAATCAAAGCCAAAGAAACGGGGCTTATGATGTGGTCCGGCGGTGTGCCGAAAAACTTTGCGCAAGACACCGTAGTGGCGGCGGAAATTTTAGGGGCTGAAATTCCCATGCACAAATACGCCGTACAAATTACGGTGGCTGATGTGCGCGACGGCGCGTTGTCCGGCTCTACCTTAAAAGAGGCTTCTTCCTGGGGTAAAGTTTCCACCGCGCTTGAACAAATGGTTTATGGTGAATGCACCACGCTTATTCCGTTGATTATCGGTTACGGTTATCACAAAGGGGCGTGGAAAAAACGCAAAGCGTCTAACTATGTAAAATTCTTACAAGACGAAGACGCCAAAATTGCCAAAGCCCGCAAAAAATAATGCAACTTAAAACCGCGTTTTTAAGTTTCATCCTACTTATCTGCCCGTGTGCATTTTGCTACGGGCAGATAAGTTTTTTGGGTGTAAACGGCGAACGCGGTTATTCCGCCATGCGTGCTTCGTACGTGTGGGATTTGGATAACGATTTTATTTTTACCCCTTCCTACGAATTTTACCGCCAATCCGATGCTCCCGACGTGGAAAAAACAGGTTCCACCTACCGCTACGGCTTAACGGGTTCGTATGATTTTTCCGATGTATGGCGTGTTTATCTGCGCGGACTGTGGCAACCGCAGGCGGTGGGTAATAAAGCCCTCCGGTATGAGACCGGCGGTGTGTGGCGGCCGTTTTACCGCTATGGGTTATTTAAAAATCCGTTTCTGGACGTACGCTTGGGATGGGCTCATTATCAAACGCGTTTGGATACGTCGGGCAACGCCTTGGCGCAAGTCTACACACAAGAGGAAACCAACACCCAACTGCGCCTTGGTACCGAGGTGGGCCCCTGGAACTTGAAAGCGGCGTGGCATAAAGTGATACAATATAATCATCCGGTAGAACCGGGCATTGAGTTTAGTTGGGCCGATATTCCGTTTATGACG
Source organism: Elusimicrobiaceae bacterium (assembly GCA_045645285.1). Lineage (GTDB taxonomy): Bacteria > Elusimicrobiota > Elusimicrobia > Elusimicrobiales > Elusimicrobiaceae > Avelusimicrobium. Next base: position 18,335 of record JAZRIL010000054.1, on the reverse strand, counting down.
GCTGTGGTCCAGGGGTTCTTGCGGGAGGCCACCGCGTTGCAAGTCAGTTTCCCGACGCGTTTTATTACCCCGTATGCCACGGCCGTGCGTTACCGGTATGCCCAGTCTGACCGGCCGGCCGTAGCCGTAGGTACCGGGTTGCGTCTGAAGTGGGAAAAAACCTCCCTTACCGGCGGGGTGGAAGTGTTTGAGCCGCGGCGCCAAGAAACGCGCAAAACCTTTTTTTCTATGTCGGTAGAAGTGGATTTTTAGCAGGAGTATATATGCAACAACCAACCGATTTACAATGTAATATCAATCAAACCGTTTTTTCGTGGACGCTTTTTCTCACCCGTTTGGCCGTGGGGGCGGCGTTGTTTTATGTGGCCGTAGGGTGTTTACTTTATTACCGGGAATTTTTGTACAACGCCGCCGCGTTGGGCTGGGCCATGCCGGTGCAAGTTGGAATTGCACTGTTGGTTGCCCAACTGTTTTTGGCGCTGATGTTAGTGTTGGGGTGGTTCACCCGATGGGTGTCGGCGTTGGCAGTTTTGTGTATGGGCGCTGTAGGCGTACTGTTTTTCGCCGGGGAACTCAACCGGATTTATGTGGCGTTGGTGGGGCTTTTGATTGCGGCCCTGTTACCCTCAGTATTATTAGGACCGGGTAAAATCAGTTTGGATTACACGCACGCGGTGCGCCGCGCAACTAAAATGTTTAGAGGTTAATTATGGTAAGCGAAACGACATCTTCCTATATCAGTTTGGCGAATAAATACCGTCCGCAAAAATTTGAGGACATGGTTGGCCAAGAAAGTATTTCCAAGACATTGCAGAATGCGCTGAAGTCCGGGCGTATTGCCCATGCGTATTTATTTTACGGTCCGCGCGGCTGTGGTAAAACCACCACGGCCCGCATTTTAGCCAAGGCGCTTAACTGCACCGGCCACGGGGATAATAAACCCACTCCCGAACCGTGTTGTGCTTGTCCGGCGTGTACGGAGATTGCCCAAAGCGCCGATATGGACGTGTTGGAGTTGGACGCAGCCAGCAATACACAAGTGGAAAAAGTGCGCGAAGCCATTATTGATACGGTGGCCCTGGCCGCCTCGCGCGACCGCTTTAAAGTCTTCATTTTAGACGAAGTACACATGCTCTCGGACAGTTCGTTTAACGCGCTTTTAAAAACGATTGAAGAACCGCCCGCTCATGTTATTTTCATTTTGGCTACTACCGAAAAACACAAAGTGCCTGCCACCATTGTCAGCCGTTGCCAGGCGTTTCGTTTCCGTCCGCTCACCGTAGAAGAAATTACCACGCATTTACTGGATTTATCCGGCGCGGAAAATATAGATTTAACACCCGCCGCGGCTAAAATTATTGCTAAAAATGCCGGCGGGGCCATGCGCGATGCGCTGACGTTGTTGGACCGCGCCATTGCTTTTTGCGGCGGGCGCATTGATGAAAAAACTGTCGGGGATATGCTCGGATTAACGCCCGATGAACTGTTAAAACAAACCTTGGCGGCGTTGGTTCAAAAAGACAACGCAGCATTGCACCGGACGTTTGAAACGTTGGCGGCGGAAGGATTTGATGCCAACTCATTTTTAAAAGATTTAAAAAATGCGCTCGGCGAAGCATTTTATTTCGTGCTGGGGCAAGGGGAGGAACCTTTTGCCGGAGCGCGCGAGTTGTTGGATGGTGTAACGCCCGGATTTTTGGCGCAACTTTCGCGCAAAATTAACAAACTGTGCGAAGAGGTAAAATTTTCCGATAGTCCGCTTATCAGTGCTGAAGTGGGGCTCTTTACCGTTATGGACAGTTGTTTGGATATTGAGAGTTTCGTGCGCCGTTTGGAAGCGTTGGAAGGCGGCGCAGCGGTGCCGCCGGGGCCGTCCACGCCGACGCCGCGCCTCAGCGCGTCTAAGCCCACGTTGGCTCGCAAGGGGACGACCGGTTCGCCGGCGGCCTCGTTGGCTGTGCCTACGCCTACGCCTTCTGTTGCGCAATCCGCGGTTGTTTCTGCGCCGGCTCCTGAAATTCCGGCCGCGGCAGAACCGGTCTTGCAACAAACGGTTTCCAACCGTCAGTTGTGGGAAAAAATGCTTAAGTATTTTGAAAAGAGTCCTTTTGTGTACGACGTTATGCTAAACAGTTCCGTGACGTTTAACGAAACGGAATGGACGCTTTCTTTTGCGCCGGAGAAAGCGTTTTACCAAATTCCCGCGCAAAGCAAACTGGCCGATTTGGAAAGTGCCGCTTTACAGTTGGGTGGCCGCAAAATCACCATTAAATTAGGTGTGGCGGAACCGGCGAGCAAAAAACCGCAGGCCGTTTCTTCCCGGGCTAGTGCTAAAACTTCTGTAGAAATTTTAGACGAGGAGCCGTTACCCGTGCCGGAAACATTTACTGCCCCGACGTCCGCGCAGAACGCGCCGGAAGAAGTCAAAGAAGTATTGGAAATGTTCCCCGGAGAGTTGCTGGCGTAATTTATGAAAAGTTTAGACCGTTTCATCCGTGCGCTTCGCCGTTTACCGGGAGTAGGGCCCCGGCAAGCCGAGCGGTTTGCCGCCTATTTTTTGCGTGCGTCACAGGGCGAAACGGAAGAATTCATATCCGCGCTTTCTTCACTTAAAGAAGATATCAAATTATGCCGCACGTGTTTTTCATATAGCGAAACAAACACCTGTGCGTTGTGTGCTGACGCTTCGCGGGACCGTAGCCAAATTTGCGTGGTGGAAGACCCGCAAGATATTGAGGCCATTGAAAAAACCGGTGCGTATAAAGGGTTGTACCACGTATTACACGGGGCGATTTCTCCGTTGGACGGAAAAAGTGCCGAACACGTCAAAGTGCGCGAACTGGTCGCGCGGGTGCAAAACGCACGTCCCGCCGTGCGGGAAATTATTTTAGCCACCGACCCGGATAACGAAGGCGAAACAACGGCCCTGTATCTGGCCGATTTATTGCGCGACCAAGTGGAACAAATTACGCGCATCGGATACGGGGTTCCGCTCGGCGGCGATATTGACTATATGGACGAAATGACGTTGGGTTATTCGCTCAAAGGCCGTACCAAGATTTAATGCATCCCTCTGTGTATAAGCGGCCGCTATTGTGGATAGTGGTTGCGGTAATTGTCGGACTGAGTTTGTTTTATCATCCTGCGCCGGGCCCGCGGGATGTTTCGCTTTTCTTGCCGCAAAAAGACGTAACACTCACCGGACAAGTAGACAGTTTTCCAATCACTAAAAAAGATAAACAAAATGTATGGGTTCGGGTATCGTCGGTAAATAATACCCCTGCTACCGGCCGTGTATATGCCCGGTTATCCGGCGGCACGTTGGCGTGGAAAGACACGGTGGCAATTTCCGGCCGCTTGCAACCGCCTTACGGTGTTACGTTGCCGGGTAATTTTGATTGGCCTGCGTATTTAACCCGTAAGCAAACTTTTGCCGAAATTAAAGTTTCCGCCTTCCGCGTGGTGCGTCCGGCCGCCTGGCCGTGGCGGCTGGTTCGTTGGGTGCGCCGTGATATTTTGCGTGTACTCCACGATGCTTTCCCATCGCAGTTGGCCGGAATAGCCGGAGGTATTTTGCTTGGCGAGCGGGGGGATTTTCCGCAAGATCTGTATACGGCTTTTCAGGACAGCGGAGCCATCCACTTATTAGTAGCGTCCGGTGGAAATGTGGGGTTTGTTACGTTGCTTACCTTGGGCGTAGGTTTTTGGTGCGGGCTGAGGCGGCGGACGCTGCTTGTGGTGGCGTTGGGCACGGCGGGGATATATACGCTTGTGGCCGGAGCCGATGCGCCGCTGTTGCGCGCTTATTTGATGGCGGTTTGTGCGTGTGTGGGGTATTTCCTGGGGCGTAACAGCGGGGTGTTTCAAGGGTTACTTCTTTCGTGTTTACTTATTGTATGTGTTACTCCGCAGGCCGTTTTTGATACGGGATTTCAAATGTCCTTTTTGGCTACGCTGGCTATTGTGATTTGCTTAAACAATTACCGTGTTCCCGTCAAATGGCCGAAATATCTTCGCTTTTTTGCTCAAATTTTTTTGGCCACGTTGGCCTCGCAATTAGTGTTGCTGCCGGTGTTTACCAACGTGTTTTATAAAGTATCGGTGACGGGGCTTATCTCCAATATGCTGCTGGTGCCGTTGGCCTCGGTGTTGATGGGGCTTAATTTCGCGTATTATATACTTACCAAATTATATGCGGGGATACTTCTTTATTATCCGTGTTTATGGGGGTTGTCTTTATTTCAAGGGTTAGTGAAATTTTTTGCTTCGCTTGAATTTTCTTCCTTGCCGGTGGGGGCGTGGAGTGTAGGCAGTATCGCGGGATATTATGTGATGCTCTTTTGGGTCAGCCAACTGCCGCATAAAACTTTTGCCAAAAAATTGGCAGGCCCGTGTGTGGGGCTTGCCTTACTTTGTGTGGGTGCGGGATATTGGACGCAAAACCATCCGCGCGTGTATCTGCTTAACGAGTGGAACCACCACGCCGCGCTGGTGCGTATGGGCCGCAACGTGTTGGTATTTAACGACGGCATTTCCTCCGATAAACTCCGGCGGGTACTGCTGGCCCTGGGGGTGCGTCGCGCTTCTTTTTCTACTTCTTTTGAGCCGGGAAAATCGTTGCCGCAGGATTTATCCGGGCGGATGCAAGTTCCGTTTGAAACCTGTTGGCCCGGTGATAAAATAGTTATTGGTTCCATGGAAATCCGCCCCGCGTGGGAACGGCGTCAAACGCAAGACGGCCGCATCTACGAAGATACCGGATACAGTGGCAAGCGGGGGAGTGGGCTATCGTATTGTGTGCGTGCCAAACAGCGGGAAATATGTATCGGTTCGCATGCGCGCTTTGTGCAACTGCCGGACGGACAAATCCTTTCTTACCGCACGAACGGCACGGTACAAACGAAGTGGTAATTTAAAGCGTAACGGGCAATGTGCCTTCGGCCCGGCGTTGGCCTGCTAAAATTTCGGCGGCTGTTTCTTGAAATTCCGGTGCGGGGGAAAAAGTTAATAACAATCCTTGCAAACGCGGGTCTTTCGGTAATGCCCACGGGCTGGCAAACGAAACCGCCGCGGCCTGTGAGGCCTGTCGCAAGGCAGATGCTAAGCGGGCGGCGTCGTTTTCTTCCAGGGTGATTTTCCCGGAAAAGGCCTGATAGCGTCGCGTGCATACTACCAGTAAATAATCGGCTTGCCCGTTAAAAGGTTGCGCCTGTATCCCCCGTTTTTTTAACGCATTTAAAAAGGGCTCCAACGACGTTTTTCCGTCGGCTCCCAAATGGATATAATGTACGGTTTGCCCGGCACAACGTGTCGGCAACGTACCGCAAAGGGTAATGGCTTTACGGGCGGTGCGGTACGAAAAATCGTTCGGGGCAAAGGCCGTTTGTTGGGAGGGGCACGGCCCGGCGTTTTTGGCTTTTGTGCCAAGCGCGTCTTGACGCGCGCAAGCGCGGGCCACTCTTTCGGGCGCGATATTTTCTTTATTCAAAAAATCCAATAGCAAAAACGGGTCTTGCGGCACGAGTAAAATATCCGCGCCCACGGCCAAGGCGCGAAGCGCGGCGTGTTTTTCGTCGCCGATGGCTTTCATTAAAAGTGCGTCGGTCAGCACACAGCCGTTGTAATGAAATTGTTGGCGTAACATTTTATCGGCGATTTCCGGCGATAACGAAGCCGGGTTTGTTGTATCTATTTCCGGCAGTAACAAATGGCCTAACATCACGCTGTCGGTAAACGGCAAAAGTGCTTGAAACGGGACCAGTTCGCGTTTTTCCAGTTGCTCACGTGTTTTGGTGAGTATCGGTAAGGCCATGTGCGAGTCGGTTGTTGTGTCGCCGTGGCCGGGGAAATGTTTTACACTGGATAACGCCCCGCCTTTATGTAATCCGTTCAAAAAGGCGCGTCCCAACCGGATAACCGCTTGCGGGTCTTGTCCAAACGAACGGGTGTTGACAATGGGATTGAGCGGATTGTCAGCCAAATCCAACACGGGAGCAAATACCCAATCTACTCCTAAACTACGCGCTTGCCGTGCGGTCAAAAAGCCCTTTTCAAAGGCCAAATCTTCGTCGTTTGCGGCTCCTAAGGCCAGGTTGGAAGGCAGTAAGGGGGCGTCGGGCAACCAACGACCCAGGCCGTCCTCGTAATCGGCTGAAATGAGTAAGTAATCCAGCGGGGAAACTTTTCGCACTGTTTCGGTGAATGCGGCTACTTGCGAACGCGTGCCGCCATACAAGCAAAATCCGCCCACACCTAAGCGCGCCAGTTTTAACGCGTCTTCCAGCGGCGTTTTATCAAACCAAAATCCGGGGTGAATTAAACGGGCGATGTTCATAAAGTGATTTTCCCTAACACCGTAGCACGTTGGGCGCCGGTAGCACACGGGCAATGATTGATTTGGCGGCGCAACGCCAAGTAAGCAAACAACGCAAAAGCCGCGGCTTCTTTGGCTTGCGGGTCAATGCCGTGGGCCGAAGAAGGACGTATTTTTACGGTGGGCAACAATTCGTGTAAATACGTTAAGAGCGTTTTATTGTAACTGCCTCCACCGCAAACAATAAGTTCGCGTGAAATGTTTGGCACAAAACGGGTGATTTGGTCGGCCACCGCCGCTGCGGTAAAATACGTGAGCGTGGCCAAAATATCAGCGGCGTATTTTTTTTCAAGTGGGCCAAAGTAGCGCGCCAAATAAGCCGGGCCGAAATCATTTTTATCTAAACTTTTAGGGGGGCTTTGACGGAAAAACGGCTGTTTGAGTAAGCGCGCTACGCGTGTTTTGTCCGGGGTGCCTTTGGCGGCGGCGGCTCCGTTTTTATCAAACGGTTTATGAAGTAATTTTTGTGCGGCTAAATCGATTAATGTGTTCCCCGGGCCCACATCAAACCCCTGCGTGCGAACCGGTTTGCCGACGAGGGAAATGTTGGAAATTCCACCGATATTAAGTATCATTTTAGGCGTTTTTTTCCCCCAGATATATTCATCAAAAAACGGCACCAGCGGAGCCCCTTGCCCGCCCAGAGCCATGTCTTTGGGACGGAAATCGCTTACCACCGGCACGCCGATTTGGGCGGCTAAGAAACTTGGCTCGCCGATTTGTAAGGTATGCGGAATTTTTGCATGCGGGGCGTGTAAAACCGTCTGTCCGTGCGAGCCGATGACGCTGATTTGCGAAGGGGAAATATGAAACTCTTTTAGAAACCGTTTGACGGTTTTGGCATATAATGCGCCCAATTCCATATTTAATCGGCTCAGTTCTTCCGCACGTAATTGTCGCGCGTTTAACAAAGTGTGTTGCAGGGCGGAGGTGTAGGGATAATTTTTAAAATGCACAATTTTAAACGGGCGCATTTGCACCGCACAGACGGTTAAACCGTCGGCACTGGTGCCGCTCATTAGACCCAAAGCCAATTTAGTCATTTAGTATTTTCCCTAAAAATCCGTTTGCTTTTTTAAGTTGCGCTCGTGCTTGCGCGCGCGTTGCTTTCCGTCGGTGCATAACGATAGCGGTTTTGACATGTCGGCCGGAAGCCCGGAGCAATTTAGCGGCTGTTTTTTCGTCCGTTTGGGCGATATGTTCAATCAGACGCAACGCGCGCGCGACTAATTTTTTATTAGTCGGTTGCACATCTACCATTAAATTGCCGTACGTTTTGCCGCATAACACCATGGCCCCTGTTGTAATTGCGTTGAGTGCCATTTTGGTAGCGGTTCCCGCTTTTAGGCGGGTAGATCCGCTTAAGGCCTCGGCGCCCGTTTGTAAACAAATATGCAAGTGGGCGTGAGAGATGTCAGCCGTGGGGTTACAAGAAACGAGCACCGTTTGCGTGCCGATTTTTTGTGCTTGCGCGAGTGCTCCCAATACATAGGGCGTGCGGCCGCTGGCGGTTAGTCCGATAACTAAATCGCCCGGGTGAGCGTATTTTTTGATTTCGCGCGCGCCTTGTTTTTCGTTGTCTTCGGCTCCTTCCTGCGAGCGGAACACGGCTTTGTTTCCCCCGGCAATTAAACCGATAATTTCATCCGGCTTGGTGCCAAAGGTTGGTACGCATTCTACCGCTTCCAAAATGCCCAGCCGTCCGCTGGTGCCTGCCCCAATAAAAATAATTTTGTGTTTACCGGCATACGTTTTAGCGGCCCACGTAATGGCGGTAGCAATTTCTTTGTTGGCTTTTTCAACGGCGCGTGCCGCATTCAAATCTTCCACGTTAAACACGCGGGCCAACGCCGCCGGACTTAAACGGTCCAGGTGTTTAGTGCGCGGATTGATCTTTTCGGTGGGAAGTTGCGTTTTCATATAATTCTTGTTTCGGTTGTTGGGCAAGTTCTCTTTCGCGTTCTAGTTTAAAACGCTGTTCGGTTTCTTCCAGCGTTTTTATTTTAAAACACAGCGGCACTACCGCAAACGATAACAAACTGATAAAAGCCGTTACCCAGAAAAATTGTTCATAGCCAAGGGCCATTTGCATTTTGCCCGATAACATGGACGGCACCATCATGCCCAGTGCCATAATCCCGGTGGAAATGGCGTAGTGCGATGTTTTATACGCCCCTTGCGAAACGTACATAATAAACACCGTTAGTGCCATCATCGCCAGTCCGTAGCCGAAGTTTTCCAGCGTAATCAGTGTGGCAATTACCGCAAGCCCCGGTTTGGTTACAGCCAAATATACATAAAAGAAATTCGGCAATACCAGTAAACACGCAAACGGCCAAATACATTTTTTGAATCCGTACTTTCCGAGCAACCATCCGCCCAGTAAATTGCCCGCAATAATCCCGCCCAGCCCCAGCGTGCCTTTAATCAAGCCGTAACTTTGCATGGATAGCCCCAGGGCACCTTCGGCGGTGGGTTTAAGTAAAAAGAGCGGAACGATTTTTTCCAACAGTGCCTCGCCGAACCGGTAGAGCAAAATAAACAGCAAGATATACAAGACGTTGGGTTGCGTAAAGTAGGAGCCGAAAGATTCCTTCCACGCGCGCGCTTGCGAAGACGCCACGGGTTTATCTTCCTGCGGGTGCGGCAAAACGCGGGCATGAAAAACGGCAAATGTCAAAAACAAGAGTCCCAAAAACCCGAATAAACACACCCAATTATACGGTTTGGCTACAAAACCGCGCTCGGCCAGGGCGCCTGTGAGCGAAATAAACACCCCGCTGCCTAAAATCATGGCCAAGCGGTAGAAAATTGTGCGGATGCCCACAAAGCGTGATTGTTCCGGCGGCGTGAGAGCCAGCAGGTAATAACCGTCGGTAGCGATGTCCAACGTGGCCGAAGCAAACGCTCCGAAAAAGAATCCAAACAGCGTAAGCGTAAACGTAGTTTGCAAGCCGGCTTGCTCGGCATACACAAACGCTTGAACGCCGATGACGGCGGCAATTAACAAAAGCACCGCGGATAGAACCGTTTGGGCGGCCAGTAACCAGCGGCGTTTGGTGCTACGCGCGTCCACCAGCGGGCTCCAGAACATTTTTAAAATCCACGGCAGATACAGCCACCCGGTCCAAAAGGCAATTTGGTCGTTGGGCAGTCCCAAATCCGCATATAATAACACGGAAACCGTATTGATAATAATATACGGGAAACCTTCGGCTAAATACAACGTGGGGATAAAACCCCAAGGGGAAGTAATTGTTTTCATAATTATTTAAAAGAATATTTCCCGGCCAACAAATTGGCTAGCGGGCGGGTGGTTTCGTTTTTCTCAAAAAGCATTTTAATAATGGCTGTTAACGGCACGGCCAACAGTGCTCCCATAATGCCCCACACCAACGCCCAAAAAATTAAGCACGCCAGCACGATAATCGGGTCCAAGTCCATGCCTTTTCCCAGCCACTTGGTTTCCAAAATATTACCGACCACAAAATGGACGGTGGTCAGCAAAATTAAGGCCAATATCATGCGCCAGTCAAACCCGTATTGCAAAAACAATACCGGCAGCGGCAACGCGGTAGAAATAAACGGCCCGACGTTGGGAATGAAATTGAGTACAAACGTCAGCACCGCCAACATGGATGCCAGTTCCGTTTTAAGTGCAGTTAACACGAGCCACGTACACACGGCCGCCAATAATGAAACGAAAATTTTAATAAGCAGATAAAATGCAATTTGCTGTTGGATGTTACCTACCAGCGAGGGCTTGTCCTCGGCGGCTTTTCCCATAAAGATAAAAATAACAAATAGGGTAATTAACATTAAGTTAGTAATGATAGACATCAGCATCCCGCCCAAACTTTTTACAAAGTTAAATACGGGCAGTTTGGCCGCCGTTTCCAACGCAAATTGCGCGTTGATGTTGACACCGTATTTGCGGGCGTGGCCCAGGATCCAATCCAACGAATCGTTCAAACGATCGGCATACGTGTCTGCCCCGGATACAAAACTCTCAATAGAGTTGGAAATAAAAACGACTGAGGCCACCACTAATGCTAGAAAAGCAACAAAACTGATGATCAGCCCCAACGTATGCGGCACTTTCCACTTTTTATTCATTTTTTCGGCCAGCGTACTGGCAACCATGGAAATAAAAAGCGCAATCACAAAAGGCATTAAAATACTTTTTGTGTAAACAAGGACGGCTGTAGCGGCCGTGCCTGCCAAAATCATCAGACAAATGTTGTTAATCGGGGCCAACTTTTCGGCGGTAGAATTGATAAGCATAAACTCTCCTTATGTTAAGTATAGCATAAAAGCGCTCGGCGGGAGTCCCCTACGGTCGTTTTGCTGACGCAAAACGCCTTCGGGCCGGGCCTCGCGGTACTCGCCTTTGCCTGCGGCAAAACTCGTACATCGCTCCGGCCTTCGCCTCCCGACGCGGGCCAAGCAGTTGGCCCGCTCCGAGCATAAATATAAAAAACCTCACATAAAGTGAGGTTTTTTATATTTGCGCTCGGCGGGAGTCGAACCCACATTTCCAGCTTCGGAGGCTGACGCTCTATCCATTGAACTACGAGCGCGTAAAGCGTCTGCGGCAAGTCTTTCTTCATTCTATCAAATTATCCGCCCGGCGTGCAGGAAGTTCTTAAATGCTGTCCGTGCGCGTGGAAAATCGGCGCGGCAGTTCCAGCCAAATGGCCACGAGTGCTCCGAGTCCCAATAAGTACGGATAATACAGGTAGCGCATGATTTGCAACGGCGACACGCCCGACAAACTGGCCGCCATCAACAGTTGTGCGCCGTAGGGCAAAATGCCTTGTACCACGCAGGAAAAAATATCCAATAAACTCGCCGCGCGGTTTGGCGCAATGTGAAATTTTTGGGCGATTTCTTTGGCAATCGGCCCGGCCATAATCAGCGCAATCGTGTTGTTGGCTGTGCATACATTGGCAAATCCTACGACGGTGACCAAACTCATCTCAGCCCCTTTGCGGCTTTCTATATGGGCGGTGGCTTTTTGAATAATCCACGCCAGCCCCCCGTTATAGCGCATCAGTTCCAACAGGCCACCGGCCAGTAGCGTAATAATCACCAGTTCCCCCATGTTGTTAATGCCGGTTCCCATGGCGGCAATCCAACTGCCCGGCCTTAACGTGCCGGTGCCCAAGCCGATAAGGCCGCATAGTACCGTTCCGCCCAGCAGTACGACCAATACATTAACGCCCAGTATGGCCGCGGCCAACACCGCCAAATAGGGAAGTACGTGTACCCAGTTTACCGGCGCGGAGACAAAGAAATGGGCGCCGCGGCTGCCGACAAATATATAGAGTAAGGTGGTTATTAACGCCAGCGGCATGACAAGATTAAAATTCGTTTTGAATTTATCGGTCATTTTACATCCTTGGGTGCGGGTGGCCACGATAGTAGTATCGGAAATAAAGGATAAGTTGTCACCGAACATGGCCCCGCTGACAACCACCGCACTCATCAGCGCGGCGGACAAGTGGGTTTGGGCGGCCAACCCCGCCGCTACGGGGGTTAACGCCACAATCGTGCCAACCGAAGTGCCTACCGACACGGAAATCACGCACGCCGCCAGAAATAAGCCCGCGGCTAACATGTTGCCCGGTACAACGGCTAAGGTGAGTTGCACGGCCGCGTCCACGGCGCCCATGGCTTTGGCCGTTTGGGCGAACCCGCCTGCCAAAATGAAAATAAGCACCATGAGCATTATGTTGGGATTAGCGGACCCTTTGCAAAAGAGTTCTATTCGGGCGTGCAGGGTGGGCAATTTCGTCATCGCCAACGCGACGACAGAGGCCAACACAAAAGCCACGGTAATCGGCATTTTGTAAAAATCGCCCGCGGCTAGTGAAACCGTCATATACGATGTTAAAAATACGACCAGCGGTGCTAAAGCCCACGGATTGGGGGAAATGGGTTTCATACATATATTATAGCAGTTTGCGGGGGGAGGATGTTTTTTGAAAAGAGTGCCTTCCGACGTAAAAAAAGGATAATTTGCGCAACCCCCCTATTTTGTGGTACAATAAATACGGAGCAATTAAAGGAGTTTTTGTATGTACTGCAGTCGTCTCAAGCGAGAGTGTCAGTGCACGCCCAGGCCGCGCGGAAGCCGGTCTAAGGGGGCGGGAATACTATATCCTTTTGAATCGTTCCTTTCCGGTTTTCTGCAAGATAGTTGTACCTTAGTATATAAAAGTAGTCCAAAGTACCTATTTACATATAGGGCCAAAAGACAAAAAAAATTAGGTCTTTTGGCCCTATTTTTTTGCCTGTTTGAATGCGACAATATAATTAAGGAGATTTTATGAGAGCATTGTTATCGGGGCTGTTAAGTATTTGTTTGCTACTGGGGAGTGTTACTCCGTCTTTGGCACAATTACGGGGTGGGAAAGTCCCGGGGGGACGTCCTGTCTCCCGCTCGTACCGCTTGCGCACTACGGCGGTGCGTCCCAATCACCGCCCGGTAACTGTGACTCAGCCCGTAACGTCTCACCTGCCTACTATTTACGCCCGTCGCCTAGCGTTGTTGGCTCCCCGTGTTGAAAACGCTGTGTTTCACCAACAGCAAAAAAATCTGCTTGGAACCATATTGTCTTTGGCAGAAGGTTCCGCAGAAAGAACCCGCGCCCTGCGCAGTGATTTTGCTTTGGCCGCCCTTACCCAACACGCCCAATCCCAACAAATAGAGTCAGCCGCCCAATTTTACCGGGAAGATCTCGTTTCGCACACAGGGCTCCTTGCCGAATTTCAATGGCCCGGTCAAACATTGGCGGACTTTTTATCCTTGAACATTAAAACGCTGCAAGACCGGTTGTTGGAAACGGTAACTTCCGCCTCCTCGTTGGCGGCCATTGGTACAAAAACGGATGCCCCGGCGTTGATATCCTTTTGCGAGCAAGCCGCGCACACCCCGCTAAAGGACGTGGCCGAAGTAATTACGGCGCGCGGGCTGTTGCGTTCTGGTGCGTATGAAGAATTTAATGATTGGGTTCGTACCCTTGAGCCCGCCGGTGAGTTTTGGCAAGAATTAGCGGCGTATGCGAAGACGGAAAATTTACCGGTGATTTCCTTTTCCGTTAAACCGGCCGAACCGGTAACAAAAGACGGTTGGGAAACGTGGTTAGCCCAAGGCGGAACCTTGCACCGCTTGCACAGTGATTTTAGCCGTGAAGCCACCGATACATGGATGCACTTGGAGGACTTATATCTCCCGGAATCCGGCGACCCTGCGCCGGTTGTGCCGGAAAGTACCACCCCGGAAAATAGGACCCCCGCAAAGGAAGGTAGTTTGCTGGCGGCGTCTTTAGCCACCCATCCGTTGCAACGATTGCCCGGTGTTACTCCCTTGCCGCTGCCTGCGTTGGGTGATCCCGTTTCGGTCCCTGCATCTTCCCAGGTGAACTTGAAAAACACGTCTGCTAGCGTTCCGCAAACCCCGGTATTATATTCGGGGATTCCGTTCTTTGCTTTGACAGGGTTGTTGGCCAAGGCCAGAAACGGGTTGCGTACTTGGCGCGCCAAACGGGCGGTCCGAAAAATGCAAAAGAACACGGTGTATGAAGAACCGGGCTTGCATGATGCTTCCCAAATTCATACGGTATCAGCCGATTTGTTAGACTACCAACGCGGCGTGGCCTCCGCGGATGAAGCGGAAGGGTTGGCAGAGAAGCCGCTGGTGGACTTTGCCGAAGCGGGTTTCTTGCTTACCTTAGACAACAACGGACGGGAACAAATCCTCCCGGTAAATTTAACTATCAGTAACCGTTTTTTGAACCGCAGTTGGCGGGATTTCTGGGCCAACCACAGCCAATCCCCTTACAATCGTGTTGTTATTAAGGACCAGCCGCATAAAAACGGAAAATATGTGTTAGAAATGCGTAACCAAACCCGCAAACCCAGCACCATGGACCATTTTTACTTCCGTTTGCAAAGTAACCAAGTAGGGCGGTTCGTCCATTTGCTTAGACAACAAGGCATTGAAAATTTCCACCTCAAATTAGAAGCCAGCCCGAACATGTATTATAGGCCGGTAGAATTCCCGGTCTATCGGGAGGGTACCACGGAAAAACTGCCCATCACAGTGACCGTGCCGGCCGACCGTTTTACACCGGGCAGTCAGTTGGTTCTGATGAAAAGCGGGGAATTGGGTTGGATTTTACCGGGGCAAACCCGCGCCGTGCCCGAAAAAGAGATGTACGTGCGCCTTCCCAAACGCCATATCCCGGAACTGGTGGAAATTTTAAGACCCCTTCCCGCGGGTGCCCCCCAATTAAATATCGCTTTACGTTCTACCCAAAACGGGGCGAAGTTTATCAGCACTTGGGCCTCGGGGAGTAACGTCAGTTTAGGTAAAACATTCGGCCCGATGGTACAGGGACCGTTAAATATGTCCCCTGCCGGAGCGGACCGGTTAATGTTTGGTATCAATTATGTGTTGCCCGGTTTGTCTTCCTTATTGACCCCGGCTTTAAAGAAATACGGTGAAAAACGTATTATGACGATTTCGGTCCTGTTGTCTACGTTGTCCGGCGTGTTGGCGACGGCGGGCGGCTTTTACGGATTTGTGAGTGATATATCCTTAAATGCTTTGCAGAAGGGTTTGTTCCTTTCGTCACTTCTTTTAATGAGTGCCAGCAGTATTTTAAAACAATTAACGACCAACTTACTAATTCGTGCCAACGGCGGAGAAGTGGAATATGAAACAGAATCGGTAAGAGGTAATACCAAAAAAACAGAAGTCCAACGGGAAGCCCCGTTATCTTTGCTTAAACGCCGTTCCCGCGAAGTTTTTCAACAAACCTTCCGTCCGAAAAAATATGCCCGGGAATATAGCAGTTTGCAAGGGAGTGACCAGACACAACTGTCGCACTTGATTCGTTATAACTTAGGTTTTATTTTTAAAAACGTTGGGACGTTGGCCTTTTTGGCTTTGCCGTACGGTATTAACGTGGCCGGCCGTTGGGTTGGCTTAGATTTAGGGTTAGACTTTTCAGTCAGTTTCCCCATTTATGCGTTGTACAGTGCGATGTTGACCTGGCGTATGATGCATGCAAAATTGCGTGATGCATATTCGGCTAAAAACATTGAGCAAAGTAAAAATGCGGTTCTGAAAACGGTGGACCAATTGACGGCGGAATTTCTGAAACCCAAACGCGACGAAGAAGCCATAGACATTTTGACGCGCGCTCTTTATGACGGGATAGATTCCTATGTGTTGGCGCGCCAAAAGGTGGATTCCAAACTGAGGCGCAAGGAGGTATATGCTCCTGCCAAAGAGGCTGCCTTGGAAGTATTGGCCGACAAATTGCAAAAGCAAGGGGTGGAGCCCCAACAAATAACGGCCTTGGTCGCACAAACCCGGGACTCGCTCGGTAAATTGGAAAATCTGCTTAAAAACATGAAAGGGATGTTAAAAGTGGATGGCGTAACTCCGTTACTTACGGGGATGACGCTGGCTACGGTCCATGAATTTGTGGTGTCCAGTTCGTTCGCCGGGACGATGAACGACGTCATTCCCGCGGGCGACTTGGCTAACTTTTTAGTAGCCACCACTTTGTACTTGCCGATGATTGCCGGGCGTATCGGCGGCAACTGGTTAAGCCCCAAAATTAGCCCCGGGTCTATGTATATGCTTTCTTCCGGTTTATCGGCGATAGGTACGGCAATGATCGGCCTTTCCGGCGGGGATGCCGCCACGATGATTACCGGTGCCGCTGTGGCCAGTTTGGGCATGGGCAACTACTACACCCAAATGTATAACTACATCATGGAAAAACATAAAAAATACCGCCGCGAACTTTCCTCGCTTTTATCTCTAACCATGGCTTTAGGCGGTGTCGGTGCGATGTTTGCGCCGGGTTCTTATACGTGGGATATGTTATTTGCCGGCGGGTTGTTAGGGATCAGTTGGTTGACTACCTTGCCGATGTTTGCTTCGTCCAGTTTTGTAAAAATTTGGCAAGGGTCCAGACTGGGCAAAAAAACGGGAGCGTATTTCCATAAGGCCAAAGGGAAAACCAGATGGGCGTTGCGCCGCCCGGCGGCGCAAGAGCCGGATTTGAATATAGACGATGCCGCCCCGGCCAATTAACATTTAGCAAACCAAAAGCCCCCGGATTTTGTCCGGGGGCTTTTTCAGTGGGTTTAATCAAGCGGGAAATAGTTTACTAAACAGGCGGTCGTAATACGGCTCGGGCAAGTCCATACCGGGGTGTGCGATGCGTCCGCCGTACGGTCCGTGGTAATCTGAACCGGCGGTGCAGAATAATCCGTATCTGCGTGCGATAGCCAATAAGTCTTGTTTTAAACTAAATGAATGGGCGGGATAAAACACCTCTATCCCCTCCAGCCCGGCCTCTACCCATGCCGGAAAATCCCATACGCTAGACGAAATCCCCGGGTGGGCAATAACGGGTATCCCGCCGGCCCGTTTGATATGGGTGATGGCCTCCAGCGCGGTTACGCCGGCCGAAGGCACATAGCCCGCGCATCCCGGCAGCAAGTATTTGCGGAATCCTTCCTGGCGCGAGGCGGCCAGTTTGTTGGCTTTTAAGGCGTCGGCCACGTGCGCCCGCGAAACCGTGTGCGGCGCCCGGGAAAAAACATCTTCCTCGGTTATATCTACGCCGGCTTGTTGTAACCGGGCGACAATTTGGCAAATGCGTTGGTGGCGCAGTTGGCGGTTACGGGCGAGAAAATCTTGAAATTCCTGATTTTGTAAATCAATGTTATAACCCGTAAAATGTAACTGGTCGTGTTCGCGCGTACTGATTTCCACCCCGGTAGTGAAACGGATACCGCGCGCCACGCACAGGGCTTGGGCCTGGGCGACGCCGTCGGTCGTATCGTGGTCGGTCAGCGCAAAGAGTTTGACGTGCGCGCGGGCTGCCTCGGCCACTACTTCCTGCGGTGAACTGGTACCGTCCGAAAAGTGGGAGTGGGTATGTAAGTCGGCCTTGGGCATGTTAGACGCGTTCCACGGCGGTTACACCGGGAACCATCTCTTTAAGTTTGCGTTCCACTACGGCTTGCAACGTCAGTTGGGCGTGCGGACAACCGCCACAGCGGCCTTGCAATCCCACGGTTACGATGCCGGTTTTTTCGTCCACGCTGACGAGTTGGATGTCTCCGCCGTCGGCTTGTAAAATCGGGCGGATTTGGTTGATAACTTGTTCTACTTGTTCTTTCATAAAGGGCCTCCTTAACAGGTATTGTCTTCATTATAACTTTTTTAAGGCGGCTTGGCCACGCCGGCTACTTGACGCGCGGGGGCAATTTTATGCTATACTTGTAAAGTAGTAGTACGCTTAAGAGGAGAAAACAATGAGAAAAATTATTTCGTTAGTTGCTTTAGTTGCTTTTTTGACCGTACCGGCCGTCGCGCAAAAATATGCCAGCGTTAATGCTAAACGCGCCAATATCCGCACATGCGCCGGCACAAAATGCGCTATCAAATTTTACGCCTGGCGCTATACGCCTGTAATTATGGTGAAAACCAACGAAGATAAAACGTGGGTGATGGTGAAAGATTTTGAAGGATATACCGGTTGGATTTCGGCCGATTTGCTCAGCCCCAACGGCGGGATGTCTGCTAAAGTAGATGTGAACGTGCGCAAAGATGCGTCGGCCAGTGCCGATATCGTGTGCACGGTGGAAAAAGGATATCCGTTCAAATATTTAGCCCGCAAAGGTAAATGGATTCAAGTCATTGACGAGCCGGCTAATGCCAAAGAAGGATCGTGCAAGGGGTGGGTGTATGCGACCAACCTCTGGGGTTTCTTTAAACAATAAGAACGGCCTGTCGTAAGTTACGTTTTACGCACAACGCACAAAATAAACCAATTTTGTGCGTTGTGTCTTTCCCGGCCTACAATTTTCCAAATTCTGCCAATTTGAACTTGCCTTGCCGACCTTGCGTACCATATAGGTACGCGGC
>JAZRIL010000053.1:0-3312 GCA_045645285.1 Elusimicrobiaceae bacterium | reverse complement strand
TATCCCGCACAAAGACACTGCGGGATGACGGAAGGGGCGCGTCTTGCAGCAACAACATCATCTCATTTTCATTTAAACTGCCTTTAAAATTACTTTTGTTTTTCATACCTACCTCTCCACAGGAATTTAATACACGCAAATTCTAGCAAAAAAAAAAACGATGTCAAGCCCTTTTAATTGCACGACGAAGAAGATAAGCACAAAAAATAAGTATTATTTTTTCCGCGAACGGGAAACGAAACTTTGCCACTGAGTATGTAACTCACGGGCTTTGTCGGCGGGTAACGTAGGCATTACTTTGGTGTAAGACGGGGAAAAGGAACACGGGATATTGGCATGTTGGGCAGCAAGCAACGCGGCTCCCAACAAGGTGGCTTCGGCCTGGTGGGTTACTTCCAGCGGCAATTGCAAGAGCCCGGCTTGGAAAGACGTTAGGTACGAACTCTGCGAAAGTCCGCCCGATACTTGCACGGGCCCTTTCACCTCGCACCCGTTAGCACGCAAATAGGCACCGATATCCGCCAGTAAAAACGCAATAGCGCGCACGGCTCCGGCTACCCAATCGGGTTTGCGGGTATGGGGGGACAAATTACCGATACACGTCGGCGTTTCAAAATCCCAATACGGCGCCCCAAGGCCCCCAAACGCAGGAAGGAACAAAATCGGATGTTGGGCACTTTCACATAATACGTCCGTTTGCGTTTCGCCAAAGTGGATACCTTGTTCTTTCAACCACGCCAGCGCACTCCCCGCCACATTAACGGGTCCTTCCAACAAATAATCCGGTTTCCCGGCCGTCCGCGTAGCGGAGACGGAAGTAAGCATACCCGGTAAGAAAACTGGTTTTTCTCCGGTGTGATACAACCAAAACGCACCGGTGCCGTAATTGATTAAACTTTTATTTTTTTCCAATCCAAAATAAACCGCCGCGGCTTGCTGGTCGCCCACGCACGCCGTGATAGGAATAGAAACACCGTGATACACATACGTTCCGTAATCAGCCGCCGACGGCTTTAACGACGGTAAAATTTCAAGCGGAACCCCAAAACTACGGCTCAAGGTTTCACTCCACGCCAGCGTATGCACATCCAATAACAAAGTTCGTTGCGCCAACGACACATCCGTGGCGAATGTTTTGCCTGCAGTCAAATGCCAAATTAAAAACGAGGCCACCGGCGCGGCCAGCAAACGCTCCTGACGTAATAAGTCGGCCGCTTGCGGGATATTTTGTAAACTCCACGCAATCTTAGGGGCAGAAAAAAACGGCGTTTTATACAGTCCGGTTTTGATATGAATTTCTTCTTGGGAAAGGGGGGCTTGCTCGGCTTGCAACTGTGCGCGGCCGTCTTCCCACGTGAGTACCGGCCCCGCGGCCTGACCCGTCTGTTTGTCCCATAACACAATGGTAGAGCGTTGCGAAGTAACCGCCAGAGCGGCGGCGTTGTGCGGGCCGATTTTATCAAGCACCGCATGCAAGGATGTTTTGGCGGCGTTCAACACCGCGTCCGCCTGATACTCCGATACGCCCGGCGCCGGACGGGTGGGCAATAACGCCCGCTCATACTGGGCCGCCACGGATCCGTCCGCCCGCACCGCCGCCGCGCGACAGCCGGACGTACCGATATCTAACGAAATAAGTAAAGCGGGTTTCATGCGGCCCTCCGAATTAAGATGATTTTTCCACGTTCAGCCGCCACGTTTTGACGGCCTGCACCATTTTTTGCAATTGCGCTTTATCCTGCGCGGAAACGGTTTTATCCGTCAACAGACGAGCAATTGTTGTTTTAGTGGGAGCGGATGCTTTAGCCAACAAATTCAACTTAACCAACAGGGCTACCATTTTGGCATTGTCGGCAATCGTAATTTGCTCCACGGGCACCAGTTCGGCTTTGAAATTTTTACCGAAATGACGCTCAAATCTGTTTTTTTGAAGTAACGCGATAATTTCTTTTTCCAATTTTTGTTGTTCGTCTAAAAGTTCGCCCAACCGGTCAATTTTATCGCTAAGTTGTTCGGGTTCGCTTTTTTGAGGAGACAAAGCGGTTTGCGATTTTCCCGTCGGTGTAGTTACAGATTGCGCAGCAGGTGCGTCCCACTTAAAATTACGCGCCGCCCAGCCGCTCGGGCCGTTATATTCCTTGCCGGTAAACACCGGGCAGAGGTTGCGGTAATCGCACCAACGGCATTGGTTTTCGCCGGGGGTGGGGTCAAACTTTCCGGCACGGATTTTATCCGCAATTTGCAACACTCCCTGCCAAAACTCAAAAATTTCCTTATCCGGGGCACGTTCAAATTTCAGTTCCGTCATCGTCGGCAAGTGGTAAAAACTGAGTTCTCCTACGCGCACTTCCTTAACAGCCGGATCTTTGGTTTGCACGAGCGCTTTAATGGTGGGGGAATTTTCCACTACTTTTTGATACATATAGAGTTGGTCCGGCTCGCGTTGAACGGTTTTGCCCGTCTTATAATCTAAAATTTTAATTTGACCGTCACCCAAATAATCCATGCGGTCCAAAATGCTGATTAAACTAAGTCCGTCTAACTCCAAGGTGCTTTTCATTTCCACGCTAAGCGGGTGCGTAAACGTGGACGCATTTTGTGCGTAATACGTTTCCAAAATGCGACGGCCCTCGGCATATCCTTCCAATTCTTTTTCCACGGACGCATAGCCCTTTTGTTCAAAGGTGGTTTTGCTCCATTCGCTATCAAAAAAAGCGAGTGCCTCGGCCAAAGTGGGGAAAACGGCTTTAGCCGGGTTGTAAATAAATTCCATGACGCCGTGCATTGCCGAGCCGAATGCAAAATAATATTTGGGTTTTTCGGGGAGCATGTGGACATAACGGAATTTGTACTTCTGCGGACATTCCTTATACATCCCCATTTTAGAATATGAAAACGATAAATTTTTAGCCATGCAATTTCCCCGAGACAAGATGTACTTTATTGTAGCATTTTTATCAGAACAAAAAGAGAAAAAACCAATAAAAATACCCCCATACAGAATCGAACTGTAATCCCCTGCTTAGAAGGCAGGTGCTCTATCCATTGAGCTATGGGGGCAACGTATATATTGTATCAAAACTTTAGCCGTTTGACAAAAACCAATCTTGTTTTGCCCGAATTATATTTACTAGAATAAAGGGAGTGTATAAAACCTTATTTGGGAGGTACCATGAAAGTTCTTATTTTAGCAGGCGGGCTGGGCTCGCGCCTAAGCGAAGAAACCGTTTTAAAACCCAAACCGATGGTAGAAATCGGCGGGCATCCGATTTTGTGGCATATCATGAAAATTTATTCGCATTACGGATTTAA
>JAZRIL010000052.1:0-6988 GCA_045645285.1 Elusimicrobiaceae bacterium | reverse complement strand
AACAAAAAACACGGCAGACAAAAAAATGTCTGCCGTGTTTTTTCAAAAATAAGTATTTATTTTACTTACTATATCCGCCCAAGATTTCGTAGAAATTCCCCCATTGCGGTTTGGCCGCCCCCTCACTTTGGTTCTCTATTTCACGCGCCACGTGTTCGGCGATGTCTTTTAGCGAGTAGGTTTTTTCGCCCATGGGTGTAAATAAGTAACGGTGGTCTAACACCTCCAAACAGGCATACCGAACGGCATCCGGCTTGATGTCGGATATTGCCGCAGCCAAATCTTCCATTTTAGTCAACACGCTTTGGTAAAAGTGAGAACCGAACTGCCCGTTCATCCCATACCTAAACCACACGGACATCTCATTATGCACCTGCGCTACGTAATTAATGTACGTAGCATACTGCGGATATTTGTTGACGATTTGTTCAAATTCCCGTTCTGCTTCAGCCAGTTGTATTTTTTCAAAAAGGAATCGGTTATCTACCGAAGAAATGGACGACGTTTTTGCCTGTTCTCTATCGTGCGGATCACCCACCAGTTGTGCCAAGGACACCACCGGTAACAAACATACAGACAACATGCCTATGACTAGTTTTTTCATTTATGCCTCCTTCAAATCTTCTGCTATCTAAAGTGTAATGTTTTTTCACGTGGTACGCCAGGGCTTTTGGACCTATTTTCCACTGGGTCTAAAGGCCTACAAAAGCACCCCACGCTGACGAAGGGTCACGCCTCTAAGGGGAAGCGCGGAAAAGAAAACGAGAGAAAAAAGCAACGAAGTCCCGGTAAACGCAAGTTTGCGCCCCTAATCGTCAGCGGTTCAAGGCCTCCAGCACGGCCTGGCAAAGGTCCTCTCGCTCGTCATTCCGCAGCGTCTTAATGCGGAATATAGCGAGGGGCCCTTAACAAAGGTCTTGACAAATCAAAAAAAAAAAACGATAATAGAGTGTCAGGTAAAAAAAACAACAAGGAGCATTTACTATGAAAAACACAAAAGCATTTACGCTTATTGAATTATTAGTGGTCGTACTGATCATTGGTATTTTGGCGGCGGTGGCGTTGCCGCAATACAATAAAGCCGTTGAAAAAGCGCGGGCGACGGAAGCGTTATCAATTATAAAAGCCATTGCCAACGCCAACCGGGCGTATCACATAGCAAACGGAGAGTATGCCCACAACATGGATGAATTAGATATAGAAATACCCGGCACTAACGTAACTAATTACAACGTCCACCGTGTACAAACTAAATGGTTTGAATACGGTACAAATTATAGTTCAGAAGAATTAGCCATTGCCAACCGGCTCCCCTTAGGCACAGTTTATGTTCTAAATTATTTTGAAGATGATACAGTTTGTTGTTTTCCCTACAACTCCAAAGGAACGGATTTTTGCAAATATCTAAGCAAAGGGGAAATAAACACCGCACGTTCTGGCAACAGTTGGCCGTGTTATCGACTCTAATACGTTTGTCTCTAAATGAACACGGCAGACATTTTTTTGTCTGCCGTGTTTTTTGTTTTCTTAAAAACAACACTTATTGTAAGACTGCCAATAATTTTTCCATCGGCTCTTTGGCTTCGCCGCCGCCCTGCGCAAAGTCCGCCCGGCCACCCGCGCGGCCGTTTAAGTTCTCAGCCAACTTTTTAGCCACGGTTATTGCGTCCGTGTTAGGCAATTTACCCGCCGTTTTGACAACAAAGGCGCGTTTGCCGTCCCTATCACACGTTACAATTACAAGGGCCTGCTTATGTTTTTGGGCAATCGTATCAGCGATGTTGCGAAGTTCCTTGGGCTGGGCATCATCGGCGTAACGTAACACAACCGTTGTGCCGTTTTTAAGCGCAAAGGTCATCTCGTTCACGCCGCCCGCGGCAAGCGCTTTTTGACGGAAATCCTCGTATTGTTTTTTAACATCTTTGAGTTCGTCCATAATAGCGTTGACGCGCGTAAACACGTCTTTGGCCGGAACGACTAAACGCGCCGCCAACGTTTCTGCTTGGCGGTTGACTTCTTTTAAATAGTCTAGTGCCGCCGGGCCGGCGATGCCTTCAATGCGCCGCACACCCGCAGATACAGAGCCCTCTTTGAGAACTAACACGGTAATCACTTCGGACGTGTTTTTCACGTGCGTTCCGCCGCACAGTTCCAGACTGTATTTTTTATCCGTATGTTCAAAATCGCCACCCATTAAAACAAAGCGAGCCGGGTCGGCATATTTTTCACCGAGCAAAGTAACAGCCCCTAATTTTTCGGCATCCGCCAAAGGACGCGTCTGGCACGTAACGGGCAAAGCATCCGCGGCGGCCTTATTAGCAATTGCCCACACTTTATTTAGTTCTTCGGCTTTAGGGGCTTTGGAAAGCGTATAGTCAAAACGGAAACGCTCGGGCGATACAAACGAACCGCTCTGGTGCACCGTTGTACCGAACACTTGGCGGAGTGCGGCGTTTACCAAGTGGATCGCGCTGTGGTTGGCGCGCAAACGGGCGCGGCGCGGGGCGTCCACACAAAGCGTAACGGTGTCACCTTTTTTAAGTGTTCCCGTAAATTTATGTAAGAAAATTTTGCCCAGCGGCTTTTGCACATCGGTAATTTGGGCAAGTTCTTCACCGTTGGAAATAATCACACCCGTATCGGCCACCTGGCCGCCGGATTCCGCGTAAAAAGGCGTCGTATCAAACACCGCATAACCGTCGGTCACTTGGTCGGCTTGTTCAAATTGGCTGTTGAGTAACGCAAGCACGTTGCCGTCGCACGTTAGTGCATCATACCCCACAAATTTCGTGGCGGGAAGTGCCTGCTCTAACTTTTGCATGACAATCACTTTACCTTTGGTAAATTCGTCGGCGTACGAGCGGCTTTTTTCTTGCGCGGCTTCTTTGGCCTCTTCATACCCTTTTTCGTCTACGCTTACCCCGCGCGCGGCGGCAATTTCGCGCGTGAGTTCCAGCGGAAAGCCATACGTTTCATGCAAGTGGAACGCATCCGCACCGGAAATTGTTTTCACGCCGGAAGCCAACAATTCCGCCAGTTTTTCTTCGCCCGTTACCAGCGTTTTTAAGAAGGTGGTTTCTTCTTGTTTTAACACGTCTTGGATGTGCGGTAAATTTTTATCAATTTCCGGATACAACCCGGCAAATATCTTTTGCACAACGGGCACAAGCGTATACAAATACGGTTTTTCGTTGCCCATGAGTTTAGCATAGCGCGCGGCGCGGCGGATAAGACGGCGCAAAATATATCCGCGGCCTTCGTTGGAAGGCAAAATACCTTCCGCGATTAAGAAACTGGAACTACGCACGTGGTCGGCAATAATGCGCAAGGCAGAATCTTCGGCCCTTGTGTTACCGGAAATGTGTAAATCTTTTTTGGCTTGTTCTATGAGCGGCGTAAATAAATCCGTACCGAATACGTTTTTCGCTCCCTGAATAGCCATGCACAAGCGTTCCAATCCCATACCTGTATCAATGTTATTGTGCGGGAGCGGTTTTAACGAGCCGTCCTCTTGGCGGTTATAACTTTCAAACACGATGTTCCAAATTTCCACAAACCGCCCGCAATCACACGTGATATCACAATGCGGATTTTTACACCCTTTCTCGCCGAAATCATAATAAATTTCACTGCACGGGCCGCACGGGCCGGTCGGGCCCATGGTCCAAAAGTTATCGGCTTCGCCCAATTCAAAAATGCGCTCGGCAGGTACGTACTTGAGCCAAGTTTGGTAGGCCTCTTCGTCACGCGGGGCAATACCGCCTTTGTAAATACTCACGTATAATTTGTCCGCCGGCAACCCAAGCACCGTTGTTAAATACTCCCACGCCCAGGCAATGGCTTCCTTTTTAAAATAATCCCCAAAGGAAAAATTCCCCAACATTTCAAAAAAAGTTAAGTGGCGTTCGGTAAATCCCACGCTGTCAATATCGGTCGTGCGTACGCATTTTTGGCATGAAACCGCGTTCTTAAGCGAGTTGTCAATCCCCAAAAAGTTGGCTTTAAATTGCACCATGCCCGCTGAGGTAAACAGGAGTGTCGGGTCGGAGTGCGGCACAAGCGAACTGGACGGGATCGTCGGCAATCCCTTTTGGTTAAAAAAATGGAGATACGAGTTTCTGATTTCGGTACTTGTTTTCATACTTCCTTCTTTGGGTTTTAGAGTATATATAAAGTATATCAAATGCGCGGGCCGTCCCGCGAGGGATACACGGTTTTTGTTATAATAATCAAAAAGGAATTTTTATGAACAAAATTGTAGGGTATTTATTCGTTTGCGTGGGCGTGTTACTGATGTTTTTCTCGCTGATAAGCATGTATAAGGTGTTTGTGGACCGCCAGGCCGCGGCTCCCGTTGTGCAACTGGCCGATATGAATTTGCAAACCCAATATGGCGTGATGATTGTACCGATGAAAAACGTAAACACCTTGGCTAACTTAGGATTATTTGCCGTATTTATGGCTTTTGTACTTTCCGTCGGCGCTAAACTGGCCGGAATTGGCACGCAGTGGCTTAAAAATGAACGTATCCATGAGGCCTTGTTGAAATTAAAATTGACAGAACTTCCCGACGAAGAAAAACTAAAAAAATTATGAAAATCCGGTTTATTTTAAATCCCGTCAGCGGCAACCGCCCGGCAGATACCGAACATTTTGCCCGGTGTATCCAACTTAACTTTCCCGGCGCCGATATGCGCCTAACAAAGTCGGCCGGACACGCCACCGAACTGGCCCGTGAAGCCGCGGCCAACGGCTTTGAGGTTGTCGTGGCTATCGGCGGGGACGGCACGATTAACGAAACAGCCCGCGGGCTTATCGGCACGCAAACAGCGCTAGCCGTTGTGCCGCGGGGATCCGGCAACGGGCTAGCGCGCGAACTGGGCATGCCGCTTGATTTTGAACAAGCCGTCGTATCGTTGCAACGCGGGAGTATCGGACTTTGCGACGTCGGCCGCGCCAACGGCGAATTATTTTTAAACGTGGCCGGAGTCGGTTTAGAAGCCGAAATTGCGTGGCAATTTATGGAGCACGGCAAAACAGGCGCGCGCGGCAAGTGGCCGTATTTTAAATTAGGGGCGCAAACAGTTTTTTCCTACAAGCCCGCTGTGTTTGACGCAGATATAGACGGACAGAAAACACAACTTTCCCCGCTGACGCTCGTATTTGCCAACGGGCGGCAATACGGCAGTAATTTCAAAATTGCCCCGCGCGCCAATTTGGGTGACGGTTTATTAGATATGGTAGCCGTCAACAATGTAGCCAAGTGGAAACTGGCTCTGGCGCTACCCGGTTTTTTTACGGACACCTGGCGGCCTTTGGGCGTAACCACCACTACGCAAGTAAAACGCGTAACGCTCACGCGCGAGGGAAAATTTCCTTACCACATTGACGGCGAACCGCGCCAAGCGGACGGTAAATTGGAGATTGCCGTAGAGCCCCACGCGCTGAAAATTTTATTCCCGGAAAAATAAATATGGCTAAACGCAAAACTCCTTCGCGAAAACGTAAATCGTCCGCCCAAAAGAAAGCAGAGTTTGTGGCAACGGTAATTATTGCTATCATTTTATTTTTTATGCAACAACAAGGTAAACCTCTTAGCAAAACGGGCCCGGTGGAAGAAGACCAAGCGTTTGAAAATGTGTCTATCGCGTCTGTTTACGACGGGGATACATTTAAAATCAATTTAAATTGTTCACTTGCGGTCTACTGCGAAAAAGTGCCTGTGCGTGTGCGCGGCGTAGATACTGCGGAAATAAAAGGTAAAACTGCGAAAGAGAAAAAACACGCACAAGAAGCCAGAGCATTTACCAAAGAATTTTTAAGCGTGCGTCCGGTTTCGCTTTCCAACTGCGGGCGCGATAAATATTTCCGCTTACTGTGCGACGTGCAAAACGGGGACGGAAAAGACTTAGCGCACGAACTGATTAAACGCGATTTGGGTTATTCCTACCAGGGCGGCACAAAAAGCAAGAAATATCAGTAATTAAGGAAGACGATAACGATACGTAGTGCCGGGCACTTTCGTTCCGCCAATTGATTTACATACCTGATGCGAAAAAGCATCATTTGCATACGCCATACAATGCTTCTCTCCTGCCCAAGCCGGGCTGTGTTCCAGATGATACAAATAAACTATTTTCTTGCACGCAGTAGACAAGCAACCCTTGATGTGCTCTCCTTCTATGTTACTCATCCAAGAGGAACCACTATTGAAATCGTAAAAATAACCATTACTGCATTCAATATGCCCACTACCGTCTCCAGTGGCTGTAGTGCACCCCGAAAATTCCGCAATGTCCAATACGCTTGCGTTGTCCGGGGGATATTCACCGTTGGCCATATAATAGGCCTCGGCAGCTTGCGCAAGCACACGCACCACACTTTGCATATTAGCCATACGACTTTTCGTAACCGCCACTTTGTACTGCGGCAGGGCCACCGCTGCGAGTATGCCAATAATGAGAACAACGACTAATAATTCAATGAGCGTAAAACCACCGCCACGCCACGTCCCGTCACCCCGCAAGGTTTCTATGCGGGGTATAGGCGCGGCAAAATTCTTTAGCGTGCCCCTTATATCCCGCACTAAGACACTGCGGGATGACGAAAGGGACGCAAATGCTTTTATGTTGTTGTCGTTATATGATAGATTGTCATTCCCGAGGGTTTCTATCGGGAATCTTCCACGCACGTTGTTTGTTGTTTGAGTTACAAAACGACAGAGGCGTTGAAGATCCCCGATTACAAATTTCGGGGATGACAAGTCTTTTTCATACCCCTCACCCGGCCTTTGGCCACCCTCTCCCGCAAGGGGCGAGGGAATAAAAAGAGTCTCTTTATTGATGTCAGGCATAGCCCGACCTACAGAACTGGTGTCGTTATCAAAAAAGGACGTCATCCCGTACTTGATACGGGATCTTCCACGCTCGTCATTTCGTAACGACAACAACCCACGTTGAAGATGCTGAATCAAGTTCAGCATGACAGC
>JAZRIL010000051.1:0-25435 GCA_045645285.1 Elusimicrobiaceae bacterium | reverse complement strand
GCAGTGTCTTAGTGCGGGATATAAGGGGCGCGATAAAGAATTTTGCCGCGCCTATACCCCGCATAGAAACCTTGCGGGGTGACGGGGCGCGGCGTGGCGGTTTCACCCTCATTGAACTTCTCGTTGTCGTTCTCATCATCGGTATTTTGGCGGCGGTGGCACTTCCGCAATATAAAATAGCCGTAGTCAAAAGCCGTTTAGCCACGGTTCGCCCGCTACTTGCTTCTATTAAGCAAGCCGAGGAGGCCTACTATATGGCAAATGGGGCATATACCAATGATTGGGATATGTTAGATGTGGATTTATCTGCCTGTACAACAATTTCTTACGATGATGGAGTTACAAATGATGTCAGAAAGTGTAATAATTCGTTTTTGATGGATCCTCTAAACGGGCCGGTAACCAATTCCAATTCGTATAATTTGGTTGTTTCACATTGTCCTGATCTGCTGAGAACTAATTTGGAAGGAAATAGCATATATGGCAATTGCCAAACCCAAGGTGATTTTGAGTATAAGGTTTGGCTTACGCATTCCCCATATCCCGATAAAATAGAGTGTGTGGGACGTACGAGTTTGGGCCAAAAAATTTGTGGTTCTTTGAACTTATAAAAAATCCCCGCTTAGTAAAGCGGGGATTTTTCAAACTTATTCCCACTCAATAGTGGCGGGGGGCTTACTGGTTACGTCGTAGATGACGCGGTTGACGCCGTCCACTTCATTTGTAATACGCGAAGAAATTTTCTCTAATACTTCATACGGGATGCGCGCCCAGTCGCACGTCATCGCATCGGTACTGGTTACTGCGCGGATTCCCACCGTATGAAAATACGTCCGTTCGTCGCCCATTACGCCCACACTTCTAATGTTAGGCAAGAACGTAAAGTATTGCCAGATTTTTTCATCTAATCCGGCGTTGGCGATTTCTTCACGTAAAATGGCGTCCGATTCGCGGATGATATGCAATTTTTCTTCGGTAATTTCACCCAAACAGCGCACCGCCAGGCCCGGCCCGGGGAACGGTTGGCGCCACACGAGTTTGTGCGGAATATCCAAACTCTCGCCCAGCGCGCGTACTTCGTCTTTAAAGAGTAAGCGCAAGGGCTCTAAAAGTTTGAATTTTAAATCTTTGGGTAGCCCGCCGACGTTGTGGTGGCTTTTAATGACAGCAGAGGCGCCGCTTCCGCTTTCAATGACATCGGGGTAAATGGTGCCTTGCAACAAATAATCCATGTGCCCCAATTTTTTGGCTTCTTCGTCAAATACGGCAATAAACTGCGCGCCGATAATTTTGCGTTTTTGTTCCGGGTCGGTTACGCCTTTTAGTTTTTTCAAAAATCGCTCTTGCGCGTTGACGCGGATTAAATTCATTTGATACGTACCCTTAAATAATTTTTCTACTTGGTCGCCCTCGTCCTTGCGTAGTAGTCCGTGGTCCACAAACACGCAGATCAGTTGGTTGCCGACGGCTTTGTGCACCAGGACTGCCGCCACGGACGAATCCACCCCGCCGGAAAGCGCGCATAAGACGCGGCCGTTCCCGACGGTGTTTTTAATGCGGGCGATTTCTTCTTCTTTGAAGTTCCCCATGGTCCACGTGCCGGAAAGTCCGCAAATGGTATACAAAAAGTTATGCAATAATTGTTGCCCAAACGGCGTATGGACGACTTCCGGGTGGAATTGCACGCCGTAAATTTTTTTAGCCACATTTTCCATGGCCGCTGCGGGGCACATTTTTGTATGCGCACAAATTGTAAACCCGTCGGGCACTTGCGCCACATAATCGCGGTGGCTCATCCAACACGTGTTTGGTGTGTCAATACCGTCAAAGAGCGCACTTTTTTTATCCAACGTAACGGATACTTTGCCGTACTCCTTATACGTGGGGCTTTCCACTTTTCCGCCCAAAATGTGCGCGGTTAGTTGCATGCCATAGCAAATGCCTAAAATCGGGATGTTTAATTCAAACAGTTCTTTTGGTACACTTGGGGCACCCTCGGCATATACGCTGGCTGGACCGCCTGTAAAAATAATTCCCTGTGGCCGACGTTTTTTGGCTTCTTCTAAAATTTTGCCAAAGGGTACGACTTCGCAATAAATATGTTGGTCGCGCACGCGCCGGGCGATAAGTTGGTTGTATTGGCCGCCGAAGTCGGCTACTAATACCAGTTCTTGTTTCATATTAAATCCCCTTGCTGGAGTAGTTGCTTTCTTCTTTGGTAATGGTAATATCGTGCGGGTGGCTTTCAATGAGCCCCGCGTGCGTAATGCGTACAAATTTACTCTTTTTAGCCAGTTCTTCTATTGTGCGCGCACCGCAATAACCCATGGCGGCGCGAAGTCCGCCCAACAGTTGATACACCACGTCCCCCAGGTCGCCGCGGTACGGCACGCGGCCTTCCACACCTTCGGGCACGAGTTTTTTGGAGTTTTGTTGGAAATAGCGGTCACTGCTGCCGGCTTTCATCGCAGAAGATGAACCCATGCCGCGGTACGTTTTAAATTTGCGCCCGTTGAAAAGAATATCTTCGCCGGGGGCTTCGGTGGTTCCGGCAAAGAGCGAGCCGAGCATGCACACGCTGGCTCCGGCGGCGAGCGCCTTGGCAATATCACCGGAGAATTTAATACCGCCGTCGGCAATTATCGGCACGTCGTATTTTTGGGCGATTTGTGCGCAATCGTATACGGCGGTCAGTTGCGGTACCCCGATCCCGGCCACAATGCGCGTGGTGCAAATAGCGCCCGGCCCGATGCCGACTTTCACGCAATCGGCCCCGGCCTTGATTAAATCTTCCGTGGCTTCCGGCGTGGCTACGTTGCCGGCGATGAGTTGGCAAGACGGAAACGTTTTCTTTAAGGTTTGGACGGCCTCTATCACGCCGCGGCTGTGGCCGTGGGCGGTGTCCAAAACGAGGATATCGGCTTGCGCATTTAACAACGCCTCGGCGCGCGTGAGCATGTCTTTGGTAATGCCGATAGCCGCCCCAACGAGCAAGCGGCCTTTTTCGTCGCACGCGCGGTGGGGGTATTTAATGGCTTTTTCAATATCTTTAATGGTAATCAGTCCGCACAAAACGCCATTTTCGGTCGTAAGTGGGAGTTTTTCAATGCGGTGTTTTTGCAAAATAGTGCGGGCTTCTTCCAGTGATGTACCTTTGCGTGCAGTAACCAGTTTGTCTTTGGTCATCAGTTCGCTGATTTGGCGAGTGCCGTCGGTTTCAAAGCGCATATCACGGTTGGTAATAATACCGACGAGTTTTTGGTCCTCGTCTACCACAGGCACGCCGGAGATATGGTATTTGGCGGTAATGTCCCACGCGCTTTGCAACGTATCTTGCGGGTGAAGGAAAAAGGGATTGGAAATGACGCCGTTATCACTGCGTTTGACGTTATCTACTTCGGATGCTTGGTCGGCAATGGGCATATTTTTGTGGATAATCCCAATGCCGCCTTCCCGTGCAATAGCAATAGCGGTACGCGCTTCGGTTACGGTATCCATGCCCGCACTCATCAGCGGGATATTAAGTTTGATTTTTTTTGTCAGGCGGGTGGTGAGTTCCACGTCTTTGGGCAACACGCTGGAGTGTTGCGGGACTAAGAGTACGTCGTCAAAGGTCAAACCTTCTTTGGCAAATTTGTTTTCCATATTTTATTATAGCATTTTGTAGGTATGCTATAAAATGCCGCCCCGCAAGACGCGGGGCGGAAAAATTAAGGATAAGAATAACCGTGCGTGGAGCCGAGTTCATCCGGGGCGTTACGTCCCGTTTCACTTTGGCAAATTTTAGACCCTAATCCCGTCTTAACATAATCATAACAATACGCTTTGGCGGGATTTCTGACGCTAAAATTGAAATTGCGTTGATAACCTATAAACATGCCGTTTTTTAGTAACAAACACTCCACGTAGGAGGTGCTGGTCGCCGAAAGACTTCTGCGACAGTACCCCCACGAGAATTGACAAGAAGAGTTGGTACATCCCGGTAGTTCCACGCCAAGGGCGTCAAAATCGGTTGTATATTCCCCGTTGGCAAGGTAATATGCTTCTTCAGCGTCGGCTAAAGCATTAACCATTGCTTTCATGGTGGCGTAGCGGCTTTTCCAAACCGCTTTTTGATATTGCGGCAACGCCACCGCGGCCAAAATGCCTATAATTAAAACAACTACTAATAATTCAATTAGGGTAAACGCTTGTTTGTCTTTCATATTTCTTGCTCCTTGTTTTTTATCTGACACTCTATTATCGTTTTTTTTTTTGATTTGTCAAGGATTTTTTCGCTTTTCTGACGGCAGAAAAGCTCCAAAAGACCGCCGCCCCGGGTGCCATAAAAAGCAGACAAATCGGAAAAATTTACAAACTCGCTTTGCTCAAACATGTAAATTTTCTAATCCGATTTGGCGCTTTTTATAAACGGCACTAAAGGGGCGGGAGAACATACTAATTGGAAAAATTTTATATAACAAAAGTTTGCTACGTCGTTTGCGTTAAAATTATATAATGGTATCAGACAGGGGGAGTTATGGCAGATTACAAAGACTATTACAAAATTTTAGGTGTCAGCAAAAACGCGTCTGATGCCGAGATTAAAAAAGCATTTAAAACGCAGGCGCGCAAGTGCCATCCGGATATGCACCCGGAAAACGAAAAAGCCGCGTGGACGGAAAAATTTAAAGATTTAAACGAGGCGTACACCGTTTTATCCGATAAACAAAAGCGTACCATTTACGACCAAGTAGGCCAAGAGGGCTACCAAAATTATACCCGCGGCGGAGGTCCTTCGCGTCCGCGCGGAGGCAGTTCGTACGGCGGAAATCCATATCAGAATTACCAGCAATATACCTATAGCGGCGGCCCGGATTTCGGTGGGTTTCAAGACGGCGGAGCGCAATTTTCCGGTGGATTTTCCGGCGGGGATTTTAGCGATTTCTTCCAACGTATTTTTGGCGGCATGGGCGGATTTTCCGGCGGCGGCTTTGGGCAAAACTTTGGCCGTTCGGCGGCGTCCGGCCAGGCGGCGGGCGACGTGGAGGCAGAAATTGCCCTTAATTTGGAAGATGCCCACCGCGGCGGCAATATGCAACTTACCTTGCCAAACGGCCGCACCGTTACCGTTAAATTGCCCGCAGGCGTGAGCGAAGGTAAAAAGATTAAACTTAAAGGCATGGGAAATCCCACGCGCAGTGGCACGGGCGACTTGTATTTAATTGTCAAAATCCGTCCGCACGCGATGTACCGGTTGGAAGGTGACGACCTTTACATTCCCGTTACGGTAATGCCGTGGACGGCGGCTTTGGGCGGGACCATTTTTGTACCGACGTTGGACGGCCCTATCAAAGTAAAAGTCCCCGCCGCAACGCACAGCGGCAAAAAACTCAAACTCAGCGGCAAGGGGCTTAGTAGTAAAGGCAGTTTATACGTTACATTGACCATTGACGTGCCGCGCACGCTCACCCGGGAACAAAAAGACTTGTTTGCGCGCCTTGCCCAAACGGAATAAATCTAATTAAAAAAACCGCCGGCCGGCGGACCGCCAAGTTGCTAAGATAAAAACGGGAGGTAATTATGAGCGAAATTAAAGTAAAATTAGAAGCCAATTTAAATACCGTGGGTACGTTGGAAAGTAAGCAAGCCGTCGTTAAAACGTCGTTTAACGACCCGCGCAGTGCTATGAATCCGGGCGAACTGGTGGCCAACGCGTTAGGTGCGTGTATGCTGACGATGATCGGTTTTCTGGCCGCGCGCCGCGGTGAAAACGCGGAAGGAACGGAAGTAACCGTTGTGCCCGGTTTTGACGAGAAACATACGCGTATTACTTCATTTGCGTTGACGTTTTCCTTCCCGGCAAGTTTAACGCAGGCGCAGAAAGATTTTTATACCAAGGCCGCCGAAACCTGCCCCGTGCACAACAGTTTGCGTACGGACATTGCCTACAAAATAACGGTAAAATAGAACTTGTAACGTGTGATGACGGTGCGAAACCTTGTCCGGTTTCGCACCGTTTTTTTCTATAATATAAGTATGAGTACGCAAGATAAAAATGTGATTGTGGCTAAATGTGCGGGGTTTTGCCCCGGCGTCAAACGCGCCATTGAAAAAGTGCTGGAGTTGGAAGCCGCGGGTAAAAAGCCCGTCTATACCATTGGTCCCTTAATCCACAATAAACAAGTAACCGATATGCTTTGCGCGAAGCAAATCACGGCTATTGACTCGCCGGCTCAGGCGGTTGATAAATCCGGCGTACTGGTTATCCGGGCGCACGGGATTACACCGCAGTTTCAGCGCGAAATTGAAAACAGCGGTATGGAAGTGGTAGACGCTACCTGCCCGCTGGTTAAGCACGCGCAAAATATCATTGCCGAATTTGCCTCTAAGGGCTATCACACCGTGATCGTCGGTGATAGCGATCATGCCGAAGTAATTGGCCTTATGGGATACACGCAAGGAAAAGGCACCGTCGTATCCGGCCCGCAAGAAGCGCGCAAATTGCCGCATTTTGAAAAAGTAAATGTCGTTTCGCAGACGACGCAGAAAGAAAGTGTGTTTTACGAAACAGCCGAAGAAGTTAAAAAACACGCCGGTGTTTGCCAAATTTCCAATACTATTTGCCAGCCGACTAAAGAGCGTCAAAAAGAAACCATTGAGTGCGCCCGCAGTGCCGATTTGGTAATTGTGGTAGGTGGCAAACACAGTGCCAATACGGCGCGGCTGGCGGTGCTGTGCCGGGAACTTTCGTCGGCGGTACAACACGTGGAAACGGAAGAAGAAGTAGACGAAAAACAAGTGTTGCGTGCAGAGAAAATTTTTATTACAGCCGGTGCGTCCACGCCCGAATGGGTGATTGACCGCGTAGCCCAACGGGTGCGCGTCTTGCGTGCCGGAAAAATAAAAGGGGAAAATAATGACCATTAAACGTATCGGAATCTTAACGGCTGGCGGCGATTGCCCCGGTTTAAACGCCGTCGTGCGGGCGGCCAGTAAAAACGCCCTCAAACGCGGCATAGAAGTGTACGGATTTAAGAACGGATTTGACGGACTGGTGCGCAACGAGTTCATGAAAATTACCAACGAAAACGTGTCCGGCATTTTGACTTTGGGCGGTACGATTTTGGGCTCTAGCAATATCGCTAACCCGTTTAACTATACGTTAGCCCCGTTTGGTTCGTCGCAAGCGCCGCGTAATATGTCGTCTGTGGTTATGCACAATTTTAAGGCCAACGGGTTGGACGCACTGATTACTATCGGGGGCGACGGCACGCTTCACATGTCGCAACAATTTGTGGAAATGGGTATGCCGATTGTGGCCGTTCCCAAAACCATTGATAACGATTTATCCGCCACCGACCAGACCTTTGGGTTTGATTCCGCTTTACATATCGCTACGGAAGCCATTGACCGCCTACACACCACGGCGCAATCCCACCACCGCGTGATGATTGTGGAAACCATGGGCCGCTATGCGGGGTGGATTGCCTTGCGTTCGGCCATTGCTGGCGGGGGGGATATTGTACTTATCCCGGAAATCCCGTATAATGACGACGTCATTGTGGAGTATATTTTAAACCGCAAGAGCAAAGGCAAAACATTCAGTATTGTCGTTGCCGCCGAGGGAGCCAAAAATGAACAAGGCGAACTGGCCGTGGCGCGCACGGTGGCAGGCAGTACCGACGCTATCCGCTTGGGTGGTATTGCCAATAAACTTAGCGACATGATTGAAGGTAAAACGGGTATTGAATCGCGTGCGTGCGTACTCGGCCACACCCAACGCGGGGGTACGCCTACGGCTTTTGACCGCTGGCTTTCCACGCTTTACGGCGCTAAAGCGCTAGATATGGTGGTGGAAGAAAAATTTGGGTACATGGCGGCTTTCCATAACTTTACCATGGACGAAGTAAAAATTTCAGACGCGATTGCGAATTTGAAACGGGTGGACCCGCACGGTGCGGAAGTGAAAGCCGCCCTGGAAGTGGGCATGAGTTTTGGCTCGCGTGAAATCGGTTGAGAGGTGTTTTATGAACGAAAATAATTTAGATATCATTTACGGGATTCACCCCGTGCAAGAGGCCTTGCGCAGTAAAAAACGCAACGTCACCCAACTGTACGTTTCCGACGGGAAGGCCGGGCACCGCGCAGTGGAAGATATTATCCGCATGGCTAAACGCGCCAACGTAAAAATTGACCGTATTGACGTCAAAACCTTGGACCGCTTAACCCACAACGCTAATCACCAAGGGGTCATGGCTAAAATCCAACCCGTCAAACTGATGAAACTTTCTAACGCGATTTACGAGAGCGACGGCAACAAAAAAGATTTGTGGCTCGCCGTGGACGAAATGACCGACCCGCAAAACCTGGGAGCCATTATCCGCAGTGCGGCGTGCTTGGGTTTTTCCACGATTATTCTGCCCAACCGGCGCACCGTGGGCATTACGCCCGCCGTGTACAAAGTAGCGTGCGGTGCGATTGAAAATATCAATATCGTGGAAGTAGCCAATCTGTCCGCCGCGCTTAACGACCTCAAAGAAGAAGGGTTTTGGATTTACGGCGCCGATATGGCCGGCAAGCCCATTACTAAAATGGAATATGCCTCCCCGGCGGTGCTGGTTATCGGCTCAGAAGGGTTTGGTATCCGCGAAAAGACCGCTGAAAATTGCGACGAGATTATTTCCATTCCGCAAAAAGGCGGCGTAGAAAGTTTGAATGCGTCTGCCGCGGCCAGCATCATCATGTACGATATGATGGCCAAAGTGCAGTTACACTAAACTTGTATTTTCTAAAAACACACAGACGCAACGATCGGTTGCGCCCGCATTTTATGTAAACGATCCGCCGTTACGGCAATTTGTAATATTTCCAATCTCCATGACTAAAAGAGTAAGAGCCCTTCATAATTTTACTACAAAAATCTCCGTCTGCTTTCGTATACCCCAGTCCGCTATTTTCCACACATACAATCTCACCCAAAATATTTTGATATTTACGGTTCGTATGTGCCAACTGAACTACAAAACCCGCACCAACATACGAGCCCGACAACCGGCCCATCATAATGGAGTTCCAACCATTATTAGTTTGATTTTCCAGTTGTAAAGACCAATCTGCATTGGAACGGACATCCCCGACCGCATTGTACCATTTGGTATTCCCCGTCCACGGAATCTCTACAGCAAGCTCATCAAAACTACCGGGCCAATCGCCATTAGCCAAGCGATATGCTTCGGCGGCAGACAATACCGATTTAAGTAACGTCAACGCTTGCGCGGCACGTGATTTTTCCACCGCCTTTTGATATTGCGGCAACGCCACCGCCGCCAATATGCCGATAATGGGCACTACTACCAATAACTCAATCAATGTGAATGCTTGTATGTTTTTCATATTAAATGCTCCTTGTTGTTTTTTTGTCTGACACTCTATTATCGTTTTTTTTTTGATTTGTCAAGTGTTTTTTTACATGTTAGAAAACTCCACGGAAATTTCCGTGGAGTTAGAATAACGTAGTCGTTTGTCTCTATTTTTTCCGGCGGTGGCGGCTGGTAAGGGTGCGGGTTTTGCGTTTGACGTTAAGCCAATGTTTCTTGAAAAACCGCGCCAGGCCGCCGCGGGAAGTTTCGCGGTAATCGTGGTGCATGTCCAGGCCGGTTTGCATCATGGTGGCCAACACGTCATCGTAGGAAACACGGTTGTCTCCGTCGGACATGAGTGCATACGTCGCGCAGTCCAGCGCGCGTGAGGCCGCCAGTGCATTTCGTTCAATACACGGGATTTGCACGAGCCCATCTACCGGGTCGCACGTGAGCCCCAAATGGTGTTCCAATCCCATTTCGGCGGCGTAGGCGATACGGCGGTTGTCGCCGCCTTCCAATTGGCACGAGGCCGCCGCGGCCATGGCACATGCCACGCCCACTTCGCCCTGACAGCCGACTTCCGCCCCGGAAATAGAGGCGTTGGTTTTGGCTAAATTGCCCATGAGTCCGGCGGTGGCGAGGGCGTGCAAAATAACGGTGTCATCAAATTCGTAAATTTCTTTAAGCAGCCGGCATACCGACGGCACAATCCCGCACGAGCCGCACGTGGGCGCCGTTACTACCTGGCCGCCGGAGGCATTTTCTTCGGCGCAGGCAAGTGCGTAAGCGAACAAATTATTCATGCGCCGCACATAGCGCGGCGAAGTTTCGGCCTTGTATAAGTAGCGGCGGGCTTTGCGCTCCAAATTAAGTGAGCCGGGTAGTACGCCTTGTTTTTGAAGTCCGCGGTTTATCGTATCTTGCATGGCCGTCCAAACGGTTTTTAAATAGTCCCAAATTTCCGGGCCTTCGCATTCTTCCACGTATTGCCACAGCAACATTTTATGTTGGGAGGTATACTCCAAAATTGCTTCCATGGAACGTAAGGAATATACCGACTGACGCGGCGCGTCAAAATTCTCATCGGTGCGGATTTCGCCGCCGCCTACGCTGTATACTGTTTGTGCACCTAAAACGTGTCCGGCGCGGTCTAACGCTTCCAGTTTGAGGGCGTTGGGATGGCGCGGCAAAAAGATAGTCGGCTCCCAAAGAATAGAAACAGGTTTAGGATAAAATGCTTCTTTGACGGTAAAATCGGTCAAATGGCCTTTGCCGGTAGCGGCCAGCGAACCGTATAACGTAACCCGTAGCGACATCGCCGCCGGATAGGTACGGTTGAATTCTTCGGCGGCTTTGCGCGGGCCCATGGTGTGACTGCTGGAAGGCCCCATGCCGATTTTATAAAGTTTTCGTAGCGATTCCATAGATTCCCCCGGAGTATAATATAAAAAATGATATCATAATTGTATGATTTTCGTATCCGTGCTATTGATCGCACTGAGTTTATGTATGGATAATTTAGCCGTTACGGTGGCGGCCGGATGTGTGGCGCGCGGCCATGTTCCGTGGCGGGATGAACTCAAGGCCAGCAGTGCCTTTGCCCTGGCGCATTTTGTCATGCTTAGCATGGGGTGGTTGCTGGGGGTTGGCGTCGGGAAATTACTTCACACATATGCGGTGTGGGTATCGTTTGGCGTTTTAGTTTGGATAGGCGGGCACATGATGTGGCACGCCCGGCCCGGAGCCGAGCCGGAAGAAACCGTCCGTTCGTGGGATATCAAATCGCTTGTGCTGTTGGCGGCGGCAACCAGCATGGATGCGTGGCTGGTAGGTATGGGCTTAGCCCCCACGCAAGTGCCGTGGGGCTTGATGGCCGTGACGATGGTGGCGTTTGTGTTCCTGACAAGTTGGATAGGGTTTTATTTCGGTGCGTGGTTGGGCCAAAAATTCGGAGAGCGTATGGAAATGGCAGGCGGCCTTGTGCTGATTTTGCTGGGTGTAAAATTATTGCTTGAAGGGCTGGGCATTTGGTAGAATGCTGATATCTTATAGGGAGAAAAAAACATGGGTATTATTTCCGTAATTATTATTTTTATTTGCATTTGCGTAGACAATATGGTCAGTGCCAATATGTCTGCATTGAAAATCACCGAAGGAAAAAGCGTCTTTTCTATCAAAATGGCGCTCTTTTTTGTCGGGTTTAATGTGCTGCTGTTTTGGCTGGGATATTTGATTAGTTTAATATTCTTTCGCAATTGGGTATATTTGGCACATAACTGGGTGGCGTTTGCGTTCTTACTGCTTATCGGTATTAAATTTATGTTGGAATCTATTGAAAAATCGCCCAGTTTCAGCAGTACCGATGTCGGCAGCACCGGCAAACTATGCAAAGTGTCGGCCGTGATTGCAATGAACTCGTTTCTCGTCGGGTATGCGGTGGAAACAATGGACTCGGCGTGTTTCCCGCAATGGGTGCTTTTGGCCCTGATTACGTTTGTGATGACGCTGCTGGGTTTTCACTTGGGTGGTGAAAATGCAAAAACGGTGGTCAGCAAAAAAGTAGAATTGTTAGCCGGCGTGGTGCTGATTGTGATGGCCGTGCGGCTGATTATCGTATAAGTAATTTTTTTAAGCATAAAAGCGCAACTCTTTTTGGGTTGCGCTTTTTTTATGGAAAAATAAAAGGGCTTGACTTTGTTTTTTTTTTTGCTATTATTTTCCCATACGCTACTTGCGTAGGGAGGTATATATGCAAAACAAAGATGTGAATATAAACAAATTTAGCAAGGAAAAAGGTGTTATAAATAAAATAAGACGTCATGCTGAACTTGTTTCAGCATCTTCCACGCACGCCGTTTTGAAAGAGAAACGACAACTACAAGCGTGGAAGATTCCAAATCAAGTTTGGAATGACATCTATTTTTATAACGGCGGTTTTACCCTCATTGAACTTCTTGTCGTTGTTCTCATCATCGGCATTTTAGCGGCGGTGGCAGTGCCGCAATATCAAATGTCTGTAGCCAAAAGCCGGTATATACAAGCCAAAACATTGGCGCGTGCGATTGTCCAGGCAGAACACGCCTATTATATGGCAAATGGTGTATACGGTCCGTTGGATGAATTGGATATTGATATTGGTGGTACGCCGGAGTATAACAGTGGGAAAGAAATTCAGCGGGCTTTTACGTGGGGACGCTGTTTAGTCCAAGGAGTAGCGGACCAGTGGGCAAAAAAAGTCAGATGTGTGGTAAATATCCAAGATACAAGTATGGGTTATCAGGAATTATTGGAGGGCGGAGCCCGCAGTTGCCGGGCGCCGGGACGTACGGAAACAACCCTTGCCCACCGGATTTGTCAAAATGAAACGAAAAAGAAACATTTTGATTCTTGTGATGGGGGGGATAATTCTTATTGTGATTACTATTATTGATTTGGTGTGCAATAATAATGAACAGCCCCGCAGGAAATGCGGGGCTGTTCATTTAAGTCAATGTTAAATCAACTTATTTAGCCAAGTTTTTCCACGCTTTTTGTTCCTCTTTGAGTGCCTTTTTGGCATCTTTAGTGGATTGTTTGACGTCGGCTTTTTTGGCTTTTACATCGGCCTTAGCGTTTTTTACATCCTGTTTTACTTCCGCTTTTTTGGCTTTCGCGTTGGCTTTGGCTTGTTCGGCTTGGGCTTTCGCTTCGGCTTTTTTGGCGGCGGCGTCTTTTTTGGCTTGTTCTTTTTGTGCTTTTAATTCTTCTTTTTTAGCGGCGGCGTCTTTCTTGGCTTGTTCTTTTTGAGCTTTGACGTTGGCCTTTACTTCTTCGGCTTTGGCTTTCGCTTGGGCTTTGGCTTGTTCGGCGGCCGAGTTGTCCTGTTGGGCTTTTTGAGCCTTAGCGGCTTTGGCTTGTTTTTTAGCCGTGGCTTTTTTGTTTTCCAAGTTTTTGCGCAGGTTGCTCACTTTGGATAACGTGCAATTATTCACGCAAGTTACATCCGTAGCGGCACAACCGCAGTCGTTGGCTTGGGCGTATACGGCGGCTAAACCGAACGCCAAAACAAAAGCAATAATTTTTTTCATACTTCGTTTTTTCTCCTTAATTTAAATTGCAACAAATTTTGTGCAACTTTATTGTACTAAATTTGTGCGTACTGGTGCGCGTCCGCCGTAATTTTGATAAAATATATGTATGGAAACACTGGTTACGCAACCCCCGTTATGGGTGAATATTTTACTGGGACTAGTTGCCTTAAATTTACTTGTTTGGCCGCTTGTGTCGCGCTGGGTGGAAAGCCACTTGGAACTTTTTTTGCTGGGAGTAGGGGCGGCGGCCGTCACGATTAGCGGCGGGTGGAGCGTGGACTTTATTTATAAAACGTTGCAATCCCCGGTTAATGTAGCGTTTATCGTGCTGGTTGTCAGCGTCATTTTCAATAACTATTCGCGTTATATTTTCCGTGTTTTATTTATCTTTTTTAAAGCGTTGGAGCCAAAATACAGTTTTGCCCTGCTGATTTTTACATTGGGGCTGGCGTCGTCTTTGGTGAGTGTAACCGTAGCCGCGCTCGTTTTGGCCGAAGTATTACAGGTCGTCCATTTGGAACACGAAAAAATGGTACATATTACCGTGTTTGCGTGCTATGCCATTGCACTGGGAGCGGTGCTTACCCCGCTGGCCGAGCCGATGGGGTTAATTATCAATAATGCACTTTCCGGCCCGCCGTATCATGCCGATTTCTTCTTTTTACTGCGCCACTTTGCCGGCTGGATTTTGCCTGCGTTAATTGTATTGGCGGTAGCGGCCGGCTATACGGCCCGTCACGCCGGGGCCGGGCTCCAGATGTATATCCGTGAAGATAAAGAAACGTATAGTTCCGTCTTGCGCCGGACCTGGCATATTTATATGTTTGTGGCCGCGTTGCACTTAATCAGTACCGGGCTTAGGCCGCTGGCACAAAGTACGATTACACATTTGGGGGGGAAGGTGCTCTTTTTAGCCAACGCGGTTTCCGTAATTATTGACAATGCCACCCTGGCCGCTATAGAAATTGTGCCCACGATTACCCCTACGGATTTAACGTATATGGTGATCGGGCTGGCGGCTTTTGGCAGTATGCTTGTACAAGGAAACTTGCCCAACATCGTAGCGGCTGAAAAATTAGGTATTAAAAGCCGCGAATGGGCGGCGGTGGCCGTGCCGACAGGGCTAGTGCTTATGGGCGGGTATTTCATCGCCCTTTGCATTTTGCTATAATAAAAAGAGGCGGATTCCCGTCTTACTGTACCAACAAATTTGTTTTGTAGTAAATTCCTATAGGAGAACTTATGTCAGACAGATTCAAACCTGCGGCGCAAATCTTAAAAGAAAATAATTACGATAGCGCCAAGTTAATCCCCATCTTGCAAAAAGTGCAAGATGCCTACCACTTCCTGCCGGAAGATGTGATGCGTTATATCGCCAATGAACTGAATATTTCGCCCGCTAAAGTGTTTGGTGTGGCGACGTTCTTTGCTCACTTCGCTATTACTCCCAAAGGGAAACACATCATCCGCGTTTGCAACGGTACGGCTTGTCACGTAAAGGGCTCGGCCAGTATCATTGACGCCGTCAAAAAGAAACTCAAACTCAAAGACGGTCAGGAAACTACGGAAGATTTACTCTTTACCTTAGAATGCGTTTCTTGTTTAGGAGCGTGCGGGCTCGCACCTGTGATGGTAGTGGACGAAGTGGTCCACGGCCAAGTCACTCCGGCCAAGGCCGAAGAACTTATTGACGAAGTTATCAAAGCGGAGGCCAAGTAAGTATGGCAACAAAAGATATTGAAAAAATCGCAAAAGATTTTAACGACGCCTATAAAAACATTAAACAACGTATCGTCATTTGCGGCGGTACCGGTTGTATTGCCGGCGGTTCGTTGGACGTATATAAAGCATTTCAGGCCGAAATGGAAAAACACGGCGTGGCTTGCAGTGTAGAAGTAACCAAGGGCTGCCGCGAAAACTATTTAAGTTTAAGCGGTTGCCGCGGTTTCTGCGCGCAAGGGCCGTTGGTGAGTGTAGGTGATATTTTCTATACGAAAGTGAAAGTAGAAGATGTGCCCGAAATTATTGAAAA
This sequence comes from Elusimicrobiaceae bacterium, assembly GCA_045645285.1. Lineage (GTDB taxonomy): Bacteria > Elusimicrobiota > Elusimicrobia > Elusimicrobiales > Elusimicrobiaceae > Avelusimicrobium. Next base: position 9,989 of record JAZRIL010000051.1, on the reverse strand, counting down.
AACCTTACTCAAAGGGGAAGTCATTGACCGCCTGTTGTATCACAACCCGGCCAATAACCAAAAATCCAAAACGGTGGCTGACATTCCGTTCTATGCTAAGCAAAAACGTATTTTGTTGGCCGACTGCGGACGTATTAACCCCGAAGACATCAACGAATATATTGCCCACGGCGGTTACGCCCAGGCCAAACGTGTTTACTTGGAAATGACGCCCGAACAAGTCTGCAAAGAAATGATTAAGTCGGGTCTTCGCGGCCGCGGCGGCGGCGGTTTCCCTACCGGTAAAAAATGGGAATTTGCCCGCATTGAACCCGAAGGCAAAAAATATGTCATTTGCAACGCCGACGAAGGCGACCCGGGTGCTTTTATGGACCGCTCGGTCATGGAAGGCAACCCCAACGCGGTGCTGGAAGGTATGATGATTGCCGCGCGCGCTATTGGTGCAGATGAGGGTTACATCTATGTGCGTATGGAATATCCGCTGGCCATTAAACGCGTACGCAAAGCCATTGAACAAGCCGAAAAACTTGGTATTTTGGGCGAAAACATTTTCGGTTCCGGCAAAAACTTCAAAATCAATGTTATGGAAGGTGCCGGAGCGTTCGTATGCGGTGAAGAAACCGCTTTAATCGCCTCTGTGGAAGGGAAACGCGGTATGCCCAAAGTAAAGCCGCCGTTCCCGGCGCACAGCGGGCTTTTCGGTAAACCTACCGTTATCAATAACGTGGAAACATTAGCCACCGTGGCTAAAGTGTTGGAAATGGGTGGCGAAAACTTTGCCAAAATCGGTACACCCACCAGCCCGGGCACGAAAACCTTTGCCGTAACGGGCCATATTGCTAACACGGGGCTTGTGGAAGTGCCGATGGGTACGACCTTGCGCCAAGTCATTAACGACGTGGCCGGCGGCACGACCAACAGCGACGGCACCGTCAACCCCGACGCCTTTAAAGCCGCCCAAATCGGCGGTCCTTCGGGCGGGTGCTTAACCAAAGAACATTACGATGTACCGCTTGATTTTGACTCCTTGAAATCGGCCGGTGCGATGATCGGTTCGGGTGGTCTGGTCGTCATGAACGAAAAAACCTGTATGGTCAACGTAGCGCGCTTTTTCTTGGAATTTACCAAACGCGAATCGTGCGGTAAATGCGTGCCGTGCCGTGAAGGGACGGACCAAATGTTGTCGTTACTGACTGACATTTGCGAAGGCCGCGGAACGATGAAAACACTGGAAACGTTGGAAGATTTAGCCAAAGCCGTGCAGAAATCTTCGTTATGCGCTTTGGGCAAAACAGCCCCGAACCCGGTGCTTTCTACCTTGAAATACTTTAAGGACGAATACCTCGCGCACGTCGTAGAAAAACGCTGCCCGGCCGGGGTATGCAAGGCCTTAGCCAGTTACGCCATTGACCCCGCCAAATGCAAAGGTTGCGGGATGTGCAAACGTGCCTGCCCGGTGCAAGCCATTACGGGCGCAGTAGGCAAACCGCACGTGATTGACCCGAAAAAATGTATCAAATGCGGCAGTTGCAAATCTACTTGTAAATTCGGCGCGGTGAAAGTCGGCGCATAAGGGAAGAAACTATGGAAAACGAAAACTTTGTTTTAATTGAAGGTAAAAAAGTAGCCATTGAAGGCGAGCGGAATTTGTTGGAACTCATCCGCAAAGCCCATTTCAATATTACTACGTTCTGCTATCAACCAGAACTGGAAATCTACGGTGCGTGCCGTCTCTGCTTAGTAGAAGTGGAAGGTATGGGCATTGTGGCCTCTTGCTGTGTGGCTCCCAAAGCGGGGATGAATGTACACATCAATACCGATGAAGTACGCCGCTTGCGCCGCATCAACTTAGAGTTGTTGTTGGCCTCCGGCAACCACAATTGCACCGTCTGCTCTAAATCCGGCCGTTGCAAATTGCAAGATTTGGCACAGGAAATGGGCATTACCGAAGTCCGCTTTAAAGCCAAACAAAAACCGGTCAACCGTGACACGTCTTCCGCCGCTTTGGTACGCGATACCAGCAAATGTATCTTGTGCGGTAACTGCGTACGCATCTGCAACGAAGTACAAGGCATCGGCGCGATTGATTTTGCGTTCCGCGGCTACCGGGCTCAAATTGCCCCGGCTTTCAACCACGGTTTGGGCGAAAGCCACGAATGTGTATCCTGCGGCCAGTGCGCACGCGTCTGCCCGACGGGAGCGTTAGTACCCAATTCTTCCGAAATTGAAGAAGTATTTAAAGCCATCAACCACCCCACCAAAAAAGTGGCGGTGCACATCGCTCCGGCGGTGCGCGTGGGGCTTGGTGAAATCTTCGGCTTGCCGCAAGGCAAGAGTATTGACGGTAAAATCGCCGCGGCGCTTCGTATGCTTGGGTTTGACTATGTGTACGATACTGCTTTCTCGGCCGATTTGACTATCGTGGAAGAAGCGACGGAATTTTTACACCGTCTAACCGAAGGCAAAAACTTGCCGCAACTGACCAGTTGCTGCCCGGCGTGGGTAAATTATGTGGAAAAATTTACACCGGAATTTATCCCCAATTTGTCCACGGCCCGCTCGCCGATGCAAATGATGGGCCCGGTCATCAAAGCCGATTTTGTGGAAAAAGGCGGTAAACGTGAAGACCTCGTCGTCGTAGCGATTATGCCGTGCTCGGCTAAGAAAGGCGAAGTCAAACGCGAAGAATTTTATGTGGACGGCAACCCGGATACGGACCACGTTGTTACCACGGTGGGTTTGGCGCGCATGATTAAAGAGGCCGGCATTGATTTTGCTAACCTCAAAGACGAAGAATTTGACCACCCGTTCGGCACGAAAACCGGCGCGGGCGTCATCTTCGGTGCTTCCGGTGGTGTGATGGAAGCGGCTTTGCGCTTTGCCGTAGCCGAATTAGACCCCAAAGGTGCCGGCAAATTGGATTTAAGTGCCTTGCGTGCTAACAGTACCGTCAAAGAAGCCGAACTGACTGTGGCGGGCAAAACCGTCCGCGTGGCGGTAGTGAGCGGACTCAAAAACGCGCGCAAACTCTTGGACGACATTAAAGCCGGAAAGAATAAATACGACTTTATTGAAGTCATGTCCTGCCAAGGTGGTTGTGTGGCGGGTGCCGGTCAGCCCCAATTTGAAGGTTGGCAAGCCCGCAAAAACCGTGCGGCCGGATTGTATGAGGACGATGCGAAAATGGCGTATAAGTCCCAAGATAACAAAGATGTGATGGCGTTATACGGCACGATCTTTGATAAAATCGGCGGACACAAAGCGCATGAACTCTTGCATACGCACTATTTTGACCGCAAGGACCGCACCGGCCAAGAAAAATAACGGCGGGTGGTAACTTCCAAATTCGCACGACGCTCTCTAGGACGTCATCCTGAATTTAATTCAGGATCTCGTCTTGTCCTAGAGAGCATCGTTGCTTTACGCCGATACAATTTTATATTACTTTGCACATCCTACAGTAATTTTTATGGCAATGTATAGAAACGTATATTGCTCGTATAAACTAATTTCCCGCCAAAAATTTTTTGGCAGTACGCTCCGTCAGCGGCTTCAAAATTGATCCCGTTGGATATCCGTTCCAGACAAACCACTGTTCGGATTGGAATGTTTTTGTGTTCTGTCTCTTTTAGGAATATTGCAAAGGCAGCTCCTTTGTATTTTCCCTTTAGCCGTCCAATGACAACAGCGGGGTACAATCCATACGAGGCACTATAAAGTTCTATAGACCAATCTTCATTAACCCGGGATTCATACCGGTCTGACCCAAACCACGCTTGTCCTGATGTTGCTGTCGGCCACGGGATATCCACACTCAATTCATCAAAGGAAGTGGCATGATTGCCGTTGGCTAAATAGTATTGTTCTGCAGCGTTATAAACGGTTCTTAACATTGTTAACGCTTGCGCGGCTTTTGATTTTTCTACGGCTTTTTGATATTGCGGCAAGGCCACCGCCGCTAAAATACCGATGATGAGGACAACGACTAATAGTTCAATCAGCGTAAATGCTTGTCTATTTTTCATATTGTTTGCTCCTTTGTTTTTTTACTGACACTCTATTATCGTTTTTTTTTTTGATTTGTCAAGTCCCTTTTTATGTCCGGGTTGCAACGAGCCCCTCATGCTTGCAATAAATCATCCCGCAACCGTGTTAAATTTGATAGGATAAAGGTAATTCTATATTAAAGGAGAAACAAATGAAGAAAGTATTTGTTGCTTTGCTTTTGGTGCCGTTTGTATTTGCATGCGGTCCCAAAGTTAAACGCGTGGAAACGAACCTTGTCAAAGACGTTTCCGGCGGTTGGAACGATACCGATGCGCAAATGGTCGCCCAAGAAATGATTACCGATTGTTTGCAAGGCGGTTGGTATGCCAAGTACTTGGCTCAAAACGGTGGGAAAGAACCGGTGGTTATCGTCGGTACGGTAACGAACGAATCGTCCGAACATATCAATACCCGCGTGTTTGTGGAAGAAATGCAACGCGCGCTTATTAACTCGGGCAAAGTGGACTTTGTGGCCTCTAGCAGCGAGCGCGGCGAAGTACGCCAGGAACGCTTGGAACAAGATGAATTCGCCTCTGAGGCCACCCGCAAAGCGTTTGGTAAAGAAGTCGGAGCCGATTTTATGCTTTCCGGCGTGTTGAGTTCCATTGTGGATAAATCCGGCTCCAAAGCCCTGGTTTACTATCAAACGAACTTAAAACTTATCAATATTGAGACGAACAAAATCGTTTGGAACGGCGAAAAGAAAATTAAAAAATACGTTACCCGTAGCAAAGTGTCGTGGTAAGGAGTTTTTAACATGAAGAAGGCGCGCGTATACCTGTTGTTAGGGGCAGTTGTTTTTTGCTCCGCGTGTGCGGCGCCTTCTTTGCGTTATAAAAATGAAATTAGCAAAATGTCCGCCCGGGGAGAATATAAAACCGCGGCGGAGGTGATTGAACAAAAACGTGCTAAAGTGTATGCCAAGCAGGATCGCGCCTTGGCCTATTTGGATGAGGCGGTCCTCTTGCACGATGCGGGGGAACCTGCCGAAAGTGATGCCCTTTTTGCCCAAGCCCAGGACCGTATAGAAGAATTATATACCGTCAGTGCTACCAAATCGGCCGGGCGCTTGGTAATGAACGATTTAACTTCCCCTTACCGCGTGGCTCCGTATGAGCGCGCGATGACCTATTTTTACCGCGCGATGAATTTTTTGGACCAAAATAACGTAGAAGATGCCGCCGTGGAAGCCCGCCGGGCTGTGCTGTTTTTAGATAATTTGCGCGGCAGTAAAAAAAACGGTTATAACGACGACCCGTTTGTCCAGTATTTCGCCAGTTTGGTATTTGAATCCGCCGGGCAACTGGATGACGCGCGCATCAGCCGTACCAATGCCTTGGAGGGCTACCGCCGTTTGCGCGATAAGTTGCACGTGCAAGCGCCGGAGTTTCCCGTTCCGGCTAATTACAACGAATTGGGCGAAGTGATTATTTTCCATTACAACGGTCTGTTGCCGCTTAAACGTAATACGACGGTACAATTTGCGTGGGACCGGATATATGCCATTTTATCCACTTCCCGGGAATCACGTTCCGGGAATCTCTCACCCGAAGTAGCCAACGCGCTGCGTGCCGGATTTATGGGTAATGCCGTTACGTTGGCTTACCCGGTCCTGGCAGACCAACCGTATGTCATTACTTCCTCGTTTGTGCAAACGAAAGACGGACAAACTTACAAAATGCAAAAAATGGCCGATTTGGCCGCGGCCGCTAAAGCCGATTTGGAAGAACGGCTGCCCGGGATTTGGTTTCGGGCCGCTTCGCGGGCGGTAGCCAAACAGGTGGCCGCCGCGTCCGCGCGCCGGGCCGTTAAATCGGCCGGCAATGAAAATAACCAAATTTGGGGCGATGTGGCCGGGCTGTTTGTTACTGTTGTAGGCAGTGCGGTGGAAAAGGCCGATACGCGCCAATGGTTTACCTTGCCCGCACAAATTTTTATGACACGGCTGTTTTTGCCACCCGGTGAGCAAGATATTGATCTGCTCTTTCGCGACGGATTTGGTAATATAGTAGAAAAATATACTTTTGAAAAGGTGCGTTTACAACCGGGGGAACGGGTGTTCCTCCACTACCGCACCGCCAAATAAGGAGGAACTATGAAAAACATAATAGTCTGTTTAGGGGCTGTGCTCGCGTTCGGTGCGTGCACCAGTCTCAATAAAAACACCGTATCGTACCAAACCAATAAATACGATGCGGCCAAGTATTACGTGGTAGCCGGCGAAGGAAACACCAAAGAAGCCGCCGGGCAAAACGCGCTGGAAAATATGCGCCATGCGCTTATTCAAAGTGCCAAGGGATTGGAACAAGACGCTATTTTGACCGATTTAATGGCCAACGTCAACGTGGATAAAGTGTGGCGTGATAAATCCGCCCACGATAAACATTTCTTTGCGTTAGCCGTGTTGACCCGCATGAACGGATTACGCATTTTGGCGCCGGAAATGGACCAATTGGACAGCAAATTAGCCGCCCTGGCCGCGCAGTTTACCTCGCCGGCTGAACCGTTGGCCGATTTGCGCACCGCTTACCGCATGCAACCGCTGGTGACGCGCCGCACGCTGCTTGATGATGCGTACCAATTTATCGCCGCCGACCACCAGGCATATGCCCCGGCTGCTTTCCGCCCGTATAAAAATGCGCTGAAAGAAAAAATGGCCGCGGTACTCGTGGGAGTAGATGTGCAAGGCCGCGAAAGCAAAATCATGGTTACCCACATCGTGGACGCCTTAAACAAAATGGGGCTGGGTGTGGTAGATATTTCCGACCCGGACAAAGAACTGGCGGTGGAAATTTTAACCGATACGGACGGATATGATTCCAAAAAAGTAGGCGGGCTTGTTTGGTGTTCCAGCAGTGCCGCTGTGAGTCTGGTGGATGCCACGCGTAATGTAACTTTTGCCCGTTTTAATGTGTATGAACGGGCCGGTACTTCCCGTGCGCAAGACTCGTTGCGCCGCAGTATGGAAGCCGCCGGCGAACAAGCCGCCCAACAAATCAAGGCGCGCTTAGAGGCGTATTTACAAGCCAAATAAGGGGAATACAATGAAAAAGATAATGGTACTTATATTACTGGCGTGGCCGCTTGGCGGCTATGCGGCTGAAGAACCGGTATCGGCCGATAAACCGGCCGCGGCTACCCAGCCAAACCCGGCCGAACGCAACCAAATGTTGTACTCGCTCGGCTTTTTGTTGGGGGATAATCTGAAAACCCAACTCATCTTGGATAACGAAAACGATTACAAGGCACTTTCCCAGGGAATGCGGGATACGTTGCTAGGTAAAAAACCGCAAACCGACCTGGAAAAATATAAACCGCAAATCATTCAAAAATACCAAGATGACGCCCGGATTATTGCCGAAAAACGTGCCGCGGCCCAGCAGACCTATTTGGAAAATTTCAAAAAGGAAAAAGGCGTCAAAACGCTGGAAAACGGGGCCATGGTTAAACTAATTAAACCCGGCAAAGGTAAAAATCCAAAAGCCGACAGTACCGTCAAAGTGCATTATACCGGCACGCTTATTGACGGCACGAAGTTTGACAGTTCGCGTGACCGCGGCGAAGCGTTCCAAACCCGCTTGACCGATGTGATCCCGTGCTGGACCAAAGCCATCCAACAGTTAAAACCCGGCGCCCGTGCTACGGTGGTGTGTCCGTCCGATACGGCGTATGGCAGCCGCCCGATGGGGCGTATTGCGCCTAACTCGGCCTTGGTGTTTGATGTGGAACTGATTGAAATTGTGCAATAATGTCTAAAATCAGTTATTTGTGTATTGCGATTATGGTAACCGCGCTCTTATTTATGGGCGCGGTTCGCGGTTACCGGTTTTATGCCCAAAAAGCGGCCCAGTGGGAAGAAGAACGCCAACACCAAACCGATGCGGCGTTTTCTTTCCAACAGGTGCCGGTTTCTTTGGCCGCGCCGCAGGCCGAGCCGGTTTCCCGCCCGGAAGTCTTACCCGCAGACGCTACCAGCATGAGTATTTTGCCGGAAAGTCAAAAAGCACCGGCCACGCCGCAAGCGGTGCCGTCGGCCACCCCCGGGCAGGGCGTATTTTTGGAAGATGCCCCGTTATCGCCCGAGCAGGCCGTCCAACAAGCCCAGGATACGTTGCGCTCTATCGTGCGGGATTATAAAAACGAGCCGGAAATTAAATCGTTTAATCAGGAATTATCCCAAGTCACGCAAGGGCAACTGTTGGATTTAAGTTCGCTGGGACAAGGAGATTTGCGGCAAGTGTTGCGGGATAATCCGCAAATTCAAGCCGTGGTCAATAAACACATGCAGGACCCGGCTTTCGCCCAAAAAGTACAGCAAATTTTGTCCAATCCGCAATTTGTGGAAAGCGTGCGCCAACTGCAACAACACCAGGCCGCCACACAAACGGGTCAAAAATAAACTAAAATATAACTAGCGGGAGGAAAACTCATGATTAAAATTTTGCTCAAAGCGGCTTTGTTAGTTTTTATTATTTTAAGTATTTATTTTATTGTTAATCCGTCGGCGTGTTCCAATGTGCTGATGGGGCGGGTAACCAATCCGGCCCAGGAAGAATCGGCCCGGGAACAATCCGCCAACCAATCGGGAGAACTGCTGGTGCCGGTGGGCGATCGCCCGCTACGCACCGATGAAAAACCCGCTGCGGTTCATACGAACGAGCCGGAAGTGTCCGGCGTAACCGATACCAACACCCTGACCGAAACGCAAGTGCCGCAATACTCGCAAGAAGATATTGATTACGCGGTCGCCAGCCGGTATGTGGAGTTGGAAAACGAATATACCCGCCTGGGTAAAACCGGTAAAGACGTGGCTAAAGAAATTTCCGCCACCGTCATGGAAGATTTTGAAATGACGGAAAAAGAGTGGGAGGCGTTTTTGGAACGGGCCACAGCCACCAATTTATTTAATAAAGTCCGCGAAGATTTGAAAAAGACCAAATAAAAACGGCTTGTGTGTTTTGTAAAACTCCCCGAGTTTGCATACTCGGGGAGTTTTGATTAGTTTAAATTATACACGCGGTATCCGCAATTTGAACAATCTGTTTCCGGCTGAAGTGTTCCGTGAAATAGTTGTTGGCAATAACTTCCCGGAGATAAAGAGAAAGGATTATCTGTATGACTCTTTAGTTCGCTACAAGATAGACCCGGTTTGGAGATGAGTTCCCCCGAGCCGGATTTGGTAAAACGGTACGAGAAACCCGCTCCTTTATATTTCCCGGTTAAGCGCCCGATATGGATGGATTCCCAACCTCCGCCGTTTATCTGTTTTTCCAGTTGTAAAGACCAGTCGTTATTGGAACGGGTATCGCTGATTTGAAAGTTATACCATTTAGTTGTTCCCGTGTAATCGGCGGGCAGATCTATATCTAATTGGTCAAAAGTTTCACAAAAAGAGCCAGTGGCAAGATAGCACGCTTGTGCAGCTGTTCCGACGGATTTTAATAAAGCCAGCGCATTGGCTCCCCTGCTTTTTTCTACCGCTTTCTGATACTGTGGCAGTGCCACCGCCGCCAGTATGCCGATAATGAGGACAACTACTAGTAATTCAATGAGTGTAAATGCTTTTGCATTTTTCATGTTGTTTGCTCCTTGTTATTTTTTACTGATAGTCTATTATCGTTTTTTTTTTTGGTTTGTCAAGTTTTTTTTAAGGATCCCTCGCTATATTCCGTACAGAAACCTTACGGAATGACGAGCGAGGGGGCTTTTATATTGTTTTTTTAAAAGGCACAAAAAGGGCTTGCACCGCACCGCGCTCGTCATCCCGGAGATTTCTAGTCCGGGATATAGCGCGGTGCAAGTATTTAATACGTTTTTCCGACGGTAAAAAATAATACTTGACTTCGTTTTTTTTTTTGCTAGACTTTGCGTATATTAATTCTCTGTGGGAGGGATATGTATGAAAAACAAAAGTGGTTTTAAAGGTAGTTTAAAAAGAAATA
>JAZRIL010000050.1:0-12508 GCA_045645285.1 Elusimicrobiaceae bacterium | reverse complement strand
TTCGATTGCATCCCGATTTGCCCGCTTCTGGGGAGTTGGAAGTTTTATGGGAGATAGCAGATGAAATAAGGTTGCAGACCCGCGGGCAGGAGTTATTAGACGCGGCAAATGCGTATGTGGCGGAACAGGGAAGATGGTATAAAAGTCGCACAAAGGAATATCAAGATGTGGATAATTTTATTCGATTGCATCCCGATTTGCCCGCTTCTGGGGAGTTGGAAGTTTTATGGGAGATAGCAGATGAAATAAGGTTGCAGACCCGCGGGCAGGAGTTATTAGACGCGGCAAATGCGTATGTAGCAGAACAGGGAAGATGGTACAAAGGTGACACAAAGGAATATCAAGATGTGGATAATTTTATTGACTCGCATCCCGATTCGCCCGTTGCTAAGGACTTAAAATCCTTGCGGGATGCAAATTGTGTTGAGCAAGGGTGGCCGTGTCTTTCCCCGGAGGAAATTTCGTCCCGCGGTCAGGAGTTATTAGATGCGGCAAATGCGTATGTAGCAGAACAGGGAAGATGGTACAAAGGTGACACAAAGGAATATCAAGATGTGTATAGTTTTATTCAACGGTATCCCGATTCGCCCGTTGCTAAGGACCTAAAATCCTTGTGGGATGCAAATCGTGTTAAGAAAGGGAGGCCGAGAAAGTAAGTAAAATCAAAGAGGTAACTATGTTGTCTTCTTTATTACCCAAAACCCCGGGAACTTTGTTCCGGGGGGTATGTTTGGTAACAAGAAACCCCCGGCTATGCCCGGGGGATATTTGTTAAGGCATGATTGGTTACAGTTTTGTAATGTCTGCCCCGGTTTGAGCCAAGCACGCACGTACACGTGTGAGTAACGCCAGGCGGTTATTGCGCACGGCAACGTCTTCGGCATTGACCATAACTTCCTTAAAGAAAGTTTCCAACGGCGCTTGGAACGCGATGCACGTTTTCAAACGGTTCAAATAACCGTTTTTATCCGTCGTTTGCGGCAAGAAAGACAGTTGTTTTTCCACGGTTTGCACGGTGTCAAACAAGGATTTTTCCGCCGGGAGTTCAAAACGCGCCGGGTCAATGGGCGTGTTGGGAACGTCGGACTTTTTCAAGATGTTGCTTACGCGTTTGGCGGCTTCCAATACGGCGGAAAATGCCGCATCGGTTTTTACCGTTTCCAACGCGCTGACAAGGGCCTCCACTTGCGCAAGTGGAAGTTCATACCAATTCATTACGGCGTCCAGCAGGGCCGCTTGATGACCGCGTTGTTCCAAGACCAACGCCACGCGCGCTTTTAAAAACGCGGGGAGTTCGCTAGCGCCTTTGTCGGCGGTTTGAGCCGGATATAACGCGTGTGATTTTTCCACTAGTTCTTTTAAGGAAACTGGCAGCGCGTTTTCCAGCAAAATCCGTACCGCGCCAAATGCTTGGCGGCGCAAGGCAAAGGGATCTTCGCTTCCCGTCGGGATTTGCCCGATCAAAAAGTTGCCCACCAAGGTATCTATTTTCCCGGCGAGTGACACCAGTTGCCCCGCTTTATCAGACGGCAACGCAGACGTGCTGGTCAGCGGATAATAAAATTCTTCCATGGCTTTGGCGGCGTCTTTACGACCTTCCAACGCGGCATATTGCCCGCCCATGTAGCCCTGTAATTCCGGGAATTCGTAGACGACGTGGCTGGCGAGGTCATCATACGCGTGCGCGGCGGCGTAATCTACGGTTTCTTTAAGCGCGGGTTGCCCCGTTTTCTCACACAGCCACAACGCGAGTTGTTGTGTGCGGACCGATTTTTCGTACATGGAGCCAAGCCCCTCTAAAAACAAAATGTTTTTGAGTTTATTTTTAAAGGAGTTTAAACCTTCTTTTTTATCATTTTCAAAGAAGAAAACCGCATCGGATAAACGTGCCGACATGACTTTTTTAAATCCGTCACGCACTTCGTTTTGGTTGACCGAAATTCCGTCGCGTACTGCAATAAAATACGGTTCCAGTTCGCCTTTGTTACTAAGCACCGGGAACATTTTAATTTGCTTTTTTAAGACGGTGGTGATGAGTTCTTTGGGCAGCGTCAAAAATTTAATTTCAAAGTCGCCGCTGACTGCTACCGGGTGTTCGGTAAACCACACCGTTTCTTCCACTAAATTTTCGTCCAAGTCAGCCCGGTAACCGCGCGCTTTGGCCTCATTAGATACGGTTTTAATCAGGGCTTCTTTGCGCTCTTGCGGCACCACTAATACCGGTTGCGGTTGGTTGCGGAGTAGTTCGGCATACGCGGCAGCGTCGGCGGTGGCTACTTTAATCGGTTTACGTCCAAACGAGCAAAGCGGATACGTGTTGCGGTTAGACGTTACACCCGCGACGGTAAATTTAATTACTTTACTGCCGTACAAGCCGATGAGCGAGCGGATCGGCCGTCCGTAGCGTAGCCCGGATTCTTCCCAAATCATATTTTTGGCAAATTCAAGTCCGGTTACTAAACGCGTAAAAATTTCCGGCAACAGTTTGGCTGTTTTCTCACCTTTAATTTTGATTTTGGCGTAAATAAAAGGCCCTTTGTCGGTTTCTACGACGGTTAGTTTCTCCGGGGCAATTCCGTTCTTTTGGGCGAACCCGGCACTTTGCGGTGTGAAATTTCCATTCGCGTCTTTTAAAAGTTTAGCGGGCGGACCTTTGACTTCTTTTTGTACGTCCGCGGATTTGTCTGCGATATTGACAATTTCCACTACCAGGCGGCGGTATGTGCCAAAGGCGTGAATGTTATCGTAAGAAATCCGTTTTTCCGCCAATAAATCTGCGGCCAGTTTTTCCAGTTGGGATAGTGCGGGCGCCATGAAACGCGCCGGCAAATGTTCTACTCCGATTTCCAATAACGCGTTCATTTAGCGGCCTCCTCTTTCTTTCCCTCTTTCTTTTCTACACTCTCCACATACGCCTTGGCGCACGCCTTGGCTAAGTTGCGGATTTTGGTAATGTTGTTGGTACGGTCGGACACGCTAATGGCGCCGCGCGCTTCCAACATGTTAAAATAGTGTGATAACTTCATCGTATTATCATACGCCGGAAGATAGAGCCCCTTTTTGCAAAGGGCTAAACATTCTTCTTCGCATTCTTGAATGTAGCGGCGCAAGTGTTCCACGTTAGACTCTTCAAAATAATAGTGTGAAAATTGGCGTTCGCCCTCGTGGTGGACATCGCGGTAGGTAACGTCGTCGTTCCAACGCACGTCAAATACATTGTCTACTTTTTGGCAATACATGGCAATACGTTCTAACCCGTACGTAATTTCTACCGTGATGGGGTTTAACGCGTACCCGGCCATATTTTGGAAGTAGGTAAATTGCGTAATTTCCATACCGTCTAACCAAATTTCCCAACCGACGCCCGACGCGCCCAAGGTGGGGGATTGCCAATCGTCCTCAATCCAACGCACGTCGTGTTGTTTGGGGTCCAACCCGATGGCCTTTAACGAGTTCAAGTACATTTCTTGAATGTTAGCCGGGGCAGGTTTCATAATCACTTGATACTGATAATATTTGCCCAGGCGGTTGGGGTTTTCGCCATACCGTCCGTCAGCGGGTCGGCGGCAGGGTTCAATATAGGCGCGGCTCACGGGTTTGTCCGTAAGCGAGCCGAAAAAAGTTTCCGGGTTGTAGGTGCCGGCTCCTTTTTCTACGTCGTAGGGCTGAACAAGGATACATCCTTGTTTGGTCCAATACGTGTTAAGTGCGGAAATAATATCCTGAAAATTCATACCGTATTTCATAAGTAACTATATTATATAAAATAAGCGGCTTGCCCGGCGCGCCGCGGAAAATTATACAATATATGTATGATTAAGTGCGTTGTTTTTGATATGGACGGACTTTTACTGAGTACCGAACCGATTTATTTTGCTTGCTACCAACGGGCTGCGGCGAAGTTGGGGCAGGTGTTTCCGTTTGAACTTTACGAGCCCTGCGTAGGAATGAGTACGACGGACGCGGCGGCTATTATTGATAATTATTTTAAAGGGGCGCTGAACGTTAAAGAATTATACCGCTTGGCGTATGATGAATTTGAAAACCATATTCACGGCGGGGGGGAAGTAGACTTTCGGCCCGGAGCCAAAGAGGCGGTGGAGTATTTTGCCCACCGCGGGTTTCCGCTTGCGTTGGCATCGTCTAATATCCGGCGGTGGGTGGACCACCTGTTGGAACAAAAAGGCGTGAAAAAATATTTTTCCGTGATTACTACTTCCGAGGACGTCAACAAGCCCAAACCCGACCCGGAAATTTATTTAACTACCGCCGCCCACTTGCACGCCGCGCCGGGGGAGTGCTTATCGTTTGAAGATTCTACCGCCGGGGCAACGTCTGCCATTACGGCGGGCTTGCGTACGTGTGTAGTGCCACAAATCAAACAACCCGATACGTTTGTGCGTGAACGGGCGTTCAAAGTGTATAAGTCCTTAGAAGATATTTACCCCGATATGGATGAGTTGCTCAGTTAGGCAATTGGTACACTTTGTGTCCGCTCCCTTCGTTTCCTATATAAGTGCCGCCCATGGATTGGCACGCTTTCTGATACACTTCCGTTAGACCCATACAGTGTATACCGCTGCGTTGGGCGCCGGGTTGTAAGTGGTCAAAATAAAAAGTAATACCCCCTTGACTCCATGTTTCATTATGTGTTCGGGGAATGCCAATGCCTACCCGGGAATTAAATTGATTGGAGCCGTAAAGAGATATTTCAAAAGTAGCGTTGGTTGATACTATAACACCGGATAAACGTTTGGCAGTATGAACGGGGGTTGATACTTCCCCAATGTCTATGTTGAGCACATCTAGATCCGCCGTATATTCCCCGTTTGCCAGATAATAAATTTCCTCGGCGTCTTTAATTGCTTTGGCTTGTGTATAGGCCTGCACCAAACGCGATTTGGCCACCGCCACTTGATATTTTGGCAACGCCACCGCCGCCAAAATACCGATAATAAGGACAACGACTAATAGTTCAATAAGCGTAAACCCGCGGGTTACACGCGCCGTCACCCAGCAAGGTTGGTATGCGGGCTCTTGTACGGGGCCTAACCGCGCCCATATTCCGTACAAAAACTTTACGGACTGACGGGGCGCGGGGCAACCCGCTTCCGCCTCGCTCGTCATCCCGGAAATTTGTAATCCGGGATATAGCGAGGCGTTTTGGGTGCCCCTTATATCCCGCATAGAAACACTGCGGGATGACGAGTGGTGGGTGTTTCGGGACGACTTTATATATTTTTTGTTTTCCATAAAATGCTCCTTGTTTTTTTACTGACACTCTATTATCGTTTTTTTTTTTGATTTGTCAAGTACTTTTTTACAGGACGTTTTGCAAGTGTTTTTAACATAAAAAATCCCGGGGTTATAAAACCCCGGGAAAAATGACTTCTTTGTATTCTTAACGGTATATTCTTTCTTCGTGTAGTTTCTTGACAACCAACCAAATCAAGTCTTTGCGTAACTCCAAGTCTTGCAGGTTGTTTTTCTTACCCGGTTCCGGATCGAAATTCAAACCGTTGGGAGATTCCGGGGTATATACCACATATTCCGCAGCCACCATTAACGGAGTCATCCCGTAGTTATCTTTGATGTTTGCAGTGGCCGGATGCCGTTTATCCCACAGTAAATTGGATACCAAGTGCCATTGCCTATCGGCCATTTGCTCTTGTTGGGCCCGTGATTTACCACGGTAACTGTTCCGGAAGTCTAACGCATAGAACAAAGCCGTACGTCCATTTTTATCCCGCATATTAACATTGAGTTCGTTGCGTTGTAACAGCGAAATCACTAGAAACAAGTCATCCGAGGCAGCGGCCAACATAAGCGCTGTTTGGCCGTCTTTATTCTGAGCGTTTACCTCCACTCCGTTCACACTAAGCATGAGTTTAGCGATCTCTTTGTATCGCGTATCCGGCATTTCCCCGGTGTATTTAGGGTCGGCCGCATACGCACAAGCCACCATCAGCGGAGTCCAGCCGTTTGCATCACGAGCACGTACCAAACTGGGGTCTGTGCGAAGCATCCGGTCTGCCGCGGCTACATCCCCGCTGGCTACCGCGTCAAAGAAAAGTTCCTTTGAGGAATTTAACTGGGTCGCAACAGCCCTGTTCGCGGACATCTGTGCCATGGCCGGGCCGGCTAGTACTACGGCACACACAAAAAGACAGAACATCTTGGCTAACTTTTTCATAAATCCTCCCTACAAAACAATCACGACAAGAATAGTATAATACTTTTCGGTAAAAAATCAAGGGTGTTTAATGGATAGGGGTCATTTCCGATGTGGTGACCGAAGTGAGGGGGACATCTTCTTTTAAACCAAAATTTTCCGTGGTATGTAACGGATAGTTAAGATATTGGTTTAAAAACCGGCGGCAAACGGTATTACACTTGGCCAGCGAGAGTAAATCTTCCGGCTTGTTAAAAACTAAATTGCTGAATTTATCTTCGTGCATTTTTTGCCAAAATTGCGGAGGGATTTGCAACACCGGGTGGTCCAGCCCGAACCCGGCCAGCGTCATCAACCTAAGCGTAAACGCTGCCGCAAACGCCGAATTGGGCCCGCTGATTTCCAGTTCGCTAAGGGCCTGGCGTAATAAGTCAAATTTTCCTTCGCTGGGCTGGTGTAAGGGGGTTAGGCGCAACATAAGTTCGCAAAAGTGTAAGGCGAGCGTCAAGCGTTTTAAATCGGTGCGTATGGCGGGGAATACGCTGTTTACTTTTCCGCCGGTAAGTGTACCCATCACGCCGCCGCGCCGTACATAAATGCGGTAATCGCCGCAAACAAACGGCTCGCTTAATGCTTTTAATTTGCCCTGTTGTCGCATCACGCCCGGTACCCGCGCATTGATACGGCCGTGCTCACGCGTGTACATGGAAACGACCCGGTCGGTTTCCCGAAATTTTTGGCGCAATAAAATAATGCCGTTGTCTGTAAAAATCATATAAGTAGCATAGCAAATTTTAAGCCGTGCGTTTGGCCGGAGGACCTAATAAAAATATAGGTCCGGGCCCAGGTTTGCGGTGGGTACTTTTTTCGCTGGCATTTTTCCTAACATTGTTGCTATGATTTACTTATGAAACAAAAAATGGTACTGTTAATTGCCTTGGCCGGTTTGTTGCTGCCGACCACGGCACTGGCCCAACGGGGACGCGTGAAACGACTGCGTAACCCCTCCTATGTGCACCACACGCATCTAACGCCACAGGCCCAACCCGTGCGTGCGGCCCGTATCCATTCGGCCGTTCGTCGTGCGGCACAGCGCCCCGACCAACCGGTGCCGGCTACGGCGAATCCGCGTATTACGACGCAACAGGAAATACGCATAACGGAAGTGCCCGGAGTGGGGAAAATCACTTCCTTTTCGTTGATGCCCGACTATTACACGATAGAAACCCCCAGCCGCCGCGGACACAGCCATTTTGTTCCGACCAATTTGTTGGGTTTGGTGCGCCGGTGGGCGGTTTCCAATAAAGGAAAAGATTGGACCGCGGCCTGGGAACAAGTGGGCGGAAAAATGTTTTATACTTCCCAACAAGAACTCGCACAGGTCTTGGATGCCTTGTACCAAGGCAAAGGAGTCCCGGCGCATGACCGGGTAACCTCGCGCCCGGTGCGTATTTATACCCTTCCGTTTGAGGGTCTGGAATACGGGCCGGCCGGCCGCCAAACACAACGCTTGGATCCCGCGGCGTATGTGGTGGTCTTTTACCCAGAAACCGGGCGGGGAAGTTTGGTGGTGTTTGATGAAAGCGGGTTGCAGTTTTTTAAAATAGATGATTCTATGGCAACCGTTGAACCGTAAACCGGGATAATTTCCACGCACCCTCCGGCTCTAACGGGCCGGATTTTTTTTATGCGTTTTGCAAATAATCTTCGGAAAAGATATAATAACAGAGAGGTTTTTTTAACACATTTGTAAAAAACCCTTTTAAATTAATTACAGGAGATACGTTTTTTCCAGTCCGGTTTTCCGGGCCAGAACTAACGTATAGAGATAACATGTTACCGACATACAGACCTAACAAAAGAAGACGTGCTAAACACATTGGATTCAGAGCCCGCATGGCTACCGCCGGTGGCCGCAAAGTGCTCAGCGCACGCCGTGCCAAAGGCCGTCACGAACTTATTAGAGCCTAAGTAGTATGCAGCCTCAGGGTCTGCCGCGCCGCAGCCGCCTGCACCTCAAACGCGATTTTGAACGCGTGATTGTGGGCGGTAACAAGTTAAAAGGGAAAGGGATCGTCGTGTGGTACGAATTTCGGCCCGACGAAAAACCTGCCCGTTTCGCGGTAGTGGTTTCTAAGAAACTAGGCCCGGCGGTTGTGCGCAACCGCACCAAGAGGTTGCTACGGGAAGCATTCAGACTAACTAGAAAAAATTGGGTAAGTGGGATAGATATTATCGTAAGCCCGCGGGATAGTTCCCTACTTGATAATGTGCACGCAGCGCAGGATGCGCTCAAGTCACTTGGCGTTAAAGCCGCTTTATATGGGAACATCCAAACCTCGGACATAGACACCGGGGGAATGTAAATGCAACATTTTTCGCTTCTCTGTAAAAAACTCACGTTAGGAGTGTTGAACTTGATACTTATAGTCGTGCGCCCGCTATTGGGGCCGCGCGGAGTATGCCGTTTTACCCCTACGTGCAGTCAATATGCTAAAGAAGCCGTTGCGAAGTATGGCGCGCTGAAAGGATGTTATTTGGCCGCCAGGCGATTGCTCAAATGCCATCCGTTTCACGCGGGTGGTTACGACCCCGTACCCTAGTTTTCTGGGCGTCTGTTCTTTCCGTTTTCCTAAACTTCGGTTTAGGACAAGAGAGGAGTTGCTATGAACAGACAGTTTTTGACTACGCTGATGCTTTTTATGCTTGTACTTATGGGGTACAATCAGTTTGTAGTCGTTCCGCGTGCCCGCGCGGCCCAACAAGCCGCCGAGGCGCAACTTAAACAACAACAAGAACAAACCCAAACTCCGGCCGCTGTAGTCAGCGCAGGGAGCGTGTTGGTTAGCAAAGAAACCTACCCGGCTAAACCCGAGGAACTTTTTACGCTTAATTTGCCGCAAGCCGATGTGACGTTCTCATCCAAAGGGGCCGGCATTAAAACGTATTTGTTTAAGGATGATTTGGGCGATGTAAATTTGACCCCGTACGAAGGAGAGGGGTATTTCGCCACGTTGCCGCAAGTGGACTTTACCGAATACGCCCGCACGCAAAATTCCATCACCTTTACGGGCGATATCATCCCCGGGGTAAGCGTGCGCAAAACGTACACGTTTAACGAAAACGGTATCAATCAACTGGCGTTGGCTTTCCGCAATAGTACCGCACGAGAAGTAACACTTTCTGCGTGGAATTGGAATTTCGGCCCCGGGTTGGCCACGGTCAAAAGCGAAATGAAAGACAACGAACGCGAGTCCAAAGCCGTCTACCTGGTACAGGAAGCCGGTAAACGTAAGCCGACGTTGGAAACTTTTGATACAAAAAGTAAACAACCCACCTTGCCGTGGATGTGGGCCGGGTTGGAAAACCGTTACTTTTTAGCCGTGCTCATCCCGCAGGGCTGGACGCCGGGTACATTATTTGCCCAAAAAGTAAAAATCGGTACGCAAAAACGCTTGTGGGGATTGAGCGAAGGAGAGTTGGAGGGGCCCCATTTTAAAATCAATATGCCCGGCCAAACAATTGCCCCGCAGCAAACTGTTTCGTACGCGTCTGATTTTTATTTCGGACCGAAAGATTATAAACAGTTCTTGCAACTGCCGTATCATTTGGAGCGCAGTATTGCGTTTGGGTTTTTTGGCGCACTTGGCAAATTGGCACGAAATGTGTTGGAATGGTTGTACGGGTGGACCGGCAACTACGGCGTAGCCATTATTTTGTTGACGGTGATGATTCAATTGCTGTTGTTGCGCTTTACCGTTATGCAGTTGAAATCCGCCGCACAAATGAAAAAAATTCAGCCGGAAATGAAGCGCATCCAAGAAAAATACAAAGGTAATAATGAAGCCCTCAACCGCGAAACGCTGAACTTATACCGCAAGTATAAGGTCAATCCGTTGTCGGGTTGTTTGCCGTTACTTATCCAGTTGCCGATTTTCTTGGCCTTGTTTAACGCGTTGCGTACGTCATGGGCGTTGCACGGAGCGAAATTTGTGGGTTGGATTACGGATTTGTCCTCTAAAGATCCGTATTATATTTTGCCCATTTTGATGGGTGCTGTGATGTTTTTTCAACAGCGTAATTCTATGCCGGCCGGCACGGACCCGGCCCAGGCGGCCATGTTTAAATATATGCCGCTGATTTTTACGCTGTTGTTTATGAATTTCCCGTCGGGGTTGGTGTTGTATTGGTTGACTAACAGCCTGCTCACGTTCGGAATTCAAGTGGTGTTAAACCGGCATATTGCCAAATCTAATTAAAGGAGAGATTTTTACCATGCCAAGCAAAATTAAAGTAGAAGCCAAAGAAGTATCCGAAGCCATTACCAAAGGTCTTAAAAAATTGCGGTTGCGCCGCGACCAAGTGGAAGTGTCTATCTTGCAACACCCCAAGAAAGGGTTTTTGGGTATTGGGGCCAAAGATGCCATTGTAGAATTGCGGCCCAAACGCTGGAGCGCAACCGATATTGACGCGCAAATTTATATGGATGTGCCCAAACGTTCGGGCGGCAGAGGCCGTGGCGGACGCAAAGGCGGCCGCGGTCGCCGTGATTTCCGCCGCCGAGCCGACGATTTGGACATCCGTATCCCGCGCCCGGAAAAAGCCCCCAAGGAAAATGAACCGCAACTCTTGCCGTGTGACGAAATCCGCAACGCGGTCATTCCGGAAAATTTAAAAGCCCCCATGCAAGAAGCCAAAGAGTATTTGCAACAAGTGCTTGCCCACATGGGTGTGAAAGTGGAAAACCTGAATGCGTGGTGGGATGAAAAACAACAACGCATTTTGCTTACGTTTGATTGCGACTGCCCGGCTATTGTAATTGGTAAAGAAGGTAAGACGTTGGAAGCCATACAGTATTTATCCACGTTGGCGCTCAGCCGCCATTTTGATACGCCGATTTCCGTCATTACCGATACGCAAAACTATTGGCGCAAGGCGGAAGATAAACTCAATGCGGAAATTGAAAAAGGAATTTCGCTGATTAAAAGCGGACACAGTGTGTTCCGTTTCCGCCCGATGTCTTCGCAATTGCGCCGTTACATTCACCGCGCACTGGAAGGCAACGAATATGTAACTACCGCCTCGGAAGGCGAGGGAAAATGGCGCAAAGTTACGTTTCGTCCGACGGAAAAAGTGGCTGAATTGTTAAACACAAACAAAGCCCCGGCGGATTTTGTTCCCGGTGTGATTGGCGAGGATAAACCCGAAGAACAAACCGTAGAAGTGCAAGTAGAGGCGGTCCTGGAAACCCAAACCGCGCAAAACGGAGTAGTGGTACAAGAAACGGCCGTTATTGAAACGGTAACACCGACACAGGAAATGGCGAAGCCGTCGGCAGAAAAACCGCACGCGGCAGAAGTAGATTGCGGCCCGTTGTTTGCCAATACCGAAAATACCGAAACGAAATAATTGTCTGTTGATTCCACTCAAACAGGGCTCCTTTTGTAGGAGCCCTGTTATTTTGTGGTTAGTTGATTTTGCACCGTTTCACGTTATCCCAGCCGGGCCAGAGTTTTAACGAATTGGTGCCGCACATGCTTTTACATACTTTTTCAAACGTATTGGCGCGTTGGGCTGTCATTTCAAAGAAACAGTGATTTTCCCGTTTTCCATCATCTGCAAAACTAACAAAAGAAGCGGTATTACTCATCAGGCAAGTTACTGTTTCCTTGGTGACCGCACAATATCCTCCGTTTATGTAGGCCCGTTTGTCGCTTTGGTATCCCGGAATATCTAACGACAGTTGGTCCAATTCGTCGGTCCAATTTCCGTTGGCAAGTTTGTAGGATTCTTCGCCGGTGATGATGGTTTTGGCGACTACCAGGGCTTGGGTGTATCGGCTTTTAGCCACGGCTACTTGATATTGCGGCAACGCCACCGCCGCCAATATGCCGATGATGAGGACGACTACTAATAATTCTATTAACGTAAATGCTTGTTTGTTTTTCATAGCAAATGCTCCTTGTTGTTTTTTTCTCTGACACTCTATTATCGTTTTTTTTTTTGATTTGTCAACCCCCTTGCCGGGGGCAGGCGCGAGGCCTTGAACCTTTGGCTATTGCGGGTGGAAACTTCCGTTTGCCGGGACTTCGTACCCCTATTCTTTTACCCGCTCTCTCTTATCCGCTCCCCCTTTGAGGCGTGACCTTTCTTCGCGTTGTTTTTTAAAAAGGCATAAGAAAGAGTTGACATCGTTTTTTTTTTTTGCTAGATTTTATTTAATGATAAAGATTAAAGGCCGCGTTATATCCCGCATAGAAACACTGCGGGATGACGAACGCGGCGGGAGAATAAAATGATGCAAAAAGAAAAAAGATGTGTAGTTATAAAACAAAG
>JAZRIL010000049.1:0-42894 GCA_045645285.1 Elusimicrobiaceae bacterium | reverse complement strand
ATGCCCAATATAATATCGAACCGCCCTTTTTATAGTGCCCATTCTACATACTTGTGGGCACTATATTTTCGCAAAGTTAAGCAAGTTAGCTATAGTAAGCTATGATAACGCTGGACAGAGTTCAAACACTAAAGCCCAAGGTAACTTCTCCATAAATAAAGTATACACTAATCCTTACTTTGATTAACTAAGGTAAGATATAGTCGATCTAATTCTTTTCGTATTCTCTCTATCTCTGTAGAAAAATTAAATTTTTTGTGAGCTTCTTTAGAAAGTTTTGCAATTTGTTTATGGATACGATCGTTAGAATCATATTTCGGTATAAAGATCCGGGGTCTTATCGGGAAAGAACGACTATCGGATGATTGTGCAATGTACTGAGTGACAATTGGTGCATTTAAGATACCACAAATAAAATGTGCTTCTTCAAGAGAAATAAATCGGCCCTGTGAGTCCTCTGATATCGAAACAGCATGATTTTGAAAGAGAGGTCTTTTGCATCCTCCCCAATCTGTGTCTATATGAGAAATTACGGCAGCTCCCCATTTTGTATTATCACGAAATACGACGTAATGAGGAGCAAAACTATACTTTCCTACCCTAGCTAGGGCATAGAATGCTCCCTGTTTTCCAATAATTTTTTCGTTATATTGCGTTTGAGAAACTATCAAATCTTTGAATTTTTGGTAGAATGCCGCTAATCTAGGCGCTTTTTGAGCTAAAACCTTCGGTTCTAACGGTAATCTATAATCAGATGTTTCATAAGGAAACGGCACAATATAATCTGAAACATTGACGTGAAAAGGCTGTATATCGATCCCCTTAATTAGTGGATGGAGATATTGCTTTTCTAACAATTCTACGCGTTGTGGAACATGATATTTTGATTTGGCAACCTGTATGTTTTTTAAACTTACGCACTCTTTTTTAGAAGGCAACCCAGAAAGTGTAAAAATTAACATTTCTTGTGGATAAAACTCGATCCCTTCTCTTCCTATATATTCTGATTGACCCGCAATTAAAGTAAATTTTTTTAATTGTGCTCTTGATTCAACATACGAAAAAATATTTTTCGTTTCGTGACAAGTGGCCGCAATAGAATGTTTTAAGTGAAAATATTTTTCTAAAGGAATGCTTTCTTGGCCCTCATGATTTTTTTTCATAATCCACCAGTCAACATCTATGCCTTTTTTATAATCGACATGTTGTTTCGTAATGTAAAATGTTAAAAACTTTTGTGTTACGGGTTTAAAGGGATGCCCGGCAAATGTCCAGTTCGTAAATTTTCTAAAATATAAGCGAGAATTATCAGAAAGATAAAAATTACGAAAGCCTTCATAAGATGGTTGAAAAATCAAAGGTTCTGGCATTAAAAACCCCAGGATACCATCATCAGAAAGCCAATTTTCAGCTACAACATTGGAAATTAATGCACAAATATTCAAATTAATACCACCTGTTACCCTGTCTCCGGAAAATAATTTTCGCGAAATACATAAAGATTTAATCTTTTCCCTATATCCGGAGGGCAAACTTTTCCAATCTACCCAAGGAGGATTCCCTACAATAATATTGAATTTTCCTAAATTCGCCGTCGTCAGATAGTTGGTAATAATACGGGCCCAAATTCCGTTCCAATGATTTCGCTCTAAATCAACTAATGTTTTGGTCAATTTTCTGATTTCGTCTTTTATAGCTGGGAGTAAATCTTTTTTATCAGGTAAAGTCTCTAGCAACTTGTAAATCCTATTTTCATCTAAATTTTTAATATGTTGTTCGATTTCGGTCATTACCTGAGAAAATCGTGTCGAATCAGAAACCATACTTGCAGGAACTAATATATTGATAGGTGTTTTTAACGTATTAATAGTATATTCCAAACACAAGATTCCCTCATGCATTTTTTTCCTTGGGATATACGAAGAATCACCGAGATAAATTGGGATTTCTATGTCACACGAATCATCCATGAGATTAGCGATATTAATAAAATAATTAATGCGAGCTGTCAAAACTGCCACTGGATTCAGATCAATTCCCTTTACTCGATCTAAAATTTCTTTCAATCTTTGTGCATTGCTTTGCCCCTTAGTTTCTTCGAGAACCCTATTAATCATAATCATTATGAAGGTCCCTGATCCACAACAAGGGTCCAAACCTTTCCAGACATTAGCATTTTGCATTTGCAACGCATCCTCAAATACTTGTTTGGCTAACCAATGTTTTGTGTAATATTCTCCCAAAGAGTGTCTGACTGCGGCTGGAATCATTTCTTGGTATAATTCTTTAAAAAAATCAGTCGCTTTTTCACCAGGGTTTAGAATGGGTTTATCAGCATAGACACTTAAAATCTCGAAAACTTTTGAAATACAGGTTCCAATTTCTGCTGTCCATTGATTAGCAGCAGTATACCATGAAAAGAAATCTCCTTCTAACAAGTTGCCAATACCATATTCCCGAAACACATCTCCATCTTCCAAAGAAGATAACTGATGGCGTAATGCATCTCCGTCCAATTGTGCCAAATCTTGGAAATTAATTAGAGATTTCTTATATCGGACAATACTTGCTATTCTGTATGCAACAATTTTAATGATGATCATGTAAGCAGTTTGAAGGGCAAATAGCGCCATATATTCTTCATCTTTTTTTACAAAAGTAATTTGAAGAAGATCTTCTAATGATTTCCGTCTGTCTATTATGGCCTGTTGTTTGGAAATATCGTCATGAGATAGGTTGAAGAGCTCCTTCCATTCATTGAAAAGCATTTTGGTTTTAGGAGTCATTGACGTCATTAAGTTTTGATATAAAGCTCTAACCAAATTAAAGGCAATTCCTCCATCCGGTTTGGAAGTATCACAGAAATTGCTGACCAAATTCCGGGAGGTAAGTGCTGTTAAATGCAAACGAATAATGGCTTGAATTAACCTATTTAAATTGGTTGTACTAAGTTTTACAAAACATTCTCGAAATAGCTGACCTTCATTTTTGGCAATAAAACAACATTTGATTCCATCAGTAACAAATCCCAATTGTATCCCATGAGATTTCATGCCTAATAGATAATTAGAAATTTGTGTAACAGCTTTTTCTTCCAATTTTTTATTTGACAAGGCCGACGAATGTTTAAACTCAATTACTACTGCTCCCACGGCTGTATCAGCGCGCCCTTTAGTAATGTGCCTTCTGGTAGAAACCGCCACTTCTTTTGTCGGATTATAGTTAAAACCTAAAGGAGAAAAAATGTCTTTAAATAGGGCAAACAACTCGCAGTCAAAATATGTTTCAATAGTAGCTTCATTCGGGGCTTTACGAGCTTGGGCGATAATTCGTTTGCAGACATCAGTCAAAGCAATGTTATATTCTTTTGAATTAATAATGGCCTCATATTGCTTTTGTTTAATGCGAGCTAGATATTTTTTATAATTACCCAATTGGCTAGTATTTTCTTTCATATTTCCCCTACACAATTTATTGTTAATTAGAAGGATCCTTGAAC
This sequence comes from Elusimicrobiaceae bacterium, assembly GCA_045645285.1. Classification (GTDB taxonomy): domain Bacteria; phylum Elusimicrobiota; class Elusimicrobia; order Elusimicrobiales; family Elusimicrobiaceae; genus Avelusimicrobium. The sequence continues at coordinate 39,395 of JAZRIL010000049.1, read as the reverse complement.
AATAACTCCCAACAACTGATCCCATCTCATTTAAAACAAAACAATCTAATTATTTGCTAGCTTATAGATTTTCATCAATAATATTCAATAATGCCGGAAATGCATAGAAGGCAGAGGTTCTACCCTTTCCTTCTTGTAATTTAATGATTAAATGATTTTTCTCCAGTTTTTGGATTATTGACCTAGCCGTGGTATATATCTTAATATTAGACTTTTCCGAGAAACGGTTCACATTAAGAATAGGATTTTTAAATAATGTATCTAAAGCGGCAATATTATACCTGGAGTTTATTAACTTTTGGAATTTGGCTTTCATTTCCTCATATAAAACACTTATCTTTTTGGCTTTTATGATATTGTTTTTTGCCTGTACCGCTATTGCCGTTAAAAAGAATTCTATCCATTCTGTCCATTCATTGTTTAATGTAATATTCCGCAAGCGTCTATAATATTCGTCTCTATTTTGTTCGAAGTATTCACTTATATACAATACTGGTTTTTGCAAAACTCCAACTTGAAATAAGTACAACGGAATTAACATTCTTCCGATTCTACCATTACCATCCACAAAAGGGTGGATAATTTCAAATTGTGCATGCATTACAGCGGCCTGTATCAACTTATTAATATTTTCTTCAGAAAGATATTCCTGCCAATTTTCTAAGTATTCCTTTACCAAAAGGTGTTCGGGAGGGATATAAGAAGCATGCTCTATCGTTTGTCCTTGCGGAGCTATAAATACCTGTTCTTCTCTGAAATTGCCAGGTATCGAACGAGAATCCCACTTGGCATCTTTCATAAGAGACTGATGTAATTCTTTTAACAAAGACAACGATATTTTGCGTCCTTCACTTATGTATTTTTCTCCAAATAATAAGGCATATCTGTAATTTCTGATTCCAATAATTTCTTTTTCTTGTTTTTCTTCAAATTTTTGGCCTGATTCAAATTTTAATACATCGCTCATTGTCGACTGTGTCCCTTCTATACGAGACGACATATCTCCTTCTTTGCGAATAAGTGGAGAGAGAAGAATGCTAGGGTTAACAAAATTATTCAGCATACCATCATATCTATAAACATTAGATGAGGCATCTTCAAGTTTATTTGCTAATCTACTTAAGTCAATATTTTTAATCGGTAACTTTTCTGGAATATACGGGTTCATATTCTCCTCCACACAGGAATTATAGCATTTGTTTACAAAAAAAGCCAAAAAAATGTAAACAAAGTTTTTTGTTGATATTAAAATGTAATCAAATCGCTTTGTTTACAAAAAATGGCTAAAAAATGTAATCAAACTCTTTTGTTAACATTAAAGTGTAATCAAAATCGCTTGTTTAGAAAAAAATATGAAATATTGTAATCAAATCAATGCTTTTTACAATCAAACTAGAAACACTTTATTTACTGTAAATCTGGGGCACAGAATGATTGAATTTCCCTAAAAGTATTATTGAAAGAAGAAACTTCTTTTTTGGTGAGTTTTTTCTTGTATACTCCGGTATTAGTATATACCTCTATCTCTCCACATTTAAAATCGAATTTTTTTCTTTTTTTTAATCTTTCATTATAGAAATCGTCAATTGACAGATTTTCATACATTTTTTGATTTTTTTTGAACACGGTGGTCCTAACAAGTTGAAATTTGATAGGCCCTCCAAATATATCTTCGCCTTCCTTTATCCTATAGCCAATACCAAGCTCATGACCTAGCCAAATGTAGGCTGATATGATCTTCATTGGAACTTCATATTTCCTTCTCACATGGACGGTTAAATATACTCCTTTAGGATAGCTATTTATAACACCGGTATTGTATCTTCCATATAAAAGCGAAGAAGATACCTCCTCTATTTTTAACCAATTCTTCCAAGAAGATCGACGCCATGAACATAATGCCAAAACTAATGAAAGAATAACGGCTAGAGTAGTAGATATGGCTTGTATTTTTTCCCAGCATGTAGGCTGAGCTAGAGTATTAATAGCATCTATTAGTGGTTGAATTTCTAAATAATTATAAGGGACGAAATATTGAAACATATTATATGTTTTTAATCACCAAATTAACCCTTAGAAGTATTTTAACAATTTTGCCATACATAGTATAACTTTATTTTTTGACGGCATCTCGTTGCTCTAGTTTTGTCCAAACAAAGCCCTGAAATCGCCTCACAAACGGGTTTTAGGGCAAAAAACCAGGGTTCCCTCGCATGAGGGTTGTTCTTGGGCACGTGGGGCCGGATTCCCAAAAGTCGCTAATCCTTGCTATGCACTTGTGAAACTCGAACTAGCCAAAGTACCAAAATAATAATGGGGAGTGCTAAAACTGAGTATAAGAACTATGGTACACTATAATGGACACGCTCTCGTCGGTAGTGCGTTGCTTGTTGGGCGCACGTCTTAAAATATACCCGTTCTCCGTCGAGAGCGGGTTTTTTCTTATACTTCCTCGTCGGTGTTCGCAAAAGCAAAAAACGCAAAAAAAGCAAAAAAGTGTATATTCTTAGTGGACCCTGTATGGTGTACAGTAAACGCTAAAATTCTTCTTTTTCTCGTCGACAAATTCTAAATTATACCTGCTTTTTCTGCAAACTATATCCGCACAACCTAAATTCCCGAAAATTTTTGTCATACTATAATTATTAGTTCTCGTCGAAGAAGTATAAAAACTACTAAGAAAATTCTCGAAAACTATGAATATACTGGTCACAGTTTGGACACTATAATCTGTATCGACACGCCCGCAATTGTACGAGAAAATGCCCACTTTTTATTATGCCAACCTACATACTTTTGGACACTATAAATCTGCTCAGTCTAAAGTCTGTAAAAATGTGGCCACTTTCAATAAGAAGTACTATGAGTTGCTTCCTAATGTTAATAATTCCTGTTTTTGGGCATTAGAAATTATTCTACGTTCTTGTAAAAAATCTAAATGTTCCGGAGTAAGAGCATGATATTCCTTAACCATTATTTTAAACAACTCAAAATTCAAAGCTCCGCGACTCATCAAATGTGTATAAGCATCTTGCCGAGCGCTCTCGGACCCTCTATGAATTTGCGCATGTGGTGTTGGACCCAGAACTAATAAATTTTCCAATATATCTGGTCCTCCTTTAGAAAATTCTATAATATGATGGGCTTCCACATAATTTCTTCCATCTGGCCTTTCAAATGTAACAGATCCAGCTTGGCACATATAATTTTCGCGAATACGTGCTAATTCTGCAATAAACTGATTGCGACATCGCTTTCCCTGATGTTCAATAGGATGTTCAAGAGAGTAATGATTAAATCTTTTGAGCAATTCTGCATTAGATACTAAACCACGCAAAGCATCCATGTTGGCACGCAAAAGGATATCTTTCATGGTACGAGATGAGAGTGAACCATCTTCTAGATCAAGTTGAGCAAGCAAACGATTTAGGTCCAATACATTTGCTGGGATATCTCCCAATAAGGTCAAAGCTTCTTGAGTAATAGAATATAATTGTGTTGTATTATTGCGACGAATAAATCCGAAATCTTCTAAAAACAATAAATATGTATGAAACTTAAACCAAGGCTGTTGAGAAGATTTATAAGTAAACAAAGTGCCATCTTCTTTAATCCATCCCATTGCTCTAAAGAATTCTTGTCTTTGTCCTTCTCTAGTTCGAGATATAAAAGAGTTGCCAATATCCACTGCCCGTCGAAGAACGAGTGCATCGTCTTGCAGCTCATCAATACGCCCCAATAGAACTGAAATTTCGAAATCAGTGACAGGCCTATTCAGTTCTTTCATATATCTCAAAATTGCCAAAGTGGGGTGGTAATTACTGTTTGGTCTAATAGGGGCGATGCCTCTTAATTGTCTTAAAAAATCATTTGTCTGGATATCGACACTTAAACCCAAGTTGCGCACATAATCTGTTACATATTCGGGTAACAATGAAATGATGTCCCGACAAACATCAAAGTTAATCACTTTATTATGTGAAGTAATAGACTTAATAAGCCCCCAAAAAGAGCACAGGCCCATACAATGTCTGAACATCCTTCCTTGAATAGTTTGAGAATAATGTTGATCTAAATTGTCAAAAACAAAGTAAGAGCGTTCCAGTATTGCATCTCTTAATACCGGATAATGTCCTCGTATTAACTCATCATGTATGAATTCCATAATTTGCTTGTAATTATTTCCCTCAACATTATCGACACGATCCTCCGCTAACAGTAAATAATGTGCTAAATGTTGGATAATTTCCAAGCCTATATTTTGAAAATCGGGACGAGGCATATTAATTACTTCATTATGGAATACAATAAATTGTTCCTCTGAACAACGATATTGTCTAAAATATGTTTCTATTCTTCCAGGCATGTTTCCCTCACTTCTTAAAGTTGATAATATTTTGATGCATATGATTTATCTTAAATGCATATGGATACCCGAAGGGATATAAGGGCTTATGATCCTGCAATAATACAATTGTACCGACGAAATTAAATCCTATTTCTTCCATCATGCGAACTATATCAGACTGTACGCAAACTTCTTTTTTCTCTACAGTAAAATCGCTAATAATTATTGAACAATATTTCTTTTCCTGTAGACGTTCATAACCCATGCGCATAATTTGTTGGAATAATCGAATAAAATCCTCGTATGTTTCCTGATTGCCCAAATCATTTTTTGAATCGGAATAATATTCTACACCTATGCGAGAACCACTGCGAAACCCTTTTGCAGAAGAATCTTTTCGCAATCCTTTGGAATCGTTCCTTAAAATATTATGATAGGGTGGGGATGTGATAATGAAGTCCACTTTTGGAAGAGTCGGAACAACTTTTAAAGAGTCCCCCACAATATAAGTGTAGTCTTCAGATGCTTTCATCCCTTTCTTTTTGAAGCGTTCTTTTGCTAACTTATGATAGTCTTTATTCAAATCAATTCCGATAGATTTTCTCTTCAGGTTAAATGCTGCTATAGCGGTAGTTCCGGACCCCATAAATGGATCTAATACTGTCATACCCTCCTTAGTAAACAGTGATATCATTTTTTCAACATCTTTTATGAGAAATGGGGCGGGATGATTAAAAGCATCTTTATCGTCGGCACATTTTTCCGAAAACATAAAGCTTTTAGTCAACTTAAGCCATTCTTTTCCGGTCAAGTTGTTTAATTTATTTCTACTATCGTAATGTCCTTCCTTCTTTATCATATTAAAACCCTTTGTAATTAGCGCTTCTTTGTTCCTAAGACGAAATAGTAGTCTGTAATGCCAATACCTTTTTTACAAGAGACATTGGCTTCACTTGAGCGTTTGTTTTTCTGAACTCTTTGTTCTTTAACATACAAATCGGTTCGTCGTAGAATCTGCTGTAGTGCCTGCCAATCATCCTTAGAGTTACTATTATAAGTAACGATAACATTCGCATCCTGTTTGAGTAAATTTTGGCAGTTATTCCAAACTTTTATCATATCATTTACATATTGTTCGTGGCTCTTTTTCCGATTGACAATAATTTCCTGCTTAAGTGACATGGCATATTTGGGATCATACTGATTTAACCATACGTTCCAAACGAGGGACAATTCCCCATACTGAATAATTGACCCATATGGAGGATCTGTAATAACTAAATTTGCATGAAATCCTGTTTTTATTGCTTTACAATCACGCAATAGAACGATGCCATCAACCTTATGCAAATCCTTAATGTCTGTAGAATAAGTGTACGGTGGAAGATATTTATAACGAGATTCCAAGCATTGGATAACTCCGGCATTTCCGTAAATTGCTCGCTCAAATTGCACCACTGGATTTTGTTCCATAAAGGATGACAATCCCAAGAAGGCAGGGCGTCCCCAGCTTGTAGATAGTGGTCTATTTGCCTCATTCCCGCGCAAGGCACACATTTTTGTGGTTAAATGCAGTATTTGCATAAATCCAAACATCAAAGCGTCTTTTTCCTCATCTTTGATCTTACGAATATGGTCAAATATGGCGCACAATAGCGTTAGGTTCCTATTAGTCCATAAATGAGTAATATTGGAACCCCCAATTTTATTTATAAGTGCCGGCGTTACTAAGCTTAATTCTCGTAAATCAAACGATGGTTTCCATGTTTTAGAATCCGCATCTTGGATATAAGGAACCGTATTGCGAATCGTATAAGTTTTTTGACAGTAAGGGCACTTATATGAAAGCTCATCAGGGATCCCATTGTGCCATCGATAATTGTATATCTCTACCGACTTGTGGCAATAAGGGCATTCAAAGGTGTAATTTTTTTTATAAAAAGCTGTCTTCCTGATTTTAGTTGTAATCTGATCGGTCAATCTTTTAATTTTCTGTAAATCAAACGATTTTGAATAGACATCAACGAGGAACAATGTCAAAGGATTAATATCCGCTATTACAGGGACTCTGCCAGCTTTGAGTGATTCAAAAAAGGTCAACGCACTTCCAGCAAACGGATCGTATACAACATCCTTCGGCTGAGTGTTATCTTCGATTAACCTACGCCATACATTGTGGGGCTTTTTCCCCCAATACTTTAATCCTCTATACAATGTGGGGCGAGTATCTTCGTGTAAATTTTGCTTTACAATCATGGTTTGAGATATTCCTCTAATCTATATTCTAACAATTTTGGCCTTTTTTCAGTACAACTTTCCCAAAATTCCATCCGGACAGGCTTATTCTCAACGAGAAGATATTATTTTATTTTTCATCTTCTATAGAGGAATGGTTCATTATTATTCATAATAGTCATAATATATTTCATCTTCGCATATATGTATGGTTTCGATTTCATGTTGGTCCAGAATTGGATTTTTAGTTTCAAATTCTCCTTCAACACATTTCACTTCAGTATAAGTTGAGAGAAAGACATTATCGACACATCCATCTTTTCTTTGGCATTCGTTTTGGGCAAAAATTGATTCTATTTCTGCTGTAAAATTATTTTCATCACGATAATCTTTCAACACATAATCATTAAAATAATCAAAATCCCACGTATATATATCGCAATATTCACTTAGATCTGAATATAATTCATCTCGCACAGCTTCCTTAAATGAGTCGTGCTCAGAAATGTCTAATAATTTTTTTGAAATTAGATTTTTGATGAGAATATCACGAATTAAAGCATTACCTTCTTGCTGAACGCTTAAACCATGCCTAAAGTGAACAATTTCCTTTGATAACACATCTGCTTTAAATACCTTATCCCGTGAAATAAAATATATACCGGAATAAGATGTATATGCTTGTTTTTCTAATAAATATTCTCTAATTGTCTCAAATGCCAAAGCATCTTTAAATCCCAAATCCTTCTTGGATTTTTCATCTTGAGAGTTATAGAGGAATGGAGGATCTCCTCTAAGCGCTTTCTGAGTTAATCTATGAAAAATTCTAGATATTTTCTCTTTTGGAGGCCTTACGATTTCAATATTGTGCTCTTGTAGGTATTGTTCAGAAGATTTTGTAATAAATTCTCTATAATCAAATTTTTTTAAATTAGCATTAATATCTGGAATTTTGTCAGAAAACACAAAATTCAGTTTTTTTAATTCATTTAGAAACTTTTCTTTATGCTTTTCATAACTCAATACTTTTTGCTCTATTAATTCTAATAGTACGATTTCAGGAATAATAATTTTTATATCACCTAGAACGCCTTTCTCTTTTGCTGATGCTAAGATTTCATCAAATTCTTTGCCAAATCTAAATACATGAAGAATTGTTTCCTTTTCAAAAGTATGACGTAATACATTGGTATCAAATGAAATTATAAATTTTTCAGGCATGATGAACTCCATTGAAGTAATTTCCTAATATTGTCCCATATTTAAGCTCTATTTCTATCGAGGATAGCAGCTTGTAGTTCCTCTTTTTCAAAATCTTCTAATTGTAGTTATATTAATTGTAATTTAAATTTTTTTTCGTGACTAGAACAATATTTTTCGACTTCTCTTACCCAATTTTCATACCAATACCATGTTGTCTTTGCGATTTTTTCTCCATAATGATACTTAGGATTTTTTGCATCGCGCGCATGCCACAATTCCACAAAATGATGCATTTTAAATTTTTTAAATCCTTTATCTTGCATCATTTTTACAATTTGACCAGGCAAAAATTTCTTTTTTTCGGTTTCCTTCACTAAAATATATTTTTCATTTATTCCTTTAGCTAACTCGGAATTATCAGGAATGAATTCAAGCACCTGATCAGCTTGACCTTTATTGTTGCTGTTTTTTCTTATAAAAAAATAACGAATAGCAAATTCTTCACTACAATATTCCTCAGTAGATAGTTTATCATCAAATTCTTTAACATATTGTCTAATTATCGTGGGAAGTTCATATTGATTGGTAAGTTTACGTTGATTTTCACTTATTTTATTGAGCTGTAGCGCAAACATCAAATCCTTATCGATGGAATATTTTGGACCAAATAAGGCAATGATATACTTATTATAATTTAAACAACATGCGTGAACTCTTGCACTTATTATATCATCCACCATTGGAAGCATCCGATGCTCAATACGGTGTCGAATCCCAATTAAAAATAGTAAATTTTGCTTACATGCTGCACTAATTGGAGATTTCTCTTGTTCTAAGCAAGTCACAAGATCCCAAAACTTGTAATCTCCATCGACTTTACAATATACAATCCTATGATCTGTGCTTTTTTGCTTGTCAACATATTTATAATTTATTTTTTTACTTCTATAAAATGCGTGCAATAAATATGTCCAGGCAATAACCATTAATACAATAAAAGTTTCTGTTTTAAATCTTATCAATGGATTGTTGTAAATTTGAATAGCTGATAAAGCCGTCTCTCGTGATTTGTTTAAAAGAGTTTCTTTGATGGAAAAGATTTCACGTTTTTTTCTCATAATTCCACACAACATTTATGATTTACTTGCCATCACTTTTTTGATTCTTTAATGAATATTTTATACAAAAAATTATTTGTTACATATAACATGTAACAATTCAACAATATTATTGGCAAATATAAGAACCGACTAATGGTTGGGAAATTCGTGGGTATGAACAACAATAATAATATTGAGATTATGGAGGTATTAAAAGATAATTTATAATAATTTTTTAATTCATGCTTTTGTGTAATTCTAGGATTTAATGAGCTTTTGTAGTTATATAATTCTTTGACAGTGTCTGAAGTAAACAAAAGAGAGAATGAGGCTATTTGAAAGCCCATAATAATGGACAGGAATGTAACAATATCCGAGTGGTTCGCTTGTATATTGACTAAGTATGATAGCCACAATGATAAGGCCAAGATAACTATATACATATACTTATTTAGTAATTTTCTTCCAGAGTTGATCTTTGACATTAATTGGTACATATAATCCATCCTTGTCTTTTTGTGAAGATATTTCTATTTTTTGTGTAAATTCTCCTTCATTGAACACATGGGAGAATCCTTGATCATCAAGACCTTGAATAATTACAGATTTCAAACGACCATTTTGTTTTTCTTCCTGTAATTTATTAATAGAATTTTTCATTCCGGACCCTAAGAATTTATGGAATTTGGCTTCAACGGAAAACTCTTCTGGCTCCTCAATACCGTAATTATCTTGGAGAGAATGTTGGATATCACCCATTCCACTAAATAAATTTCTTTCTACTGAGGTGAAATAAATTTTATCAATTATTTTAATCTGTTTATAAAAATCATCCAAACTTTTAAATATTGTCTTAATAGATATATCTTGTTTTATCTTTTTCCGCAGAAAGCCCTCAATAAAAGCCTTTTTCTTTATATTTGAAAGGAAGAGTCGGCCGGTTGTAAAATGGATAAGAGCAAACAATTGTTTTGTTGGCTCTATTTGAGATATAGAACGCGGATTTGGGGTTTTTTTAAATGTTTTTTCATCAATAATTTCTTGAGGTCGTGGAGAGCTTTTTCCAAAACTGAAATCCAACCATAAATACTGTTCTGTTAAGTCGCTAGCCCCTAGATAGAGAAACTCATCTTTATCCTCTTGGTAGTTAAAGGAAGATTCTATCCTCTCAAATGATTTTTGTGTAGGGAGTTGATTGTTAATCAAAATCTGTAGCGTAGAAAACTCTAATTTATCCATATTCTATATCCACTCCAATTTTGCCAAACAGGACTTATCTGGATGTCAAGCAAGGAGCTTTATTCAATTTGGTCTTATAAATCTTTTGTTGTCTGTCAATTTTCTAATTAAAACAGCTTGTATTTTACTATATCAAATCATGGACTGAAAGGACAATCTAATATGTTTTTTCCAAAGAGGAAATTTCACTTGACTTCCAGGCCTATAAGAAGCGTGAATGTGTATGTAAAAACACTTCTTACAGGAGAGGATTATGAGTGTACACAAAATCAAAAAAGGACCGTATTATTACGCAGATTATTACGATTTTAATGGGGTTAGAAGACGCCTCTCGCTACAAACCGAAAACAAACAGGTAGCCCTGCTAAAATATCAGGAACTTATCCGCCGCCGGAATGCTGTTAAAGAGAGGATGCCTGTACATATTACTTGGGATGCATTTAAGGCCAAATTACTCTATCACATGTCTATTGATAAGGCCCGTAATACGTGTAACCGTATGAAATTGGCTATCCGGTATTTAGAAGAAATGAAAAAGCCTCGTTTTTTACAGGATATTACTCCCGAGTTACTACAAACCTATAAAGAGCATCTTATTAAGAAAAACATCAGTGCCAGGCATATCAACAGTTTAGTGATATGTATTAAAACCGCTATGCATAGGGGTGAGAAATGGCAATATGTGCCGAAACAGGACTGGTCGCTCGTATCCGAATTAAGAGTGCCACGTGGACGGGTTGTTTTCCATACTCCCGAAGAGATAGATAAACTCTTAAAGGCCTGCCCGAGCGATACTTGGCGACTAGTCGTGTTATTGGGGGCCGATGCCGGACTACGCAGGGGCGAAATTATGAATCTGCGTTGGCAAGATGTAGATTTTGCTAATAACCAACTGTATATTGCCCCAAACAAGACTGAATCTCATCGCTTTGTTCCGATGACCGAGAGTTTAAGGAGTGCCATAGAACGGGCTAAAATCGGGGCAGAAAGCGAGTTTGTGGTGGATTTCGGACGTACGCGCAACGTAGACTCTCTGACGGCTTGTTACCACAAAATATCCAAAGCGGCAGGCGTGGACAGTTTCCTGCATAAATTGCGCCATACGTTTGCCAGTCAACTCGTGCAAAATGGGGTAGAACTCTATACAGTATGTAAGTTACTGGGGCACCGGACCATCCAAATGACCGAAATTTACGCACATTTGGCTCCTGCTCACTTGCACAAGGCGATTATGAACCTGCCCAAGCGTGGGATGACATTAGTAGGTGCAGAAGAAAGGACTGCCTGCGAGCCAAACAAAGCGTGTAAACAAGTTGGCTTGGATTTTGGGGATTTGATAGGGAAAAAGAAAGCTCTTAAAAAATAATATTGTATATAAAATTCTAAGCATACGACATCTTACTTCATCATTTGTTCCATAAGATGCGTATATCCCTTCTTCATAGATAACAATTTTGTTTTTTCATCATAGATTTTGCGGTCAACAAACCATTTTGCAGTTTCGCAATAATTATTTTGCAAAGCAACGAATAAAATATTAAGACAATCTTCGACGTATTGATTCAAAAAAGTGTCCTGCATTTTGCTCAACAACAATAATACATATTTTTCTTCATACTGATTGGAGATAATGAGATTCAAGGATGAAAAAATATTTTGATCTAACGGCATATTATCAATGATTTTTTTAGCAACGTCAGCCAAATTCTTTTGTATTGCAAGTGACAAAGCCTGTTGTCCATAAGCACCATTTTCAAGAAGAAGTTCTGTCATTTCGTCATACTGATTTGATATTGATAAAAATAATTCAGAATGTTTTTTTTCTTCATCAACAGAAGAATTTCCACAAAAATTAAATAATGCGCCTTTTTTAAGTAATTGTTTAGCGATCTCTAAACAATTACTTCTTACAGCGCACTCTAATGGAGTAGTAATTAACATAGAGGTATAATTAAGAGGATTTATTTCACCGCCTCTATCTATCATAAGATCAACGACTCTAATAAAATTCTTACTAATAGCTTCAAGTAAATTTTCCCCCGTAAAGCTTGCTCCCCGTGTCAAAAGCAATTCCAGCATTTTTTCATTTTCACATTGTAAAGCAATGTCTACGGGAGTTTTGCCATCTATGTCCGTTACTGTTAAATTTATATTCTTATTTGTATTCAAATAAGATTTAACTGTGTCAAAATTTTGGCTACTCAACACCGCCCATAATTCTTCATTTTCTTTATGCCTACGTCCATCAACAATCCATAAATAACGAGCCAGCCCTATTACTGTTCCACACAGTAATCCTACACACCAAAAGGGCACCCTCCCCTGAATGACCGGATACAAGAACCCAAAAAGGCCACAGAGGGCCACACTAGCATAACGATGGACGAGTTGTATTCGTATTTTTTTAGAAAAGATAGCCATAAATATAAAAATTACGAATACTACAAGTATATAAATCCCTAAACAATATATCCCAACTTCTTGAGAAAATGTCCCCGTGTTACCCCATGAATATAAATTATTTTCCATTATTGACTCCTTTTAACGCTATTCTACAATATTTACATTGATTATAACACCTTCGAATATCTTGCAAATCGCGGGGTTTTTTATCACAAAATGTTAAGATTTGCGAAAACCTCTCTTAGACGATAAATAAGCATAAATGTTAAGATAAAAATTCCCGAACGGGAAGATTTTTCCAAATTTCTGCCATTTCTCTTAAAATATTCCCGAGCGGGAAAAAATTAACAAAATTATCTGCACTACATACTCTTACTGTTTTATAAAAATCATTAAAATTTAAGCATTTTCAGTAGTTTTTGTATAAGAAATATGGGATTGAATAAGGACTGGCTCGTCGTGGTATCGAGCAGAATTTGGGCGCATCGAACTAGCCCAAAATATAGTGTCCAGCCTACATACTTGTGGACACTATAAAACCACGATTATTTTGGTTAACTTTGACAACTTATGTATCCAATAGCGTATAAGTACTGGCAGAAAAGGAAAGGCTAATTAAGTTTGGCTTTGAAGTTTTTATAGGCAGTGGCGGCCAAAACAAGTGCCATGCCTAGCAGAACACTGAAATATTGCCAAAAGAACGCATAATCGCCGCCTTTTAAGATGATATTACGGAAATTGGTACAGGCATACATAAGCGGATTTAAGTAGCATAGCCACCGGAATCCTTCCGGGATGTTGGCTACCGGGAAAAATACGCCGGAGAGTAAAATAGCCGGAAGTAGTATCAGCACTCCCCCCATCATGGCTTGTTGTTGGGTGTTGGCAATGGTACTAATGAGAGTAGCCACGGATAACGCACAAGCGGCTAATGCAATACCATTAAGGAAAAATTGCCAAACCGTTCCCCGGTATGCAATACCAAATCCTAACACGCCTATACATAGCATCAATGTTACTACCCCAATACCGATAAAGAAATACGGTAACACTTTTCCTAGCAAAATATCTGCCGTAGAAGCCGGAGAGGATATTAATTTTTCCATGGTTCCCATTTCTTTTTCTTTGGTAATGGCCATGCTCCCTACAATCATCAAAATAATAAAACTGGTCATAACAAGAAGTGCCGGCACCATAAAAGCCGCCGTGCTCATTTGCGGGTTAAACAAAATACGTGTATCTAATACAAGCCGCGGCTGCTCGCCCAACCGGTACCCGTGGCTGGCCGCTACGCGCGCTAAAATTTGGCTAATATACGCATTTACCTGTTGAGCACGCTGGGCGTTGGTAGCATTGATAAGCAGTTGAATAGGTTTATTTTGCCGCTCTAAGGCATATTCAAATCCTTGCTCGGGGGCCACCAATACGGCTTCTGCCTTGTAAGTGGTAAGCAGTGCGGCAGGGTCAGCCACATTAGTCCCGTCTATATGACGCACTTGCTTAAACCAACGGGAAGCAACTGCCCGCGTTTGAACTTCCCGTGCGATCGCAGAGGGTTTACTGACAACGACCATTTCTATATTTTTTACTTCACTGGTTAGCGCAAGCCCGAACATGGTTAATTGGACTATAGGAACAAAAAAGATAGCCACAATCATCTTAGGATCACGGAAGATTTGAACAAATTCTTTGCGAATTAGCCCTCTTACAATGCGTTTGTGTATCATGGCTCCACATCCGTTTTAAAGTTTCGTACGGCCAGCGCAATCATTCCCGTCATAAACAAAAATAACGCAATAAAAGGAACAATAAGTCCGCTTATTCCCGCTCCGCTTAAAAATAAGGCGCGGCTGATTTGTAAAAACCACCGTTGCGGGAATAACATGGTTACATATTGAAAGAAGGCGGGCATATTTTCAATAGGGAAAATAAATCCCGAAAACATAAAAGAAGGAAGCAACCCTATGGCAAAGCCAAACTGAATGGCGGATTGTTGTTGACGCGTCATTACCGATATAAGCAGCCCCAGCGCCAGCGCTCCCATAATATAAAACAAACAAGCCGTTAAATAGAGCATAAAACTGCCACGAAACGGAATATGGAACACCAATAGTGCCAGCGCAAATACAAGCAGTACATCAAAAAAAGTGAGTACAAAATAAGGCAGCAACTTGCCGACTACAATCTCTAGCGGACGTAACGGTGTAGAAAGTAGCAGTTCCATAGAGCCGTTTTCCCATTCCCGCGCTACTGTCAGGGCAGTTAAAATAATAGCCAAAAATCCAATGATAACGGTACTCAGTGCCGGAACAATAAACCAACGGCTGTTAAGTTCCGGGTTAAACAAATAGCGCGTGCGGATCGCTGCAGCAGGCGGCTCATGCGAAGATAAAAGAGATTGCTGGGTGGCTTGTACAATACCTTGCATATAGGTAGAGGCCAAGGCGGCCATCGTATTATCTGTACCGTCTATCAAAAGTTGCGCGCGGGCGATCTCTCCATTTATAAAGGCAGTATGAAATCCGGGCGGAACAATCAATAATCCGCGCATACGGTTTTGTTGGAGTTGCAAATCCGCCTCCGCCGGAGCATGTGCGGCAATAATGTCAAAATATCCGGCCGCACTGGCTTGCGTTAAAAGTTCACGGGAGGAGTGGCTTTGATCATTATCGCGCACAGTAAGCGGGATATGATGATAATCCAGATTAATCACAAACCCGAAAAATACCACAAACACCATAGGGAGCACCAACGCCACCGATAACGTAAAGATATCACGTTTAATGTGCTTGGCCTCTTTGCTGGCAATGGCCATAATGTGTTTAACTAAGGTGTTCATTTCGCCCCCGATATGGCTTTTAAAAACACATCATCTAACGTAGGATCCACCGTGCGTGTGGTAAAATCAGCACGATGCTTTTGGCAATATTTTTCAAATGCCGTGTTATCTGTAACATTTACACGTAATTTGCTGCCAAAAACGGATACTTCCCCCAAAGATAAACCACGCATTTCTTGAGAGATAATTTGTTGATTACCTTGCGTAAAAGTAAGTTCCACGGGTTTTTGCGGAAAATAGGTTTTCTTTAAATTATTGGGAGTGTCTGTCGCCAAAATATGCCCCCGCTCCATGAGTACAATGCGGTGGCAGTACTCGGCCTCGTCCATATAATGCGTGGTTACAAATATTGTTTTACCTTGCGAAGATAAACGACGGATAAGTTCCCAAAAGGCCTGGCGCGTTTGGGGAGAAGTACCCGCGGTCGGTTCGTCTAAGAAGATAAGTTCCGGATCGTGCAAAATAGAGGCCGCCAAAGCAATCATCTGCTTGGTTCCGCCCGAAAGTTGCCGCACGGGCCCTTTCGGAACGTTTGTAAGCCCGATAAATGCGAATAATTCATCCCTGCGTTGGTTAATTTGGGGCTGAGATAATTCATACAAACTGCCCGCAATATCCATGTTTTCTTTTACCGTTAAATCCGGATATAGCGTGAATTTTTGAGACATGTACCCAATATGCGGCTTAAGTACCGCGGTAGAAGCGGCCACATCAGTTCCGTTGACAAACACTTGCCCGGATGTCGGATTTAAAATACCGCATAAGGTGCGTATGGTGGTTGTTTTTCCGGCGCCGTTAGCACCTAAAAAGCCAAAAATCTCTCCGCGCAGGACCTCAAAGGAAATATCGTTTACTGCTTTAAAATCTCCAAACGCAATGACCAGATTTTTTACTTGTATAATCGTATCACTCATGTTTCAAAAATAGTTCTGCAAAATTTGTAACGTGTAAATTTTCCATGACGCTTTGCGGTTGGCCGTTGGCAAGTAATTTACCGTCTTGTAGCACGTGTACCTTGGCGCAACGTTCGGCCTCGTCCATATAAGACGTGCTTAAAATAACGGTCATTTCCGGGCCTGCAACATTATAGACGATGTCCCACAACTCCTGGCGCGAAACAGGATCTACGCCGATGGTAGGCTCGTCAAGTAACAAGAGCGCAGGGCGGTTTAACAGCACGCTCATAAGGCCTAATTTCTTATACATGCCGCCGGATAATTTCCCGGCTGGGCGGTCTTTAAAAGGGGCCATGCCGGTAGCGGCTAATAATTCTTCTGCCCGTTTATGAAAATCAGACTCGTCTAAATCGTATAAGTCGCGAAAAAACTCTAAATGCTCCCACACACTTAAATCAGGGTACAAACTAGGTTCTTGGGGAAAATATCCCATGCGGCTTATGGCTTCTTGCGCCGGGCATGCCTTGTCACGATAGGTAAAACTGAAGGTCCCTTTGTCGGGTTTTAACAGCCCTTTAATTAAGCGCAGTAGCGTGGTTTTGCCGGCTCCGTTCGGGCCTACAACGCCATGCACGATACCGGCTTCAAAAACAGTGCTTACATCCGTCAAAGCCACCGTCGTATTGAGCGTTTTGGATATATGTTCTGCCCGAACTTCAATAGACATTATTTTACAAACTCCGTTTCCAACGTCATACCGGGTTTAATGGTTAAATTTTCATCATTCTCAAAACGTGTTTTCACGCCATATACAAGCCGGGTGCGTTCTTCGCGCGTTTGTACGTTTTTTGGAGTAAATTCGGACTGGTCGTTAATCGCCAAAATGTGGCCCTTAAACGTTTTATCTGCTTCCGGCAAATAGCCGCTTACCTCTTGCCCGACAGACAAATTGGCCAGTTCATCATGCGGTACGTACACCCACACGTCCAGTTCTTTCAAATTGGCTACGGTAAGCATTTTTTTACCCGCACTAATAAATTCATTGGGTTCATAGTATTTATAAAGCACTTGTCCGGTAAGGGGGCTAGTAAGCGTGCACCAACTTTGCTGAAGTGCGGCTTCGTCATACTGATGTTTTTTGATGTCATAATTCTCTTGCGAACCGGCCGTCGTTTTCAAAAGTTGTGCGGCCCGGTTAAATTCTTTTTGCGTAATTTCTTTTTTAAGGTTTGCCGCGTCACACGTCAAACGTGCCACTACTTGCCCTTGCGTTACCGGGGAACCTTCTTCTACTAAAATTTCTTGAATGGTATCACTCAAACGTGCAGAAATATCTACGGACACGGCTTCGGCCACTCCACTGTAATGAAACGGTGTGCTGCGGAAAAACGTCAATGCCACGATTACTAAAATTAAAAGTACCACTACGGCTATGATAATTCTTTTTTTCATAAGGTCTCCTTGCTTAAACTATTTAAAATGGCTAATTGATTGAGTTGCTCCACTTGCACATCTGCCAAAGAAAGTTGGCTTTCCAACAAATCTAAATTGGCCCGGTCCACTTCAAAAAAAGTAACGGCCCCGGCTTTATAGGCCTGATACGTAAGGCGTGCCGTTTCACTGGTTTGTTTAATGGTATCTTTGAGTAAATTTTCTTGCACTTGCAAACCGTACAAGCGATCTTTTGCCGATAAAAATAAGGCCGTCAATGTTTCTTGTGTATCTTGTTTTTCATAGGTTTTGGCACGGGAAAGTTCCCTTTGTGCCTTGGCTTGCTGACGGTCTTTCCCCCCCTCAAATAACGGGACAGAAACAGCCGCCCCCGCACGTCCTAAAAATACATGTTCGCGGATAGCACCGTTGGGGTATTCAAAGTAAGCACCGCCTTGAAGTGCCACGCGCGGATAAAGCGAAGATTTATAACTGTCGGCCAAATAATCATAATACTGGGCCATTTCATCCAAAGCGGCCAATTTAGGAGAATTTTCATCAAACTCGCTCTGCCCGTATGGGCGGAACAATTGGAGCGTATTTTCTAACGGGTCCGTATCTAATACGGCGGAGGTTTTATTTTCTTCTTTGGCGTTAGCAAGGCGTTTATCTGTTGGGTATGAGGGGTCAATTCCATAGTCTGTACCGGTCAATTTAAACAGCGTACGTAATTGCCCTGCCAATGCACTACGTGCCCCACTCATAGCCGTTTGCGTTTTCAATACTTGTTTGCGGGCGATAGAAACATCTAAATTACTTTTAGAACCGGCTTTGTAAGCGGACTCCACATCGGCAAGTTGCTTTTGCACCACTTCCAATTGTCCGTTAAGTAGCACCAATTGTTGTAAAAGTTGTTGCACCGCAAAATACGATTGGCGCACTTGCAATAAAATTTGTTTCCGGGCAAATTCATAAGACTGTTCTTGCGCACTGGCCGCTTTAGAAGCACTTTTTTTAAGAGAACTGCGTGCCCCATTATCAAATAGCACCCAACTGGCAGTCGGCCCGACAGAATACCCCCAAGTATCGCCAAATTTTAACTCTTGCCCACCGAACTTGAGCGTGGGAACTTCCGATACCCAAACTCCCTTTGCATCTAATGACAAAGACGGATAAAGGGACGACGACACGCTTTTTTCCTGTGCTTGCGAAGAACGGACTTGTGCTTCTAAACCTTGCAGTTGGGCGGAAGATTTAAGCGCATCCCGCTCGCAATCAGCCAAGGACAAAGAAGAAATCTCCAACCCATAAAGTCCGGTTGTTATAGTAAATAGTACCAGTAACCCGAATAGTTTTTTCATATTTTCTCCCTATTGTTATTTTATCACATTAAGAGGATGCGTACTTCGGAGATTGGATACATATTTTTAGACATTAAAAAGCCCCTTAACTAAGTAAGGGGCTAGGTATTATCTTTTGGAATGAATTAACTTGAACTTTATACATCCTTTCGGGCAGGCAGTTAAACACTGCATACAGTTAATGCAGTTGGGATGACGTACAAATGCTACGCTAGAAACTTCAATATTCATGGGGCATATTTGGTCGCATTTGGAACAATGTGCGCAGTTTTTTTCTTCTCTTGTGATTCCAATGGGGCGCAATACGCTCCATACCCCTAACGAGGCGCCTTTTACACAAAAATAATTGCAGAAAGGGCGGTCCGTAAATAGTGTAGCCAACAAAAACAGTACCATCACGCTACCGCTTACCCACTCCCAGGCACCGGCTACTACGCTATGCTCAAAAAAGAAGCGGCTGTTGAGGAAAAAAACCACAATGTTTATCACGCTTAAGCCGTACAAAATGTAGCGCAGGAGTTGAACATATTGTTGTAACTTTTGTGGCAGTTTGTAGCGAGGAAAATGTAATTTTTGGGCTATCCAACCAAGCCAATCCTGCAACGCCCCAAACGGACATATCCATCCGCAGAAAAACACCCCCACAAACAAAATAGTTATCCAAATTTTCTGTCCGATGTTATCCGCAAACGGGAATATAGGCAAAAACAGGCCCGCCATAAAGCAGGCCTGTACAAGAAGACGTGAGGGTTGGATGAGTTTTTTCATCTAAAAACCTAGTTTTTTGAGCCAAGCATCCACTTTGAGTTTAGCACTTTCACGCTCGTTTTGGGCTTCGTGTCCGTAAAGGGAAAACCCGCTCAATACGTCGGCTTTAGTGGTTTTCTTGATACTGCTTGGAATAGAGGATAAGCCACTGCCTTCGTGCGTTACAAACGGAGCTACTTTCTTGCCACTCCAATCATACTGTTCCATAAACGTATAAACGGCCATAGGCAAATCGCCCCACCAGTTGGGACATCCGATAAATACCGTGCCATAGTCGTCAAAATTAGCCACTTTGCCTATAATTGCGGGGCGGGCATTGGCTCTTTTTTCCTGTTGTGCCGCTTTGGTGAGTGCGGTATAGGAAGCAGGGTACGTATCGTTTGCCAGTTTAATTTCAAACAAATCTGCTCCTGTTTTATCGGCAATCATTTTGGCTACAATGGCGGTGTTACCTTCTTTAATGTTCCCGACGCTGTATTGTTCTCCGGTACGGGAAAAATAAACTACTAATACTTTATTATTTTGTGTCATAGGTTTTGGGGCCTCCTCGGTTTTGGGTTTTGCATTACAGGCAGTAGCGAATAATGCGGCCACTAAAAGTGCGAGTATTTTTTTCATAAACGCTCCTATTTCTTATCAATATTTACTAATGTATATTCACCTGTTCCCATGCCAAGTTCCTTCATATAAGAAATTTGGCGAAGTCCCTCGCGTGATTCTATTCTTTCTTTCAAATCATGCCCTTCATGTTCCGGCAAGGCATACACTTGGTCCAAAGACGCTTGGTCCACAGCCATCAAATCCGTAGAGGCCAAAATGCCGATATCGTGTGCTTTGGGTTCGGCGGCAGAAGTGCCTGCACAATCGCAATCTACCGACATGCGGCGCAGTACGTTAATATACACAATCTTCTTGCCAAAATGGTCTACCGTGGCTTTAGCAGATTCCACCATATTCTCCATGAAACGGGCCCCTGTATAACCCCATTGCTCATCACCTTTTTGGTGGATCATCTTTTTGCCGATTTTTCCATCTGCCATACCGATAGCAATGTTCTTTAAACTTCCGCCATAGCCGCCCATGGTATGCCCTTTAAAGTGCGTGAGAACCACCAATGAGTCATAGTTGAGCACATGGCTACCCATGGACATTTCTTTGAAGTGTTTGCCGCCTTTGACAGGGAGCATAATCGTTCCGTCTTCGTCCATAATATCCACTTTGGTAAACGTCCACCCGTTGATTTTAAGCGTTTCGCGGTGACCTTCGGTGGTTTGGCGCGGGGAATTATAAAATACGTTGGTTTCCACGAGTGTGCTGTTGGGGATGTGTTCCCACAAGGCTTTTACCATGGGTACCGGCAAAATATTCGGGCCGTGCGGCTCGCCGGTGTGGAACTTAATAGCCACTTTACCGTCAATGTTTTTAGAAATCTTATCATAGATTTTGACTAACCCTTCCGGGCTAATGTCCCGCGTGAAATACACCACGGGTTTGTTGGCAGATGCCTCTTGTACTTTAGGAGCATTTTGGCAAGCGGCCAAGGTTACGGCTCCTAGTAATACTGCAAGTATTTTTTTCATTATTTATCTCCTTTTAGCATTTTTTGCCCATCTCATACGCCTTTTTATAGGCGGGCAGTTTTTTTATCTCGCCAACTTGCCAGGCACCGGTACCGTAAATAATGCCTTTTTCGTTTGTACCGTCCAGACAATCACGCGTAAATCCGCGCAGTCCTTCTATAGCGGGGGCCAAATTGTTTTTGTTGGTATCGGCAGCCGCTACAATAAAATAGAAATCTTTATCGGAAATTTCCGTATATCTGGGCACGCAACGGTCAATAAAAGTTTTAAGTTGGCCGTCCATGGTGTAGAAATAAACCGGAGTAGCTAATGCAATAACGTCCGCATCTACCATTTTGTCTAGCAGTTTTTTCATATCATCTTTCTGCACGCATGTATGCGTATTATTACACACGCCGCAACCTAAACAATAGTTGATTTTATGCTCACGCAAAAACACTTTCTCTACTGTGTGTCCGGCTTCTTTTGCCCCTAATAAGAACTGGTCGCACAGTACATCGGAATTGCCACCTTTTCTCGGGGATGAGGAAATAATCAATACTTTTTTACTCATAATGTCTCCTAAAATTTAAGTTCCTTTGTTTTGGATTTGATAGCTTTATCATAGACGGAAATCTTATAATCTAAGCGTTTTAGCGTGTCCTGCAGTTCCGCCAAGCGCACTTTTAGTTTCTCGCGCTCCGTAGCCAGTAAATCCCGTCTGGTTTTAAGCGTGCGTTTACCTTTCGCAAAGAGTTCAAAGTATTGTTTTAATACTTCTATGGAAAGTCCGGCACTACGCATGCATTTGACAAACTCTATCTGTGCACAGTCCTGCTCCGTGTAATCTCTTATTCCGCCTGCAGTACGGTTTACATCTGATAGTAGTCCCACTTTTTCATAGTAGCGTAATGTATCGGGCGAAATATTGCACCGTTTGCTTACTTCCGAAATGGTCATAACTCCTCCTGTAAAGATATTGTAGCAGTTGGAGTTAACTCCAAGTCAAGTTAAAATTTCACACGCTCTGTGTATAGATTATATAGAGCGGAAATTATTGGAGACCCTGCTGTAAGCGTATCGTGTGTTATAATATAGTTTAAGGAGACTGATTATGAAAATAACAAAATTAGCAGCAATCATTGCCATACTGGGGAGTTGTATTTTTGTTGAAGCACAAGAGTATAAAACGCGCGAAGTACCAAACGCGCCTGCTTTTTCCGCCATTGAAGTAAACGGCGGGGACGTAAACGTGTATTTTTCACAAGGGACGAGCCACGCTTTTGCAATTAGCGGCCCGGCCAAACTGGTAAAAGCCACCAAAATAAAAGTAAAAGATAATACCCTTATCATTGAGTACAACGAACCCTTTTTTACAGGGGACGATAATGATGTCAACATCCGTGTAACGGCCCCGCAATTGGTTCGCATACGTGTTTCCGGAGAAGCGGATTTTGAATCTACGACTCCATTTCAAGGGCAAGAATTAACTATTAAAACCCGCCAAAATGGTGAAGTATCCATGAAAAATGTTTCCGTTTCTCACGTAAACTTAGATGCAAAAGGAAGTTCATCAATTGATATTGACTATGTTAACGCAAACAAAATTCGTGTTTCTGCATTAGATCGTGCGGAAGTGGAACTTTCCGGCAGTACCGATTTGTTTGAAGTCGCCCAAAAAGGCATGTTTGCAGAAATTGATACAAAAAAACTGATTGCTAAACAGACAAGTGCCGGCGAAAGCGGTGCGGCCGGACAAGTGACCAAAAGTGACGGAAGTGTTGAATTTAATTTTTAACACATCACGTGATACATCTACCGTTCAAAGCCCCGCAAACAGCGGGGCTTTTTACATAATAAGAAAGATTAAGACACTTGATGCCGGCCCTGTTATTTTCCGCTTAATTGTGCTTTTTACCTGTACCCAAAATTTTCTCTTTCCAAAACCGGAAACCTAAACAAGTTGTTACAGGCCGCACCGCATAAATTGATATAATATAAGAGTTATGCGGCTTATATAGCGCGCAAATACTAGGAGAATAAATGAAAAAATATACTGCCGAATTATTAGGTACGTTTGTTTTAACTCTCTTTGGTTGCGGTTCCGCGGCCATTGCGGGTGCAACGCTGGGCACATTAGGGATTGCCCTTGCGTTTGGCTTGTCTATCGTGGCGATGGCATACGCCATTGGCGATATTTCCGGTTGTCATATCAACCCGGCCGTTTCGTTAGGCGTATGGATGAGCGGCAAAATGACCGCCAAAGATTTTTGGGGATATGTCCTTGCGCAATGTATCGGTGCTTTATTGGCCGCCCTTGTGTTAGCCGCTATTATCAACATGACCAATCTCGGTGGCATTAGCGCAACCGGGTTAGGGGCTAACGGATACGGTTCCGCCTCTGCAATCGGTCTAACTGCATGTGGCGCGTTAATCGTGGAAGTTATTTTAACTTGTATCTTTGTGTTGACCATTTTAGGCGTAACCTCTAGCGAGAAAACCGCCGCCATTGCCGGATTGGTTATCGGCTTGACGCTGACCTTTGTGCACATTATGGGCATCCCGCTGACCGGCACTTCCGTCAACCCGGCCCGCAGTTTTGGGCCTGCTTTGGTATTGGGCGGGCAAGCCCTGTGCCAATTGTGGGTATTTGTGGTTGGCCCGTTTATCGGGGCTGCGTTGGCGGCGTTAATCTGGAAAGGATTTAACAAAGCCAAATAAACCGGTTTAAGCAAGCAAAACCCCCGCACATTAGCGGGGGTTTTATTTTGCGACAATATCTTTTCAAGTTTCAAAGCGGGCCTTATGACCTATCCGGGAATAGGACCTTTTTTCACTTGAATATGGCGGATTATACGTATATACTAATAGTAGAAGGGATATAGAAATGAAACGAATTATAGGTTTATTGGCTTGTTTATTAACGGGAACAACTTCTGCTTACGCATGGGGAATTATGGATTCGGCTCTTACCAATTCTCGCTATGCGGTGGATAAGTTATTGCGCCAAGAACCCATTTATTTTGATGCCGCTCCGGAAGTTTCTCCACAAGAGGAAGTACTGTTTATTTCAAGTGTGCAACAATGGCCCCAAAAAGTATTAGAGATTATTAAGCAGAGCGGACGCGCGGAAGAATTTCAAGATATCGAACCGTTACTCCAACAAGGAATTACCGTCACGAAACGAATGACCGCGCCGGATATCATCCTTTCAATCGGAAACGATTGCGGCGACAAACATACCGCCGGTTGTTTCCTTGCGGGACGGCCCCATCGGCTATCGTTTGCTAAATTAACAGACAATGCCAACTTGTTTTCAACCGTTTTACTTCACGAGATTGGACATTACTTTGGCTTGGCAGACCAGTACTGGCCCGAATTTTCACACGCGCACCCATCCTATTCCAGCGAGTTAGACATCCACGTAGATAGTATTATGAATCAGGCCCCGTCAATCACATGTGATGATGCAGACGGATTGATTAACTTAATCGATTTACGGTTATTTCAAAAACGGGGTTACTTCTCCGAACGTGCCGATACAGGTTGGAATAGTTTATGTGCATCATCCAACAATCGTTACCAACGCTCCACCACGGTTAACCGTAATCCTTCTTCCTTGCTCGTGTTGACACATCAACAAAGTGCCGACGTCAGTTTTCGTGAAAGAGTGTATAACAAAGGACAATTGGCAGAGGAACGCTCCTTCCGTTTCAGCGCAGAACCGTTGGAATTGATGTACGCGGATAGAAACGCCCACGTAATTACCGACCCCGTCACGCACCGCATTTTGGAAATTTCCTCTCCGGTGCGTGTGCTTCACACAAGCATAGACCGTTTTGCAAAAGAAATCCGTGAAGAAGAACAGGCAAGTCTAAAACGTCAATTTCGTTATGGAAACAAACAAAACAATGCACAAGGGGGCTATGTTCAGGTACAGGCTTTCATTTCTCTCGTAACCGAACAAGGGAAGGAACTTCCTGTAGCGGGAGAACTTGTTTTCGTCATCCGGGAAGATGGTTCTTTGGTTTCCCCCAGTTTTCGTTCCCTGATACACAAGACGTCCAACTATTCAGACGTCCCCACTTCTTACAATCTGACAAACCAACAATACAGTTATGTAAATAAAAAGGCTCCCGTACGGGTTACCGCCAACGTGCATCAAGGGATAATATCTGAAATGATGGTTAGTTTGACTGACGAAGAACATGCTTTACGGGTGTATCCGCAAACCGGGGAATATGTGTTAACCTCGCAACACATTTCCGGCGCTGTTTCCCAACCGGATTTGACGGCCTTATCCGAAACGGATGATACCATTAAAGAGCTGGCGTCTTATGCACAAAAACACATTTCATTATTGACGAACTTTTACCGTAACTTTTATCAACCGCTATTTTTCGGTCCATCCATCTTGAAAACGACCGAAACCGAAGGGGCGGCATACTAACCCCTATCTACACAATTTCGCGCATAAAGCAATAAGATTCAACGTGAAATTAAAGTCCGATAAGACGTTATAGTCGTTCCGCGCCTTGAGGCAAGCGGATTTTCATTTTCGTTGCGACAGGTAAAAATTTCGCCGACCGCAATTGGATTTTTTGTTGTTTCAACTCATTCCCCCCTACGGGTAAAAATATCTTTGGCCATCACTGCTGGCTTCCGGTTGGGCGCCATTTGTTTCTTGTTTGCATACTTCGTGCGGAATAGATTTGTCTCCAAACGACACACAAGCGCGTTGTCCCGTTTCTAACCATACCTCATATTGCATACCAAGACCCAAATTATGACAATACGCATACTTGATAAGGGTGACGGATTTTTGTCACACCTTGTCCTGCACATTTATACATCATATATTTTCCTCCTGTTAGTTACTTCAAATTTTGGCCGACAAAAAAGCGGCGATATTACTTGAGCTATCTCGGTAACCCGTGCAATAATCACCGCCTCACTCGTCCCCGGTCGGGGGACGAGTGAAAAAGCAAGCGATTATTTGATGGACCGAGATATACCTTGCAAAGTTTTTCACTTGCCCGGCGCAGTGTGGGCCACACCTGCAGGCACTAGGTTGTGGCCCCCCGCCCGCGCATGCTACACAAGGCGGTTATGAATTTGTCCGCGCGCGGAATGATGTTAGTGGGCATAGAAGAAAAGGCGGTCTGCACACAAGACAAAGCGTGCAGGCAAATCGGCCTGGATTTTGGGGATTCGGAACATGTTTGCAGCGGAAAATCAAAAAGATATATTTTATAGCGTCGTTAGGTTGTTTATTATCCTAAGATTATGTACAATTAAAACCAAGAGGGAAGTTAAATAAAAACAATTTGGATTTTAATCCAAGAAGGCGCTAAACTATGAAAAAACACAAATTATTTATTTTAGGTGCTATTTTATGTGCAGGTATTTTGTGCGGTTGTACAAATTCAAAGTTTATTATGGATAAAAAGGCGGACAACTATTCAAATGTTCAGACCTATTCAGAAAGAGATCATTTTTTCTTCTGGGGTATGGGCCGCAAACACGAGCATGATTTTTCCAAACTTTGCCCAAATGGGAAAATTGTTAAACTGATAACCAATAATGATTGGATTGATGAAGCCCTTGTATCCTTGACCATGGGCATTTATTATACAAGAAAATTTACAGTATATTGTGTGGCTGATCCGGCTACCACCCCTAGATACCAACGCTAGTCTATATGTCGTCTTTTATACAATTTATAAAACTGCTTATTTCCGGCAATACTGCCAAAGGGATTAAGTTTAGAACCTATTTATCCATCTTCTTAACTTTTTCTGTTCTTATCACAGAAATCGTAGTTTACTATATATATTGGGATTCTATTCCCAATATGGTTCAATACGACTACGATTTTTCGGGTGTGGCACATAATATTTGCGAGAAGAAATGGATTTGGGCGAATGTTCTATTCCAACTGTTTATTTGTGCTTTTGTATTTATTCTGAAATCTGTTTCTTACAAAACAAAGCGTATCCGGCGGCTTGTTTATGATGAAAACAACAACTTAATTCCGATTATGGATAAAAGGTTTTCCATGTTTGCGTGGGAAACAGCCATGCTTTTTGTAACAACAGAACAGGGCTATATTTTCGCGCTGATAGACTTTATGGGAAGCCGTATGTGTGACGATATTGTAACGCTTATCTTCCTATTTTGGCAGATTATACTCATCTTTGAATTTCGTGCAGATTTAAAAGCATTAAAAACTAACCGCCCAAATTTAAAAGAGTCGGAAACAAAGCCACGCTAGTAGTGGGGCTTTTTCCATTTTAATAAGAATATTATTTATTTTGCGTAAGCAAAGCATCAATATCGCGCTTGGCTTGGCGCAAAATATTTTGTACATCCGCACCGTTCACGTCCAAATTCTCGGCTTTAATGCAGTAAATATTTGCTATGCCGTAGAACTGCTGTGCAAGTGCTTTTACATATCCGTAACCATACACATCGTTGAAGATAGGCCCTCCGGCAGTTGTTATGTAATACAATTTCTGGGCCTTACACAAACCGTACGGTTTGCCGTCTGCTTGGTAGGCAAAAGTTACGCCGATAGCGTTTATATGCTCTAGATAAATTTTTAACAACGACGGAAAAGATAAATCCCAAAGCGGACTGGCTATTACTATTTTGTCGGCGGCGGCAAACTCTTTGGCAAGCGTAAATAACGGGTGACTAAAATCGTTTTTGCTGATTAGGTTTGTTCGTTGTTCCACCATTTCTTCGGTGAGAGGAAAGATAGCGGTTTTGTTAAGGTCACGCTCTTGGACGTTTTCGTTTAATTTATTTAACAGATATTTTGCCAACAGTTTTGTGTTAGAGTTCTTGCGCGGACATGCATTGATAAATAAAATATTCATGGACTTATTGTACTATATTGTTGATGCAAAAGCGTACTTACAACCGTGTCACCCCTTCGGGCAAGCGGGATTTCATTTCTTTACGGCGGTTAAAAAATTCACCATCTGCAAAGAAAGTTCCGTCCCCGTTAGCGTGGAGGACGCGGCGCTCTTTTTTGCGCGGATTTTCCCACAGTTCTACGCCGTCCAAAACAAGTATCCCATGCTTTTTCACGTAATCAACCACCTTACACTCCAGGGCGGCCAAACAATCCGCAATCAGCGGGGCCTTTACCCGGGCAGGTTTTTGCTTTTTAAGTTGGAAGAGTTTGAATTTGTCGCACTCGGATGCGTGCACCGTGCCGATACCGACCGCTTTATCCAACATATCCACGGTGGGCACACACAACGTGCACTGTTTGGTGCGCATAATCGCGTCAAAAGAATCGTTCCAACTTCCGGTGCAAAGGGCAATTCGCGGCGTAAAATCAAGCACCATTTGCCATGATATCGTCATCACGTTATCTTTTTGGCGGTCTTGCGAGGTTACCAACAGCACAGAGCCGGATTCAAAATACGTAAACGCGTTTTCCAATTTTCCTTTTCGCATCGGTGTTCGTGTCTTCCTGAAGAAGTCTAACTTTAAATTCGGCCTTTCAATTCAAAATCCAAGGATTCTGCGGCGAATTTGATTCCCTCGTCGGAATGGTTCTTTTCACGTGGGCAATCAAATTATTGTTGAATCAACATTTGGGCGATTGCTTGGCTAAGCCGGGCTAATAATTGACTATAACCCTTGGCTACATCATCGTAAGTTTTACCAATTTGAACGGTACTCTCAAATTTCTGCTGGGTCAATATTTTGCCGGAATCGTTTTTGATTGTGTACCAAGCAACCAGTTCTGCTTTGTCCCCCAAAACGGCCGTTAGTTCAGTGATTTCCACAGAAATTAGTCTATCAAACTGTTCCCCTTTTAACAGATTCATTTTGATTTTTGCGGTGGGAAGCAGGTTATTTAAATCTTCGGTCAAGACGTGGGTGGCTAAAACAGCAGGATATTCTACCCAGCGGTTATATTCGGAGATGGTCACTTGTGCAGAATCTTTCTGTCGTGTAACGATTTGCGGGCGGTCTATGTATTTGGGTAGTTGGATCTTATTAACTCCTACAAAGGATTTATATTCAGTAGAAATTGCCTCTGCCGCTACGGAAGATTGTGTATAAAATTTGGAACTTTTACTAGTGCCAAAAAAGCAACCGCCAACTAACAAGCAAGGGATGATGATTTTGATAAGTTTCATATTATTCTCCTTTTTTTCCTTGAATGAGTGATTCAGGGTGTCTTTCTAAATAATCCGTCAAATTCTGCATAGATTTGGCCGTATCGGAAACATCGTGTAATGCTTCATTTAAATTGGCAATGGTTTCGTCGCTACTTCTGTCCAACTTGAATAGCATTTTGTCTAAGTGTTGGGAACTTTCCGTTAGAGCCGGCAATAAGACAGGCAATTCTTTTCCTAATACTTCTGAGACCTGACTGATACTTTCAAGCGTCTTGTGAAGTTGCAAAGCATTCAATCCTCTAGACAGTTCTTCTCTTGCAGATAGAACTGTCGGAATCTGCGGGATATTTTCCTCCTTGGGCCTCTCAAACATCTTGATTTCGGTATCGGGCAACATCACCAGGTCAATTCTCAATTGCCCCGTTAAATAACTTTGCGAGGCCAGGCGTGCACGCATCCCCTCTTGGATCAGGAGTGATAAGAAATCAAAATTTTTTTTGTCTTTTTTCCACAATTTTTCCCAAAGAGAACCCGCACTTATGATCTCTGTTTCTTTAAAGCGCACATAGACCGCCACATGAAATTTCAAATCATCCTTGTTAGTCACCAGAACGATACGTGTAACTTTGCCTACTTCTACTCCCTGAAATATAACGGGAGACCCTTCTGACAACCCCTGTAAAGATTCGCTAAAATACATTACGGCCAGGTCTTTTGTATCCGCATGTAGTTTATGGAAGACAGTGTGGCCTATCAGTCCAAAAAATAATGCAAAGCCAATAATTAAGAATAGCCCGATGGCTTTTTTATTTGGTTCCTTTTTCATGTTGCTCTCCTCTTGTTAGAAATTCATATACTTGCTCATTGGGCGGATTTTTCAGTAATTCTTTTGGATTGCCCTTTGCCGATATGGTCCGAATCGTCTTATCTAAGAAAATACTATTTTTTCCAATGGCAAAAATAGAAGGCAATTCATGCGTTACCACAATAATAGTCGTACCCAATGTTTTGTTAATTTCTACTATCAAATTGTCCAAATTTTTGGAACTGACCGGGTCCAATCCGGCAGATGGTTCATCAAAATAAACGATCTCAGGATCTAGGGCCAAAGCACGAGCCAGCCCGGCGCGTTTACGCATGCCACCGCTGATTTCGGACGGATAATAGTCTTCATAACCCGATAATCCTACCAAAGCCAACTTAAATGATACAATTTGGCGAATTTTATCAACTGTATAAGCAGTATATTGTTGCAACGGAAGCGCCACGTTTTCTGCTAATGTCATAGAACTAAATAGGGCCCCGCTTTGATATAAAATACCGCTATGCTTCATAATATCCAATTTTTCTGCCGAAGTAGCGTTTATAAAATCTGTATTACGAATCCAAATCTGTCCGGCTTGGGCGGGAATAAGGCCTGTCAGCGTGCGTAGCAGGGTGCTCTTTCCGCAGCCGGAGCCACCCATAATGATAAAGATATCTCCTTTGGGAATTTCAAACGAGAGATTCTTCATGATTATTTTTCCTTCATAACCAATGCTTAAATTTTTCACGCGAATGATCGTATTTTGTTTCATTATATTCCCACCCAAGAGCAGAGAACGGTAAGCACGCCTGTCATTACAATCATCCACACAATAGAATATACAACGGCATTGGTGGTGGCCGTTCCTACACTATCAGCATTGCGTCCGCAATTGACGCCGAAATAGCAACCGCACAAAGCAATAATCAGTCCAAAAACAAGTCCGTGGAAAACCCCCACCAGAAAATTGGTCATCGTAAAAGAATTGATGGTGTATTTAAGGTATTCAGAGAACGGAATATTCCAAAATAGCACACACACAAAACAGCCGCCTAAGATGCCTAAAAAATCTGACAGTAGCACCAAAATAGGCATAGAAAGGAGCAATGCGTTCATACGCGGCAAAACCAGAAAATCTGTTTTTGAAATTCCCATGGTTTGCAAGGCATCTAATTCTTCATTAACTTGCATGGTACCAATGGTAGCTGCATAAGATGCCCCGGTTCTACCGGCCATGATAATGCCTGTCATAATTGCTCCCATAATGCGTGTCATAGCAATAGAGACCAAACTGGCTACGTAGATCTGTGCCCCAAAGGTTTTAAGTTGCAAAGCCCCTACAAAGGCCAAAATAAGCCCGACCATGAAACTGATAAGAGATACAATTAGGATGGATTTCGGACCGCAATCGGCTAAAACCATCCAAAAATCTTTGCTGCGGTAAACGGCCTTGCCAACTAGTTGCCTACCCCAAGAAACAATACATGCGTGAATAAAAATACTGCCTTTTTTGACAGAGCGGCAAAATCCTAAGCCCCAATCGCCGAGGCGTTCCAAAAAAGGTAATTTAGCCAGGGAAACTTCCTCTTCTTTATGAGGAGCTTGAAAGGCCAGACGCAGTAATTGCTCCATTCCCTCAGGAAGTTGGGAATAAGTAATATTTTCGCGCGGTATGTTTTTGAAAGCATTGAAAAGAGTTACTACAAAATCTGTATTCCACGAAGTAATATTTTGTCCGACCAGTTGTATTTTCTGGTTGCGTAGTTGAGAGGTAGAAATACGAAGGGGTGTTGTGCCATCCAGTATCCCCTCCATAATACAGGTTGTGCAATTATTTTGTGTTTTAATTTCTACCATACTTGTAAATTACCAATTTTTGACTGAAACGTAAATAGATGATAATTGGGTAGAATGTTTGAATACCCGCGATTCAAAATACGTAAACGCTTTTTCCAATTTTCCTTTTCGCATATTATTTTCCCTTTTTCATCTTGACTATCATATAAGACGACATTACTGCCATTAGAACCAGTCCCAGCGGCCACGCCACATAAGCAGGCAGGTGTAAGCACTCCGGCGCAATTAAGAAATACGTAATACTTACCGTTGTCATAAACATGGCCGGAATGAGCGTGATAAAATAATTCCGGTTTTTACCATACAAATAAAATGTAGCGGCCCACAGTACAATCATCGCCAGCGTTTGGTTAGACCAACTGAAATACCGCCAGATAATATCGTAAGGCAACTGGCTGATAATCACGCCGGCCAGTAGTAGCGGAACGCTTAGATACAGGCGTTTTAAAAAGGGTTTCTGGTCTACGTTGAACCAGTCGGCAAGCACCAAGCGCGAAGCGCGAAAAGCCGTGTCTCCCGACGTAATCGGGCAGGCAATAACGCCAATCATCACAAACAACAGCCCAAAAGAAACCGTCCCCCATTTTAGCGGCCCGATTGTTTTTAAGCAAATATCATACACCACGCCCGCTTGTCCGCTGTGTGCCAGCATTTCTTGCAAGCCCGTCATGAACCCGCCGGTACGCTCGTATACGGCACATCCCGCCGCCGCCCAAATAAGTGCGATAACGCCTTCCAACACCATGGCGCCGTAAAACACTTGGCGGGCCTGGTATTCGCTTGTTACACACCGCGCCATCAAGGGCGATTGCGTGGCGTGAAAGCCCGATATAGCCCCGCACGCCACCGTCACAAACATAAGCGGCCAAATAGGTAGGTGGGTGGGGTGCAGGTTGTGCAACGTAATCTCGGGGATTTGGTATCCTTGTGCAAACATTCCCCCCGTCACGCCCAGTGCCATAATTATCAAACAAATACCGAACAGCGGATAAATGCGCCCGATAATTTTATCAACCGGCAAAAAAGTGGCAAAGAAATAATACAGGAAAATAAGTGCCAGCCAAAAATACATATTGGTTAGCAAACTGCCTTGCGCCGCGTGGCCCTTAAATAAAAATACCAGTAAATTGGCGGGCCCCACCGCAAAGACGGTTCCCACCATTACAAGCAAAATTACGCTGAAAATACGCATGAACATATGGATACGCGGCCCCAGATAAATGCCTGTAATTTCGGAAACGGATTTACCGTCGTTGCGAACAGACAAAAAACCGCATGCAAAATCATGCACGGCTCCGGCAAAAACGGTTCCCAACGTAATCCACAAAAACACGCAAGGCCCCCACAACGCGCCGGCAATGGCGCCGAATACGGGGCCCAGTCCGGCAATATTTAGCAGTTGCACAAGTACCATACGCCACAAGGGCATGGGCACGTAATCTACGCCATTAGCAAAGCGAACGGCGGGCGTTGGGTCTGTAGTCGGGCCGAAAACACGTTCCACGTACTTGGCGTACGTGAAGTAAGAAAGGATAAGAACTCCCAAACAAACAAAGAAACTAGTCATATACTCATTTTATAACTTTACGAAGGTAAGCGATAGTAGGAGTTTAGCACGCATTTTGCTATACTACTTGAAAAGGAGAATAATATGCAAAATTTAATATTAGAAGAAAATATCCACATCCGCTATTCCGATTGCGACTGTAGCGGCAATTTAAAACCTTTTTCACTTTTAAACTTCTTCCAAGATATGGCAGCCGAAAGTGCCGAACGGTTGGGCTTTGGCTATTCTGCCATTTATCCGCAACATTTACTGTGGGTGCTTTTGAAATACCGTATTGAATTTACCACGTATCCCGTTAACGTAAAACAACTGACTGTTAAAACACAACCGCGCGGATACAACCGTATGTTTGCGTATCGTAATTTTGAAGTTTATGCGGACGGTGCCTTGTGTGGGCGGGCATCCAGTATATGGGCGTTAGTGCATGCGGATACGTTGGCTATTGCCCACGTGGGTGACGTGCTAAAAGACAATGAAAATATGATTAAATTCGTACCCAACGAAACAGATTTGAAGTTTGCTAAAATCCCCCCGCTTACCCAAGCAGACTATGAAGAAACTTTTAAGGTGCGCTACAACGATATTGATATCAATATGCATGCCAATAACGGCAATTATATCGTCTGGGCCCTGGAGCCGCTACCTTACAGGTGGAAACACGAAAAGAAACTTAAAAACATAGATATCGTTTTTAAGAAAGAAATAAAATGCGGCGAGGAATTGACCTGCAAAGTACAAAAATTAGACGAACATAATACGTTGCACTCGCTTGTCCACACCCAAACGCAAGAAGAACTGTGTGCTGTTAAATGTGAGTGGATGTAGTCAGGTTTTATCTTCTAACAACAGCATAAGTTTTTGATTGAAACGCAAAGAAAATTAGAAGTATATTTTTTGGCTGGGGACAGTCGTTTAAAACCGCCACGTTATCCAACTAAACAGTACATCAAACCCGAGTAAATACGTAGTTTCTGCCGAGAAAGGTCCCACGTCTAACCCTACGATAGGAATGGCGGCGGGAATAGGAATCCAATGGTAACTATCGCGCAACGTAACCCCGGCTACAAAGCCCAAGGTCGGGCGAAAGGTGTGCTCTGCCCGCCACACCGTTTGCCACGAATAACCCACCGTCGGTTCCGGCTTATTAAACGAATCTTGAAATGTCAGTGCCAACAACCGGTGTCGGTTTGCTTTGTCGTCCACGTAGGTTTTAGCCAGGCCAAGGCCCCAGGGACGTTCGTTGTATCGGTCAATTTGCTTGTGGGAGTAACTGTTCCGGTTGTGCCACGTATTAACGGGGACAATCAACTCCATACGCCCTTCTTTCCAGGTAGTGCTTATAGCATCTTCACACGTTTGCACAAAGGTATTTTTCCCCCAGGTTGCCGTTGCTC
The DNA here is from genome assembly GCA_045645285.1 of Elusimicrobiaceae bacterium. GTDB lineage: Bacteria > Elusimicrobiota > Elusimicrobia > Elusimicrobiales > Elusimicrobiaceae > Avelusimicrobium. The sequence goes on along the minus strand of JAZRIL010000049.1, from coordinate 4,246 downwards.
CCCATAGGATAAACCCTACTAGACACCCCGTTATTAGTGGTCGTCTCAAAAGCATATACTGTCCTTGTGTACGATCAAATAATATAAGGTATTATACACTTTTCTGTATACCCTTGCCGCGGCTAAATTGAAGTATTTGAGGGCGGGGCGGTATACAAACCGTCTGTAAATTTCTACAATAAAAATATGGTAAAACTGACTGTCAGGCAAGGTGATATCACGCAACTTCGTGTAGACGCCATCGTCAATGCGGCCAACCGTACACTTTTAGGGGGTGGCGGTGTGGACGGGGCGATACACCGCGCCGCCGGGCCGGAACTGGTAAAAGAATGCCGTTCCTTGGGCGGTTGTCAAACCGGGCAAGCCAAGATAACGGCTGCCTATCGTTTGCCCTGCAAATATGTCATTCATACCGTGGGTCCGGTGTGGTACGGGGGTGGACACCGGGAAGAAGAAAATTTGAAAAATTGCTACGTAAATGCCCTTCACTTGGCCGAAAAACACGCGTGTGAAACGGTGGCTTTTCCGTGCATTTCTACGGGGGTATACCGTTTCCCTAAAGAACTGGCCGCCCGTCTTGCGGTGGATGCGGTAACAAAAGTTCCCCTTTCTCATGTTCAAGAAATTGTCTTTGTTTGTTTTAGCGCAGAAGATAAAGAAATTTATGACCGGTTGCTTTAAAACCGTTATCAAAGCCCCGCGATTGCGGGGCTTTTCATTTTATTTCAATTGATACCCTGGTTTTAAGTGCTCGCGCTTTGTAGGGTAAGTCCGTGGTTTTGGAACAACGTACGGTCAGCATAATTTTCGGTTCGGAATTTTTAAGGTTGGTTAGCGTCCCTGGGCTAATCCCGTTTAAATAAATCCCGGGTATAAACTTTGTTTTGCACGTCGTCCAAACACGTGTCGTAGCGGTTGGCTACAATGGCTTGGGAGCGCGTTTTAAAGGCGCGCAGGTCGTTGACGACTTCGCTACCGAAGAAGGTGCTACCGTTGGGCAGTGTCGGCTCGTAAATAATAACGGTGGCTCCTTTGGCTTTGATGCGTTTCATAATGCCCTGAATGGAACTTTGGCGGAAATTATCGCTCCCCGCTTTCATCGTTAAGCGAAATATACCGATGGTGGTGGGGTGTTCTTTTTGGCGGTCAAAGGTGCTGTTTTCGTTATAATATCCGGCTTGTTTTAACACTTGGTCGGCGATGAAATCCTTGCGGGTCCGGTTGGACTCCACGATGGCTTGAATGATATTTTGCGGTACATCGGCATAATTGGCCAAGAGTTGTTTGGAGTCTTTAGGCAGGCAATACCCCCCGTACCCAAACGACGGGTTGTTGTATTGGTTGCCGATACGCGGATCCAAACAGACGCCTTCAATAATTTGCCGGGCGTTTAATCCTTTCATTTCGGCGTAGGTATCTAACTCGTTAAAATAACTCACGCGCAAGGCCAAATACGTATTGGCAAAGAGTTTAACGGCTTCGGCCTCGGTATATCCCATGCAAAGAACAGGCACATTTTGTTTGACGGCGCCTTCTTGAAGCAGTTGGGCAAAGCGGTGGGCTTGTTGGGTTAGTTTTTCATCAGACAGGTCGGTCCCTACCACGATACGGGAAGGATATAAATTGTCATACAGGGCATGGCCTTCGCGCAGAAATTCCGGGCTGAACAGGATATTTTTTATGCCCATTTTTTGCCGGATATGGCGCGTATATCCCACCGGTACGGTGGATTTGATAACCAGGGTAGCTGCAGGGTTATATGTTTGAACTTGGGCGATCACTTCTTCCACGGCCGACGTGTTAAAATGGTTTTGTTGCGGGTCATAATTGGTGGGCGTGGCGATAATGACCAGTTCGGCCTGTTTGTAGGCGCTTTGGGCATCGGTGGTGGCGGTTAAGCGGAGGGGTTTTTCCGTTAAAAAACTTTCTATTTCTTTATCGGCAATCGGCGATTTTTTGCGGTTGATTAAATCCACTTTTTCCGGCACAATATCTACGGCGGTTACGTCGTTATGTTGGGCAAGCAGGGTAGCCAGCGAGAGCCCTACGTATCCTGTCCCGGCGACGGTTATTTTCATATTATTTCTCCTTGATGTAAAAATCTTTGTACCACACGGCAAATTGGCGCAGCCCTTCACGCAAGGTAGTTTTGGGCTTAAAGCCGAAATCGTTTTCTAAGGCGGACGTGTCGGCATACGTGGTGGGCACATCGCCCGCCTGCATGGGGACAAGTTCGTAATGCGCCTCAAAATCATAATCGGCCGGTAACACGCCGGCGCCGATGAGTTCTTCTTGCAGAATTCGTACAAAATCCAGCAGATTTTCCGGTGAATTATTGCCAATGTTGTACAGGGCATACGGCGGCACCGGCAGGCCGTCTTCTCCCTGTTTGCGTTGCGGAGCCCGTTGCATTACGCGCAGAACGCCTTCCACCACGTCGTCTATATACGTAAAATCGCGCTTACAACGGCCGAAGTTGAAAATTTTAATTTTTTCCCCTTTGACGAGTTTGTCGGTAAACCCGAAATAGGCCATATCGGGCCGTCCTGCCGGGCCATAAACCGTAAAAAAACGCAAGCCCGTGCAGGGAATATTATATAGTTTGGCATACGCATGGGCTAAGAGTTCGTCGGTTTTTTTGGTTGCGGCGTAAAGTGAAACGGGATTATCCACTTTATCTTCCACGGCGTACGGCACTTTTTGGTTGGAGCCGTAGACGGAAGAACTGGAGGCGTATACCAGGTGCTCCACCCCCGGTTTGCCGTTGTCGTACGAGTGGCGGCATGCTTCCAACAGGTTGTAAAATCCGATGATATTGGCCTCTATGTAGGCGTCCGGGTGGGTGATGGAGTACCGCACCCCTGCCTGGGCGGCTAAATTGACGACGATTTGCGGAGCGTATTTTTCAAAAAGTTCGGTAATCAGTTTTTTATCGGCTAAATTGCCTTTGACAAAGATGAAATTGGACAGCAGGGCGAGTTCTTTAAGGCGATATGCTTTAAGGGAAACGTCGTAATAATCATTAACACTGTCCAACCCGATCACGCGCGCGTGCGGATTTTCCGCACAGATACGTCTGGCCAAAGCGGCGCCGATAAATCCCGCTGCGCCGGTAATAAGAATGGTTTTTTGTTGAAAATTCTGCGTTGTCTTGTTCATAACAATTACCTTGTACAATTAATTTTTGTTAAGTTTAAATTTCATACGATGTATTTTTTACAAATGGGAATTTGGTTTAAAATACCGGAAATCATGAAAGAAACTATTATAATCAACCCAGCGAAGATAAATACCCCATATACTGGATTGCCTAAATAATTTTCTATGCCGATTCGGTGTAAAATGCTATAAACTAACGGGTGTACTAAATAAACTCCAAAACTCCATTTGGCTAATGTACTAAGCAATCTTGTATGTTTAAATTTATTCAAATGATATTTAGCGAAACAAAATACACTTACGCTTAGAAAAAGTACATTCGGAGATAAATACGCTTTGGCGTATTTATCCGCGTAAAAAGAGCCATTGGGAACGCTTAAAAAACATATGAAAGCACTTACTAATCCCATACCATAAATAATCCATTTTGTTTTTACGGAAAAATTTTCTTTTTCAAGGTAATATCCAAGTAAAAAATATCCAGTGTATCCCATCGGAAAGTAGAGTTGAAATAATTCTGCATACTTTGCTAAATAAATTGCCAGTACCGGATAAAAAACAGAAATAGTTTCCAATATTTGGGGTAATAAAATAGTTCCTCCCACCCATAAAATTAAAAAGTACTTTAATGTTTTTTCTTGATTTGCAATAATACGCAAAAATGGAATTAATAAATACAATCCCGCTAACATGGGCAAAAACCACAGATGAAAATAAAACAACACCAAAGGTTTTTTATTGTAATATAGCAACACATTGAAAAAAATCGCCCAAAAAATAAAAGCCGTCATCAAGCGCAGAAAATTTTGGGATAAAATTTTCTTAAAGGGTTTAGCATTGTTTAAAAATAGTAATCCACTAATCATAATAAAAATGGGTACGCACCATCGGCAAAGAGTTTCATATACTTCCAACAGATAGATAGTATGAAAAAAACCTCTTAATCCGTGAACCATTCCACTTGCTGTATGTATTACAACGACACCTATCATGGCGATTAAGCGTAACACATCTAACCAAGCAAGATGAAAGCCCGTTTTTGCCGAACCGGGTTGCTGAGGAGGAATCCCCCCCCCCCCCCCCCCCC
>JAZRIL010000048.1:0-12533 GCA_045645285.1 Elusimicrobiaceae bacterium | reverse complement strand
CGTTTTACGCACAACGCACAAAATAAACCAATTTTGTGCGTTGTGTCTTTCCCGGCCTACAATTTTCCAAATTCTGCCAATTTGAACTTGCCTTGCCGACCTTGCGTACCATATAGGTACGCGGCGGGGCAACTAGCAAGTTCAACTTGGCGCGAATTTGAAAAATCAAGCAAACATTTGTAAAACCTAGTTTGTATTGTAACGACGGACGTAAGTTACGTTTAAGCGATATAAGTACAAATACCCCTTGTCAAAACAAGAAAAATTGATTACAATAATAATATGAAGAAATTTCTGTTAGTACTGGCGGTTGCCAGTGTGCTCGTCTGCGGGTACGCTTGGAAACGTACAGTCCACGAAGGCCGTTTTAATATCTCGGGCACGGTGGTGGTGCCGGAGCGTTTGACCGCGCTTGCCCAAGCCGATAACAACGCTTGCGCCATTATCGTCAAGAACGAGGCCGATGTGCCCGTGGCTATCAAACGGGTAGTGGACCCGAAATTCCCGCTCTCTTTTACCCTGGGTGAAGAAGATTTACTCGCGGAAAGTGTAGACGGTACCCTTAAATTGGAAGTGCAAATTAACAATCACGGGCAATTGGGTTTTATTAAACAAGGCGATATTTTTGGTGCCAGTGAAGAACGTATCAAACCCAATTCCAAAGACGTTATCGTACAGGCAGATAAAACCATGGGGCGCGTACAGTTAGCGCGCAACGTGAAGGGCAATTTCTTCCGCACCGCTGCCCGCTAAATTTCATCGCATACATATCCCCCCGGGGGTCCGACACCCCCGGGCCATTTAAAAACCCCCGCTTTTAAGCGGGGGTTTTGCTATAACGAAAAGAGCCGTAAACCGTCTAAATTTTGTGTATAAGTTCCGCGTTCTATTTTAGTGCAGAAATCCCCCAACGTTGCCAGTTTATACCCTTCCACGCCGTGTTCCATGCATTGGATGCCTTCATCCCCTTCCAAATGCCACACAAATCCTTGGCACTTATAAGGCCCATCGGTCCACACGGCGGTCACGTTATGATACGTGCCGGCGCCGTTAAGTATTACATCAAAGTTTTTGCCTTGACGCAAAGAATCGGTTCCGGCCGCGTTAATACGGCACGTGTTGCCTATACCCGCCGATACGGTGGGCGCATCCAACGGGAGGTCTATGTCTAATTCCCCAAAATGCGTAGCGTACGCGTTGTTGGCTAAATGATAGGCCTGCTGCGCCCGGGCGATGGCCTGCACCGCTGTTTTGAGTTGCGCGTTGCGTGCTTTCCATACGGCCTTTTGATATTGCGGCAACGCCACCGCCGCCAAAATGCCGATGATAAGTACGACGACTAATAACTCTATTAGCGTAAATGCTTGCTTGTTTTTCATAGTAAATACTCCTTGTTATTTTTGTCTGACACTCTATTATCGTTTTTTTTTTTGATTTGTCAAGGAAAATTTTCAGTTCGTTTATGTTAAATTACCGTACGCGTAGATTTTACTTGACGACAATGTCCAATATAAAGCAAAATGAAAATAGACGTACTGACCGATAATTATGAAAAAAGGTGTCCTCGCTTTAGCCGTTGTTGCCCTTACTGTGCCGTTATATGCACAGCCGTCGCAGGAGTCTCTTTCCCGCGCGGAAGTGTTGGATATTTTTGCGCGGTTTAACCCGTCTGTATTGGAAAAAGCCCAACAAAATCCGCAATACAACGAAATTTTGCAACAATTTTTGGACTCTTATTCTACCGATATTTCCCGCAATGAATTGATTGCCGCGGTGCGTAATTTTGATAATTCCATCCGCTTACGTTTTTTATTAGAGACGTATTACACCTTGTGGACGGGGGCGCGGCTTTCCGGCACAGACGCGACGCCGATTCGCCAAAAAGTTGTGTCTGATGTAACGGATGTTATGGAGCAGGTGTGGGCGGTTACGGTGTCCTTGCGTGCGTACGAATTGCAACAAGCGCAAACGCAACTGGCTCAACTCCGGGCGGATCACTCCCGCACGGATTTCGCGCGTGCAAGCGAAGAACAACAACTGCGCGAAGTGATAAAAGCCCTCCAAGCGGAACTAAAATCCTTGCGTAAAAATCCGGGACAATATGTTTTATCGGCGGCCGAGGGATATGTGGCCGGGGCCGAAGAACAATTTGCCGCACAAACTTTTGCACCCTCACGCCAGCCGGCACAACAGTATGAACAGATGGCTCGCCAAAGTGAAAATTTGCAAATCAAATCCAAAAACAAAAAGCCCGTTGCCAAATAAATAGGGCCACTCCCGCCCGGGGGTGTACCGTTTTTATACTATTCTAAAGGAAGGAAAAATTATGATACGTCGTGCGTTAGATAAAATTTTTGGAACAAAAAGTGAACGTGATTTAAAGAAAATTCAACATTATGTAGATGCGGCCAACGTATTTACAAAAAAATTTGAACCCTTGTCCGATGATGAGTTAAAAGCCAAAACGCAAGAGTTTCGCACCCGCTTGCAAAACGGCGAAACCTTAAACGACATTTTGCCCGAAGCGTTTGCCGTAGTGCGGTTGGCGGCCCAGCGGGTCATTGGGTTGCGTCCGTATGATGTGCAACTGCTCGGCGGTATTGTTCTGCACCAAGGCAAAATTGCCGAAATGCGCACCGGGGAAGGTAAAACGTTAGTGGCCGTGTTGCCCTCGTATTTAAACGGACTTACCGGTAAAGGGGTGCATGTGGTTACCGTCAACGATTACTTGGCCCACCGCGACCGTGAGTGGATGGGCCCTATTCACGAATTTTTAGGTCTTACCGTCGGTTATATTAGCCACGATATGGACAACGACCAGCGCCGCGAAATGTACGCCAAAGATATTACCTACGTAACCAACAACGAACTTGGGTTTGATTATTTGCGTGACAATATGGTTATCTCTCGGGAAGAACGCGTCTTGCGTCCACTCAATTATTGTATCGTGGACGAAGTGGACTCTATTTTAATTGACGAGGCCCGCACCCCGCTGATTATTTCCGGTCCGTCGGAACAAAGCACCGATAAATACTACATCGTTAACCGCCTTATTCCTTCGCTCAAAGTTCGTTTAATCACGGAAGACGACGAAGTAAAAGCCAAGTACGAAGGCACCAATTTGGATGCCGGGTACGACGCTATGGTGGACGAAAAAGCCCACACCGCCAACTTGACCGATACCGGTATTGCCAAAGCGGAAAAATTTTTAAATGTGCCCAACTTGTATAATGATGTGGAATCGGAATGGGTACACCACATCAACCAGGCGTTGCGTGCGCATTATCTTTACAAGGTAGACGAAGCGTACGTAATTAAAAACGGCGAAGTGGTCATCATTGATGAATTTACCGGGCGCGAAATGCCCGGCCGCCGTTGGAGTGACGGCTTGCACCAAGCCGTAGAAGCCAAAGAGGGGTTGCAAATTAAGGAAGAAAACCAGACCTTGGCCACTATCACGTTCCAGAACTTCTTTAAACTGTATAACAAACTTTCCGGCATGACGGGTACCGCTATGACTGAAGCCAACGAATTTTGGCAGATTTACAAATTGGATGTGGTGGAAATCCGCCCCAACCGTCCGTCCAAACGGGTGGACTATCCGGACCTGGTGTACTTGACCGAGCGCGAAAAATTCAAGGCCATTGCCGACGAAGTGGAGGGACTTTGGAAACAAGGCGCCCCGGTGCTGGTCGGCACGCGCTCTATTGAAAAATCAGAAAAATTGAGCCGTATGTTGCATGCCCGCGGCATTCCGCACAAAGTGTTAAATGCCAAATACCACGAAATGGAAGCCCAAATCATCAGCCAGGCCGGACGTAAAGGGGCCGTGACGGTGGCTACCAACATGGCCGGACGCGGTACGGATATTGTGCTGGGGGGTAATCCGGCCGACGAGCAAGAACAGCAGGAAGTGGTGCAATTGGGCGGTTTGCACGTTATCGGTAGCGAGCGCCACGAATCGCGCCGCATTGATAATCAGTTGCGCGGACGTTGCGCGCGCCAGGGCGATCCGGGTTCTTCCCGTTTTTACATTTCACTGGAAGATGAACTGATGCGCTTGTTTGCCAACACGGCTAAAATTTCCGCTATCTTAAGCCACATGGGCATGAAAGAGGGCGAAGCGATAGAGTCCCGCATCATGACGCGCCAAATTGAAGGCGCCCAACGTATGGTGGAAGGCCGCAACTTTGACATCCGCAAACAATTGTTGGATTACGATAAAGTTATGAACCAACAGCGCACCGCTATCTACGGACTGCGTAATGCTATTTTAGACGGCGAGAGCATGACAGAGCGTTCGGAACAAATGATGTTGGAAATTGCCGACGAATTGGTGGAACAGTATTACTTCCCCACGCATCCGCAACGAAGTGATTTTGAAATGCTCAATGTCAATTTGCGTAATTTCTTTCCCTTGGATTTTGCGTATACGGCCGAAAATGTAGGACGCAAAACACATGATGAACTGGTGGATGATATCATGCGCCAAGTGAAGGAATTGTATCAAGCCCGGGCGGCTTATTTCGCCGAGCAAGGCATTAACTTTAGCGAAATTGAACGTATGCTGATGCTCCAACTGTTAGATACCGCCTGGAAACAAAATTTGTACGAGTTGGACCAACTGCGTAACAACGTCAGTTTGCGTGGATATGCCCAAAAAGATCCGCTTATTGAGTATCAAAAAGAATCGTACAAATTATATTCGGCCATGTTAAACCGCGTGCGCGATTTAATGGTCAGTTATATTTTCCGCTTACAGTTGCCGCCGCGTCGTACACCGGCGCAACGCGCGCAGCAAGAAGCCGCGGCTAAAAATCCCGAGGCCAAGCCCGTTAAACATATCGGGCGTAACGACCCGTGTCCGTGCGGAAGCGGAAAGAAATACAAAAAATGTTGCGGAGCGAATTTATGAACGCTAAAATAAAAGACATCTTTTCGTTGGTATGTGCGGTGTTTTTGCTGGTGCTGTTGCCGTTTTTTCTGGCGCGGACGCGTCCGGCGGTGGTAGAGTTACCGCAAATTACGCAAGAAGAAGTATCCTTGCGGGAAGAACAAAAGCAGAAAAAAGCACAAGTGGCGGCCGTACGGGCTAAAACACGCAAAATTTATGCGTGTGAAACCGATGAAGATTGTATCATCGTAGACAAAGACCCCTGCGGGTGTTTGATAGGGCCTGCCGGCGTAACGGCTATCAATGCGATGTATACGTTGGAATTTAACAATCTTGTTTTGAAAGAGGTCGTGGCTAAAACCTGTCCAGGCACGACCCCCAGCACGGAGAAAGAATGCGGACCGACCGCTCAAGCGGTGTGCCAGGCCAAGATCTGTAAAATTACGTATTAAGGAAGTGTTATGAGTTTAGTGCGCCGAATTTCTACGTACTCGCCCCGTTATTTTGTATTGCGCCCCGCCCAAGAATGCCGGCTGAGCGTGTGGGGCCGATTTCTGTTTTTATCGTTCTGCGTATTTGTAACGGCTATATTGGTATTTCTGAGTTATCCCGGGCAATCACACGCGGCCTTGGCGTGGGTGGCCTGGGTCCCGTTTTTTTGGGGGCTTACCAAAATACGCCGTTTTTGGACCACTTTTTTCTACGGCTGGATAACGGCTTTTTGTTTTAATGCCGGTATTTTTTATTGGATTTACTATACGTGTTTACACGGGGGAAATTTATCCGTTTCACTCTCTGTGGCCGCGTGGTTGGGGTTAAGTGCTCTGTTGGCAGTACAAACCGGGCTGTTTAGCGGATGTTGTTACTTCTTAAAAAAAATGGGTTTTTTGTTTCCCTTGTTAGCGGCGTGCGGATTTGTTACGTTGGAGTGGTTGCACCAATGTTTGGCTTTCTACGGGTTAGGTTTTCCGTGGATGATGTGGGGTTATACCCAGTGGAATAGCCCGGAATTTTTGCAACTTGCGTCCTGGGGCGGTGTATACGGATTAAGTTTTTTGCTTATCTTAATCAGCGCGCTGGGCGGGTGGGCGTTGGCCTCGCGGCGTTTAAAGTATGGACTTCTCTTTATTTTTCTGGCATTGGGGGCCTGGTTGTCCGCGTACTATTGGGGGAGCGAACGGTTGGCCGTTGCCAAGCACAAGCCGGCGGCGTTATCGTTAGCGGCGTCGGTGATACAGCCCAACATAGACCAATACAAAAAATGGGACCCGCTTTTTGAGCAAGAAATTTTAGATACATTGGATTCCTTCGGCGAAGCGTTAGAAACCCAACACGTGCAATTGGCCGTTTGGCCCGAAAGTGTAATGCCCGGTGAACTGATAGAAGACCCGTATTGGGACCACATGCAAAAGGTGGCTACCAAGTCGGAGGCCTATCAGTTGGTCGGTTCCTCCGTATCCGACCGCGATCACCAATATGTAGGGGCGTACCTCGTTAAGCCCGCCAGCGAGGAATTACAATTCTACCGTAAAATTAAACTCGTTCCGTTCGGTGAATATATCCCGTTGGAAAAAATCGTCCGCGGTTTATTCCCACACGTGGATATTTTGGGGGAACTGGGTATGTTTACCCCCGGCCCGCGGATGCAACCGCCGTTGGATATGGACGGAGTTTTGGTAGGAGCCACCCTTTGTTACGAGGCCATCTTCCCGCAGTTGTGGCTCAACCAAGCCCGGCAAGGGGCGCAACTTTTTGTGAATTTGACCAACGACGCGTGGTTTTTTAATACCGCTGCCCCGCACCAACATTTTGCCGCCAACGTGCTTCGGGCCGTGGAGAATGGCCGTCCGGTACTGCGTGCGGCTAATACCGGTATTTCCGCGGTGATAGATCCGTTTGGCCGCATTTTGCAACGCACTTCGCTCTTTACGCCGGCTTTGTTGCAGGCAGAGGTCCTGCTGAAAGACTCCGGGACCTTTTATACAGCATATGGCAACTTGTGGATATGGATTTGTGCGGCGGTATTTTTTACCATGTTGATTTTCTCTATGGTTTTTATGTATGAGTAATATTGAATTTAAAGACATTGAGCAAAAACTGGATGATTTGCGCGCGCGCGTAGCCAAAATTGAAGCGATAGATGACATCGCCGGCAAACAGCGTGAACTGGCCGAATTGGAAAAAGTTTCCGCCGCCCCCGAATTTTGGAATGATACCCAAAAAGCCAAAGAGATTAGCCGCCAGTTGGATTTTTTGAAAAGTGCTATAGAAACTTTTTACACCTTGCAAAAAAAAGTAGAGGACGACCGCGCTCTGTTTGATTTATGTAAAGAAATGCAGGACGAAAACGAACTTGTTGCCTTGCACGCTTCGTTGCAAGAAACCGAAAAACAAGTGGCCCAAAAAGAAGGCGCCATCCGCTTGTGTGAACCGAACGATAAACTCAACGCTATTTTAACTATTCACGCCGGGGCCGGTGGCACCGAATCGTGCGATTGGGCGCAGATGCTCGTGCGTATGTACACGCGCTGGGCCGAACAACACGGGTTTAAATTTTCTGTATTGGACGCCCAACCCGGCGAAGAAGCCGGCATTAAAACGCTTAGCGCCATGGTGGAAGGACCGTTTGCGTATGGCTATTTAAAAGGCGAAAACGGGGTGCACCGCTTGGTGCGCGTGTCGCCGTTTGACGCCAACGCCCGGCGTCATACGTCGTTTGCGTCGTGCGATGTGCTACCGGATATTGACGAAGATATTAACATTGATATCCCGGAAAAAGATATCCAACTGGAAACTTCCCGCGCCGGCGGCCACGGCGGCCAAAACGTCAACAAAGTAGAATCGGCCGTCCGGTTGTTGCATATCCCGACGGGAATTGTGGTTTCTTGCCGCATTGAACGCAGCCAACTCCAAAACCGCCAAACGGCGCTAAAAATGTTAAAAGCCAAACTCTACGAATTGGAAATGGATAAAAAACGGTCCGAGGCCGAAAAACGATACGGCCAAAAAGGCGAAATTGCCTGGGGACATCAAATCCGTTCGTACGTGTTTATGCCGTATCAACTGGTTAAAGATTTGCGCAGTGGGTATGAAACTTCGCAAATTACCGCTGTGATGGACGGCGATTTGGACCCGTTTATCCTGGCGTATTTAAATTACGAAGCCGAACATAAAAACGCATGACCGGACTTTATATTCATATCCCGTTCTGTAAACAGAAGTGTAATTATTGCGATTTCGCTTCGTTTGCGGGGCGGGATTTTTTGCGGGAGGAGTATTTGGCCGCCCTGGCGTGCGAGGCCGCGCGCTACGCCGGGCAAGCGTGCCGTACATTGTACGTGGGGGGCGGTACGCCCAGTTTGCTGACGCTTTCTCAATTGGAAAAATTGGTTGCGCTGATTGAAAAAAATTTCGTTCCCGTTTCTTCTTTTTCGGAAAGTACATTTGAGGCCAACCCGGAAAGTCTGACTCCGGAAAAAATGGCTTTTCTAACCAAGGCCGGGTTCAACCGTTTTAGTGTGGGGTTGCAAAGTTTTCACGACGAAGAATTAAAGTTATTAGGCCGGGTGCATACGTCGGCAGATTTTTTGCGTGCTTTTGAATCCTTGCGTGCGCACGGGGTTAAAAATATCAACGTGGATTTGATAGCCGGGCTTCCCGGACAAACGTTGGAAAAATTTTTGCAAAGTTTAGAAAAACTCATCGCACTAACGCCGGAACATATTTCGGTCTATGGCCTGCAAATTGAAGAAGGCACGCCGTTTTTTGAACGCGGGGTCGTATGCGACCAACTTTTAATGCGCCGGATGTTGGAAGAAACGCGCGCCCGGCTGCAAAACACGGGGTATCATCATTACGAAATTTCCAATTTTGCCCGTCCCGGCTACGAATCGCAACACAATTTGAACTATTGGCAATACGGCGAGTATCTCGGCCTGGGCAGTGCGGCCGCGTCGTTTATGGGGAGTGTGCGGCGGCAAAATGCGCCGGATATCAACGAATATATCCGTTTGATAAAGGCAGGCAAAAGCGCGCAAGTATCCGCCGAAGAATTATCGGCTCAGGCACGCGAAGGCGAAAAATTACTCGTGGGGCTTCGGCAACTGGACGGCGTGGAAATTACTCCTATCCAACAGCAGTTTTTTGGGGCGGAAATAGAGAAACATCTTCGCGGCGGACTTCTCGCTCGGGCGGGGAAAAAGATACAATTAAGCGAGGAGGGGCTCTTTTTAGCCAACGAAGTTTTTTGCAGTTTTGTGGCCCCGTTTGAAAACGTATGAATATCACCGCCATCACAACCGATGTGTTTGCACCGCGCGCCGATTTGGTTGCGTTTATCGTGCGCCATATTCCTGCCGTGCCCGAGGGAACGGTGTTGGCGGTGGCCTCTAAATTACTGTGCTTGTGGAAAGGCGAACGCGTGCCGTTTGTATCTCCCGCCCAAAAAGAAGAACTTATCAAACGCGAAAGCCAATGGGCGTTACAAACGCCGCTTTGTTGGCTGACCATTAAAGACGGTATGGTGATGACAAACGCCGGAATTGATGAGTCTAACGCCGATAAACACTTGCTTTTGTTGCCGTCCCATTTATACGCGCTTGCGCAAGAGTTGCGCCAAACCTTACAACAAAAATGGGGTGTTAAAAAATTAGGGATTGTGATTACGGACAGTATGATTTTGCCCCTGCGTGCCGGTGTGATTGCCGCCGCCGTGGCATATGCTGGCTTTAGGGGTGTGCGGGATTTGCGCGGCCAAACCGATTTGTTTGGCCGGCGGTTGGAAGTAACCTTAGTCAATGTGGCGGACTCACTCGCCACGGCGGCGGCCCTGTGTATGGGGGAAGGCGGTGAACGCCGGCCGTTGGCGGTAATTAAGCAGGCCCCCGTGGATTTTGTGGACGAAGTGCCCCCAAATGAAATAAAATATCCGGTAGAGAACGATTTGTATACCCCGCTTTTGAAGGCGGTGGGATATCATAAAAAAGGAGAGAAAAATGATTAAAGACATGATGACCGAATTTAAAAAATTCGTCATGCGCGGAAGTGTGATTGATATGGCTGTCGGTATTATTATCGGCGGTGCGTTTACTAAAATCGTCAATTCCATGGTGGCCGATGTGATGATGCCGCCGCTAGGGTTGCTTATCGGCAAAGTAGATTTTAGCAACTGGTTTGTGGTGATTAAACAAGGTACGACCGCCGGTCCGTACGCAACAATTGCCGAAGCGCAAACCGCCGGGGCTACCACGATGAATTTGGGGCTTTTCTTAAATGCCATTATCAGTTTTATTATTGTGGCGTTTTGTATTTTCTTGCTCATCAAAGCGATTAACAAATTAAACGCGCCCAAAGACCAGGCCGCCATCCCGGTAACGACGAAAAAATGCCCGTACTGCTGCAGCGAGATCCCGCTGGAAGCCACCCGCTGCCCGCATTGTACGTCTGAAATTAAATAGTATTTTGGCGGGACGGAACTTACTTTCGTCCCGCTTTTTTTATGCTTCGCTTGCTACTACTTGCTATCGGATTGGGAACGTTACCTGCGCTGTGCCCGGCGGAGGTGGGGCTCGTTTCGGTGACCGATGCGGCCAAACATGCTACCAAGGCGGATTTTTTACACACGTTTGAATATTATATTCTTCCGCTGGGTAAAAAAGCGGAGCAAGTGGGCAAATGCCAGGCCACCCGTATCGGACGGCGTTGGTTTGCTACGGCGGCGCACTGTGTGGAAATGGTGTGTAAAAACGGATGCCAAATTCAAGTAGATTTATTGGAAAACAACGTTTCGGCTTTGGCAAGTGTTACGCATACAAAACAAAAACCGGCGGTGTTTGTGATGCCGGGTTTTTCCTATAAAATTTTTGTTAAAAACGATTTTGCCCTCATCCGCTTAGACGTGGACCGCACCCCTTTTACATATTACCGGCGAGAAGCCGGCAATAAACGCACGCTACTTACGCAAGAACAGTTTAATCAGGCCTTGGCCAAAAACCCCGCCGCACGCAGTGCGTTACACCGGATCAAAAGCCCCGTGTATCCGCCGATACTGGTGTTTGACGAGGGCAACTATTTGTTGGACAGAAAAATTTCCGTCATTTCTATTTTTGACGGCAAACGTTCCGTTAAGCCCAATCCCAACCCGGTGCATTACGTAAAAAAATTGGAGTTTGCTTACACCAAAAATTTCGGCGTGCGGCGTGGTATGAGCGGGTCGGGCGTGATGAGTAATACGGGGGAGTTTTTAGGTGTTATTTCCGGTATTTTTCAAACCACTAAAGCCGCGGCCAACAAAGAAGAGCCCCCGTCTGTGTTAGACGAAAAGTTTATGTTTTTCGTATTTAACCAACCGGCCGTTGAGTTTATGAAAAGCGTGATGGGGAGCGATTTTTATAAACTGGATGTGAAAGACGCTTACCCGAATTTTGTGCGTAAATCCCGCCAAAATTACAGCGAACTGATAGAGCGGATGGAGCGGATGTATAAGCAGGCCCAACAGCCAACCACCCCGACGCCGCAACCCGGCAAAAAATCTACTCAAGAATCCGCCAATTAAAAATCGGTCAATTTGTATGTATCACACGGTCGGTTCCCGGCGCAAGAATTATTACTGTTAACAAAACTTCCGCCGAAACTTTGGCAAATTTTCTTTCCCCGTTCGCGGTGCGCCGGATATGAAAAGCACATAATTTGCCCCGCGTAGTTACCACCAAAACGGTGATAGAGCGTAAAGCCAGCCACGCGGTCATCTCCGTCATATAGGATAGAAGAGGTGTAAGCGCTTTCTGCTCCAAAGACGGCATTGCCAATGCGCAAACGGCCGTCATACGGTTCTCCTTGCAAGTCTAAAGGCAGTTCATCTAAACTGGTGGCATAAGCATTGTTCGCCAGATAGTAGGCATCTTGTGCGTTTTCAATACTGCGCGCGGTGCCTATCATGGTAGCGTACCGGCTTTTATCTACAGCCAGTTGATATTTAGGCAGTGCTACCGCGGCTAAAATACCGATGATGAGGACAACGACTAATAATTCTATGAGGGTAAAGGCTTTTTTATACCCCTCACCTGCCCTCCGGGCACCCTCTCCCGCAAGGAGCGAGGGGAAACCACACCCCGCCCCGTTCGTCATTCCGCAGTGTCTTAGTGCGGAATATAACGGGGCGGGTGGTTGGGATAACAAATTATTATTTTCTTGTTTCATATTTTTTGCTCCTTTATCATGTCGTCATGCTGAACTTGATTCAGCATCTCACCTTATTTTTTGCCGCGCTATATCCCGGATTACAAATCTCCGGGATGACGAGCGCGGCGGAGTAGAAAGCGGTGGAGATTCCCGATTACAGATTTCGGGAATGACGTCTTATTTTTATATGTCTTTTTTTCTCTGACACTCTATTATCGTTTTTTTTTTTGATTTGTCAACTGTTTTTTTAAGGGCCCCTCGCTATATTCCGCATTAAGACGCTGCGGAATGACGAGCGAGAGGACCTTTGCCAGGCCGCTAATAACAAGGGGGTTGACTTCGTTTTTTTTTTTGCTAGACCTTGCGTATATTAAAATCCTGTGGAGGGATATGTATGCAAAAGAAAAGTGGTTTTAAAGGTAGTTTAGGTGTAAAAGGATTCACGCTAATAGAATTATTG
>JAZRIL010000047.1:0-1552 GCA_045645285.1 Elusimicrobiaceae bacterium | reverse complement strand
CCGCTTGGCCTCCGACTTGGTCATTTTTCCGGCGAAAGTGTCTGAAATCGCCTAAAAATGGCTTTTTCAAATTCTTTATTTATGTTATTACTGTAAATAAATATTTTTACTGTTATTTAGGATGGATTTGTGCCCTTCCGGGGTGCGGTTATCGTCGTGGATTTCGGACCGTTCCCTTCCGCCGGAAGTGTCTATATTGCCCCGGGAAGGCCGTTTATTTTCGTTTTACGGGCATTTCGGACAAAATACGGGTATTTCCCCGGAAGTGCCACAAATGGCCGGAAATGGCCTATTTTACGCCCGGAGGGTTCTGAATACGCGGGGATTTTAAATATTTTTACTTTTTCCGGGCGAGCCTACATTTTGCCCGAAAAAAAGTTTTTACTAATAAGTCAAATTTTTTTTCGTGCCTCTCAGGGCCATGGGAGGCCATTTTATCCCGTTTTCGTGCATTTTCAGAAATGCAAATTTTTACTATTAAGCAAAAATATATTTGCACGGTAAAAACTAATATTATAACTTTGCAGTGAGTTCTTTAAGTTATTGATTGTTTTTGACCTTGACAAACGGCCCGTTTGTCCGTGATGAAGGTTTGCTCCGGGAGCCCGCTTGCAGGGCGCTATTACTGGAGTATAAGATAAACGCGACACGCAAAACGCGCCAAAGGTCCAAAACGACAAAAAAGGACAATTTGACGAAGGCTCCGGATTTGGAAGTAACCCCGTACCAAATCCACGACGCAAGGGGCCGAGCGGACACGGGGAAGTTATTTGTCAATACTGGAATTTAGTAAGTAAGCATCGACGAAACTCGAGCAGTTTCGGACGGGTGGAAAATGTTGCAATTACTATAAACTTTGCAGTGGAGCCCCGCGTGGAGTACTCTAAACCCGGTCCGATTTACCGAACAATTCCGATAACTCAAAAAGTTAGATTTTAATTGTTTAACCGCAGCCCGGGGTTGCAATCGTGCAGCCCCGGTCAATCGTTCAAAACTTGACACGTTTTCCACGGTTCTATTTATGTTAAACAATCTAAAATCACTGAGTTATGAAACACAACATGTTAAACTGCTACGTTGAAAGCAAGAAGGCTGCCATTGCAATCGTTGAAAACGTTATTTATCTGATGTCCCATACATCCTCATGGTCCGGGGCGCAGCTGAATAATATGCTCGGATGGAAGTATGCAAAACGCATCACGAACGTCGGGCCCGTTACCGATTGCAAGGACATGCTGCCCGGTTACATCGCCGAAATACTGCACGATTTCGCCGGATTTCCGCAGACCGTTTCCGTGGTTACGGAAGGCTCGAGGGAATACGACGAAATACGGGCAAATATCCGGAAATGCCCCGGGCGCAAAGTTTCCGGGAGACGTGCCGAACCCAAGCAGGAACCCGTTCCCGCACCCGTGCCGGAGCCCGTTCCCGCCCCGGTCCCCGCACCCTCCAAGAAGAAGGAGCCCGCGGAAATCGTGCACGACAAATATACGGATATCCTCTCCATCATGAAGGGCGGGGATGCAGCGTATTTGTACGGCCCCGCGGGTTC
>JAZRIL010000046.1:0-3073 GCA_045645285.1 Elusimicrobiaceae bacterium | reverse complement strand
TGCGGTAAAAGCGCATATTCTTTTTCGGTTAAATCGCACGATTTTAAAAGGGGCGAATTACCGATACGCAAATCAATTTCGTTGTCCACCATCATCGGTTGGCGCAACAGGTTTCCGGCGAATAATTGGCGCGTGCCGATGCCGTTTTTCTCTAAATATTCCACCAATTCTTGTTTCGTAAACGGGGCGTTTTTACGCACGGAAATCAGATACCCAAACCACGAGGGTTTTACCCCTTCTTTGACGGTGGGCAAAATTAAATAGTCTTGCAAATCAGATAATGCTTTTGTTAAATAAGCAGCGTTATCGGTACGTTTTTGGATATAGGCCGGGAGTTTTTTAACTTGGCTTACCCCGATAGCGGCTTGCCAGTCGGTAATTTTTAAGTTAAAGCCGATGTGGGAATACGTATATTTATGGTCGTACCCAAACGGCAAATTACCCAGTTGCATATTGAAACGGTTTTTACATGTATTATCTACGCCGGGCTTGCACCAGCAATCGCGTCCCCAGTCGCGGAAGGACAAAATAATGCGGTAGAGTTGCGGGTCATTCGTTACTACCGCTCCGCCTTCCCCCATGGTTAAATGGTGAGCCGGATAAAAACTATAGGTGCCGATGTGACCGATGGTTCCGGCTTTTTTGCCTTTCCACTCCGCGCCGAGGGCATCGCACGAGTCTTCAATGAGCCACAAATTATGTTTTTTACAAATGGCCAAAATTTCGTCCATATCAAACATATTGCCCAGTGTGTGGGCGATAAAAATGGCTTTTGTCTTGGGCGACAAGGCCGCTTCAATCTGCGACGCATTGATGTTGTACGTACCCACTTCACAATCTACAAATACCGGGACTAACCCTTGTTGGATGATGGGGTTGACGGTGGTGGGAAAACCCGCCGCTACGGTAATGACTTCATCCCCCCGTTTTAAGCGTTTATCGCCCAATTTGTGGGAAGTTAACGCCGATAAAGCCAATAAATTAGCCGACGAGCCCGAGTTCGTAGACAGAGCAAATTTAACGCCTAAAAATTGGGCAAATTCTTTTTCAAACTGATCATTGAAACGTCCGGCGGTCAGCCACATATCCAAACTGGCATCAATCATATTGAGTAAATCGTTTTCGTCTAACAATTTGCCGGAGGGCGGAATATACTTAAATTCCCGTTTGCCGCCGTGGATTTGGCGGAAGTAATTGAGAGCGGCCTCTTTAACGGCTTGTCTTAATTCTTTTTCCATGTGATTTTCTCTTCGTATTCGTGAATTTGTTGCAAGGTAAATCCGCGCATGGACTTGCCCTGATAAAAATGTTTGTACCACGCCACCGTTTTTTCAATGGCTTCCGGAGCGGTATATGTCGGCCACCAACCCAACACTTCCTTGGCTTTGGTAATGTCCAACATCAGCAAATTGGCTTCGTGTAAGTCATCGTGTTTGTGCACTTTCACAGAGCCCTTGCCGTAGTTTTTAACCACTTGTTCGGCCACATTGGCTACGGTCAGCACGCTATCGGGGTTTGGGCCCAAATTGAATCCTTCGGCATATTTGGCCCCTTGGCTCAGCAGTAAATAACCGATAAGCATATAACCCGACAGCGGTTCCAGCACGTGTTGCCACGGGCGGGTGGCTGCGGGATTACGGATTTCAATTTCTTTACCGGCTTCAATACTGCGCACGCAATCGGGAATTAAACGGTCTAAGGCCCAGTCTCCCCCGCCAATCACGTTTCCGGCTCGCGCGGTAGCCATCGCATATCCTTCTTTTTGCAAGAAACAACGGCGATACGAGGAAGATAAAATTTCCACACATCCTTTAGAGGACGAATACATATCATATCCGCCCATGGGTTCATCTTCTTTGTAGCCACGGGCGATTTCTTTGTTTTCGTAACACTTGTCGGTAGTTACGTTGACAAACGCTTTGACGCTACCACACGCACGGGCGGCTTCTAATACGTTAAGCGTACCGATAACGTTGGTTTCATACGTTAGCACGGGTTCGGCATACGATAAACGTACGAGCGGTTGGGCGGCCAAGTGAAATACAATTTCCGGTTGAAATGCTTGAAAGGTTTTATTTAACAGTTCACGGTCGCGGATATCGCCCATGACCGATTTGATCCCGTCCTCCACCTGGACGGCTTCAAACAAATTCGGCGTAGTATTGGGGGCTAATGCGTATCCACACACGTCGGCGCCGAGTTCTTTAAGCCACAGCGTTAGCCAACTGCCTTTAAACCCGGTGTGTCCGGTTACAAGTACCCGTTTGCCTTGATAGGTGTTTTGGAACACGGTTAATCCTCCCATTTTTTCCACGGGGCTTTGCCGCTTTGCCACAGTTCTGTGAGTTGAATCTTATCCCGCAAGGTATCCATCGGCTGCCAAAATCCGTCGTGTTTATAGGCGTGGAGTTGGCCTTCTTTGGCCAGTTTTTCCAAAGGAGCGCGCTCAAAAATTACCTCATCACCGTCAGAAATGTAATCCATGACTTGCGGTTCACAAACAAAAAATCCGCCGTTAATATAAGCACCGTCGCCTTTGGGTTTTTCCTGGAAAGAGGTAATGGTATCGGTGTTGTTAATGGTAAGTGCCCCAAAGCGGCCCGACGGCCGCACGGCTGTCATCGTGCACAGTTTACCGGAGGCCTTGTGCGCCGCAATAGAGGCCGCAATGTCAATATCGCTTACGCCGTCGCCGTAGGTTAACAGGAAGGGCTCCCGGTTAATATACGGTGTTGCCTTTTTGATGCGTCCGCCTGTCATGGTATCTTGTCCGGTGTAGAGCATGGTGACTTTCCATGGCTCTTGGCGTGTTTTGTGGATGGTTACTTGGTTGGTCGCCATATCTACGGTAAGATCGGAATATTGTTGATAGTAGTTGACGAAGTAGTCTTTAATTACATGGGATTTGTAGCCGGTCAAAATGATAAAGTCGTTAAATCCGTAATGCGAATAAATTTTCATGATATGCCACAAAATCGGATGCCCGCCGATTTCTACCATCGGTTTGGGTTTTAAAACGGTTTCTTCGCTTAGGCGCGAGCCCAGCCCGCCTGCTAAAATAAGAACTTTCATG
>JAZRIL010000045.1:0-3399 GCA_045645285.1 Elusimicrobiaceae bacterium | reverse complement strand
ATCTTCCACTTGTTTAATAAAACAAGGTTGTTTTTCCTCTTTTATCAACAACTTAGAAAGAGGAAGATTCCCGACTACATTCCTCGGGAATGACCCTTTATTTTCATTTAAACTACCTTTAAAACTACTTTTGTTTTGCATGTGTACTCCTCCTTGTACAATGAGTATATGCAAATCCTAGCAAAAAAAAAAACGAAGTCAAGCCCCCCTTGGTCCTCGCCGGACGGGCGAATGGGGCAGGCACGCGGTCTCAACCCCTCTAATAACCGGGAACGCAAAGTTTCGTCAACCCGGACTTCGTTACCCTTTCCTTTCGTCTTCCCTTGCCAGGGTGGACGGGCCTTCGTTTATTGCAATAAAAAAATACCCCGCCGGATTAGGCGGGGCTTGGCTCGTAAAAATGATTTTGTTATCGGGTAATTTTTTGCCAGAAGGTTTTTTTCGTGTCGGCAGGGAGGCGTCCGCGTTGCAAAATACCTACACATATTTGACGTTCATTAACAACGGGCAACACCTCGGTTTCCGTTTCGCCAAACACTTGGCGGGCGCGGGCAAAGGTATCTTGCGGATGCAGTGCCACACTCGGATTCATGACCGACCCCACCACCGACCCCGGCCCGTAAAACGCCAACTCCGCCGAGGAAATCACCCCTTTTAAAACCCCCTCTTTATCACATACCACACAAAGTGCGGGGATTTTTTTACGCGGCAAATTTTTAAGCCGCTCAATGAGTTGCGCCAGTTTCATATCGGTACGTACGGAAATAAAATCGGTTTGCATCACACGGCCTACGGCTTCGGCACCGAAAGAGGAAACCCCCTCTATCACTTGCAAAAAAGCAGGTTCCAACACCGCCGAAATCCGCGCGCGGTACGGGCCGGAAAACGAAGCCATCAGTTTAGCCGCTTGCGGCACTTCCAACCGGGCCAACACATACGACGCTTGCCGCAAGGGCAACCGCCGCAACACCGCCGCCGCTTTGGCGGGCTCCATTACATTAAATAACGCAATCAACACCTGGGCTTTGAGCGGAGCAATCAACTGCAACACTTCATGCGTAGCCAATGCCTCCAACGCGGCGGCGGCCTTGTCGGGGGCGGCTAAAATAAATTTCTCCGTAATCAAACCGGCTAATGTATGCATCGGCGAGTTCATAATTTTTCCGGGCGAGCGTAGCGCACAGCCCTAATTTTATTATAATAAAATAAGTGGTATAGCGCCAAACCCAGGAGGGCTGATTATGTTTTTTGATAAACCGTTTCACGAAGTAACTTTTGAAGACGTGGTATCCTTTTGCAAAAAACGCGTACCCGAAGGCAAACAGTTGGATTATAAGTACATTTTACCTAAAAATTATGAAAAATTTGCCAAGGTAATCGCCTCGTTTGCCAACGCGCTGGGCGGGCTGATTATCGTAGGCGTACAGGACGATAAAAATGACCAACCCCACCCCCCTTTTTCCGGTATTGCTTATCACGAAAAATTACGCAATACCATTGAAGACATTATCAAAGTATACATTGACCCGGTGGTGTTTGTAGATATCAACATTTGTGTCAACAAAACCGGCGAGCGGATGTTTGTGCTGATCCAAATTCCGCAAAGCAATTTAACGCCGCATTTGGTGGGCAAATTAAAACGTGCCTACATCCGCACCGGCCAGAGTAGCCGCCCGGAAACCATCGTCCACCCGGACAAATTGCCTTGGCTGTTGGACCACCGTAAAAAATCCGAACGCTTACGGCATATTCTTTATGATAAAGCCGAACGCCATTTTGAAAATTACCTCAAAACCATGACCGTTTCTGCCGAGGGCGAAGTGGTGTGTACGCTCTCGTTACAACCGTATTACCCCGACGAGCCACTGACAAATTATAAAAATTTACCGCAACTGATTAAACAATCCACCACCCGCGCACCGTACGGCATTATGGCCAACCCGGAACTTCCGCTGCAACCCGTGCAAGACGGTGCCGCCGTTATTTCCAACCGGCGCGGCGTATATAAGATGACGGAATTTAACGCGTATGGGTTGGTGATGAATAAACAGATTGTGTCGTCGGAAGAAATGGTAAACGGACACGCTTCCAGCACGCTACGCATAGAACACTTGGCACAAAATATGGTGCTGTTTTTTGTAACTGCACGGAAATTTTTGGAGCAATTAAATGTGGGCGGTTCGCTCTATTTCCGTCTGAAAATGAATAACACCCGGGCGCGGCGTGTACTTTTTAAAAAACGCCAAGCCACGGTGTTGGAAGATTATTTGCGCATGGACAGAACCTTTTCACTGGATAATTTACAAAGTGATTTGCCGCAAACGCTGGAAAATTTGTTGCACGAAACCGCCTGGTCCTTGGGCTTGCCGCTTCCGCCCGAAGAACTGCGTGCACTGTTAGTACAATTATTGGAGCAAGTAAAATAAAATGCGCGGATTTACCTTAATTGAAATGTTGGTAGTGCTGGTCATTATAGTCGTTCTTGTGGCCGTGGCATTGCCGTATTACCGTAACGCCGTAGAGAGTAGCCGCATGACGGAAATTGTAATATTGTGGGGCCGGCAAAAAAATTGGGCCTCCGGGCACATGCTTTCGCCCGAACAAGCCCACCACGCTACCGAAAACCTGCAACACGCCCGACTCAAATACTTCACGGGCGAAGTGGTTTGCCGCACCAAGGCCGACCCAAAAGAAATATGTTGGGAAGTGCTTTTCACCCAAAAAGACGAGAATTCGTCCGTGCGCTATAACTTAGTTACAGACAAAAATTTTATCAACCTGTTGTGCATCGGACTCAACCGCGCAGGCGAAGACTTTTGCGAAAGCCAATCCCGCGACGACTCCCCCCAACTCATTGACGGCAAAAAAGCCTATTGGATTAGATAGGCAATACCTTGCGAAGGAGTATCTTTAAGTAGCGGCCCATAACTTTTGCACAAGTTACGGTACTTCACCGGACCGTTGTAGGACGCCCAACAAAAAATCTTCCCCGCATGAGTTTCATCCGAATAAAAATCATACCGGGTTATAATGGTTATGTGTCCGGCTACATTATTCGGATAGACTTCCACTCCGTTGTTAGTTATATCGCAAATCCAACCGTTGGGACAAGGGGTTTCTATATCTAATTCTTCCGGATTCGTAGCATACGCCCCGTTGGCCAAGTAGTATCTTTCTTGAGCATCTTTTACGGCCCGCGCGTACACAATGGCTTGCGTCATGCGGCTTTTGAGAACGGCTTGTTCATACCGCGGGAGCGCCACCGCCGCTAAAATACCAATGATGAGGACAACGACGAGTAGTTCAATGAGCGTAAATGCTTTTACGCCGTTATTAAAAAGTATTGTCATCCCCGAGAGTTTCTGTCGGGGATCTTCCACTTGTTTAATAAAACAAGGT
>JAZRIL010000044.1:0-12350 GCA_045645285.1 Elusimicrobiaceae bacterium | reverse complement strand
TGTTTTTTACCACCGGGGTTTGCGCTTGTTTTTCCAGTTGGGCAAGGCGGGCGGGGTTATCGTACGTTTTGTAGGAAAGTTTAATGAGTCCGCTGTTGCTAATTACATTCTTCGGTGATACACTTACGCGCGTGGTGTTGAGCCAATTGGCGTGATTTACTTTTAACGTAATTTTCCCCGGTGTATATTTGCGGGCATAGCCGTAACGAGCCAAATCTTTTTCAAAGTTTTTATTGAAATCCAACGTTACTTCCTCTTTATCACTTCGCCAACAGCATGATGTGATGCACGAGGATTGTAAATCCAACGTGTCGGCGGCTTCCTGTGGCCAAAAACGCACGTTAAAGCGGTAGCATGAATCGTATTGTTTGCCTTCAAAATCGTTTTTGCGGCCGGAAATTTCCAGCCAGGGTTTGGTGGTGGCCACACCGGAATTGTTGAGCGGCGTGTAACACCCGGCTAATACGAGTGCAACGGTTGCGAAGTAAATCACTTTTTTCATACACTCTATTATAGTAAGTTTTTTACGCGAGAGGATAATTATGAAACTTGTTTTATCATACATACAACAAATAGAATTTTTACCCAGCCAATACCATGTGCCGTTGGCGCAACTGTTGTCGGCTGCGGGGTTTCTATTGGTGTTGTATTTTTTGGCGCGTTTTACGATGTGGTTTTGCAATAAATACTTAGCCGAACTGGTGGCTAAAATCCACTCGCCCCGCGCCTTTGAGGCACTCCAAAAACACCACGTGTTTACGGCGGTAGGCATTATGTTGGCGGCGCTCGTGGCAATCAATTTGCACACGGTATTTATTTCCGAAAATACGGACTGGGTGGCTACGGCTATGAGTAAACTGACGGGGCTTTTTGTCATGCTCAGTTTTTCGTGGTTTATTTGCACGTGTTTAAATGCTTTAAATCACCTCTATGGACGCAACCCCAATATGCCCGTCAAAGGACTGGTGCAAGCACTCAAAATCGTCGTCTATCTAGTAACGGGGTTGTTTATTTTGTCGCTCGTTTTGGGCCGAAAACCGATGTATATTATTACGGGATTGTCGGCGTTGGCGGCGGTGTTTTCACTCATCTTTAAAGACCCGATTTTGGGCTTTGTGGCTAGCATCCAACTGACCACCAACAAGATGATAAAAATAGGCGACTGGATTACCGTAGACAGTGCCGGTGCCGACGGGAATATCGTGGATATTTCACTCTTGTGCGTGCGCGTGCAGAACTTTGATATGACGATTGTCAGCGTGCCCAACTACGATTTAATTTCCAAACCGTTTAAAAACTGGAGCGGTATGTATGAAGCGCGCGCACGCCGCGTGCAACGCACGATGCTTATTGACGTGGATACCGTGAGATTTTTGGATAAAGAAATGCTGGCGCGCCTTAAAAAAATTGAACTCTTAAAAGATTATTTGGCGCAAAAAGAAACTGAAATTGCGGAATTTAATGCCACGCACAACACGCAGGACAGTTTACTCAACGGGCGGCATTTAACCAACATCGGCACGTTCCGCAAATACGCCGAACTGTATTTGGCCTCGCGGCCGTACGTCGTCAGCGGCGACCCGAATTTTACACTGATGGTGCGTCAACTCAAACAAGAAGCGCAAGGATTGCCCTTAGAAGTGTACTGCTTTTTGAACACGACTGTATGGACCAAATACGAAGGGTACCAGAGCGATATTTTTGACCACTTGTTCTCGGTACTGCCGGAATTTGGTTTGTATGCGTACCAACAACCCAGCGGACGTAACATCGCGCAAGGGATTAAAGAAATTAAATAACAAAAGATGTATTTGTTGGATGAAACGCCCCGCTTGTATGCGGGGCGTTTTTCGTCGGGGGAAAATAACACTTGACTTCGTTTTTTTTTTTGCTATGATTTCCATAGGCCCCACACAGGAGGGGGGATATATATGGCAAAGAAAAATTGTTTCAAAGGTGGTTTATGTGAAAATAAGATGTCATTCCCGAGGAATTGGCGGCGCGCAGCGTTCGGGAATCTTCCTCTTTCTGAGTCGTTAGTAAAAGAGGCAAAACAACCTTGTTTTAATAGGAAGGTGGAAGATCCCCGACAGAGACTCTCGGGGATGACAACTCTTTATAACAATGTAAAAGCATTTACGCTAATAGAATTATTAGTAGTTGTTTTAATTATAGGCATATTGGCGGCGGTAGCGTTGCCGCAGTATCAAAAAGCCGTGTGGAAAAGCCGCTATGTGCAAGCCAAAACAATGGCCAAAAGTATTGCCGATGCAGAGGAAGTCTATTATTTGGCTAACGGAGAATATACCAATTCATTTGATGAATTATCTGTTGGTGTTCCAACAACGAGTTTTAGTGATTCGGGAACAACCGCCAATTTTAATTGGGGAAAGTGTAGTTTGACTAAAGAAGCCACCGGACGAGCAGAAGTGCAATGTGTTGTCACTAAAAATGGAGCAAATTATTTACGCTATTTTTTAGGGTATGAGCATAGCACTCATTATGTGGGGGCACAGTGTGTAGCATACGGTAAATCGGCAAGACCTACTGCCAGCGATATTAATTACCAGATTTGTGCCAGCGAAACCGGAGATTCTACCCTGTATGCATTTGGGGAGTATAGTTATAGTTGGGATTATTAACCAAATAACCCCGCTTTTTGACGGGATATCTTAAAAAACTAAATCTCTTTATGCAATACTTTTAAGGCGGCTTTTTCTTTGGCAACCGGCAAACACTCTTGCACGCGGTAGTGCGTGTTATTAGTGAGTGTTTTGAGTTCTTCAATGTCGGCGTCGGTAAGGACTTCTTTGTCGTAGGTGGTGCGGAACTCGTATTCCAGGCCGCTTTGGCGGATCATGTCCATAGAACGCGTCAAAATTTCTTGCTTGGCATCCACCCCGGTAATCAGATTGTATTTGTCCAGCGGGGCTTTTAGGTCCATAGCGATATAATCTACGAGTTTCTTGCTAATCAGTTCGGCAAGCATTTCCGGACGGGTGCCGTTGGTGTCTAGTTTAGTGACGTAGCCCATTTGTTTGAGTTGGGCCATAAAGTCGGGCAAGTCATCAAATAAGGTGGGTTCGCCGCCGGAAACAACAACGCCCTCCAAGGTTCCTTGGCGGCGTTGTAAAAAAGACATAATTTCCTCTTGGGGCACGGGCTCGGTAAATAAGTGCGGATACACGAGTTCCGGGTTGTGGCAGTAGCGGCAACGGAAATTGCACCCTTGGGTGAATACCACTGCTGCAGGCCGGCCCGGGAAGTCAATAAGCGTAAATTTAATGAGTCCGCCGAATTTCACCTTGCCGTGCCCCTGGGAAAAAAGTTATTTGTCGCTGGCGCAATCACAACCGCAAGAGCAGGTGTTTACTTTCATGTTTTTGCGCATTTCAAATTCTTCTTTTTTGCCTTTGTTCCAGTTTTGTACCGGGCGCAGGTAGCCGACTACGCGGGAGTACACTTCACATTTGGAACCGTGCACGTCGTTCATTTCTTTTTTAAGTTCGGAAATCTTGTTTTCTACGGCTTGTTTTTCTTGTGCGGTCATACTTTTTCTCCTAATTATCTTATGTTTTTCCGGGCTGTGCCTATCGTCAGACTGGGCAGCCCCGGGTTGTTTTCGGGCCGGGTTGCCCCGGGCCGTGGCGAGTCCGTGAAAACTCGCTCTGATTATTATGTATTTTTAGAGTTGCTAATGCAACTGCTTTTTTGGGTTAGACGGATGCACCGCCTAATCCAAAAAAGGTATTTATTTACTGTAAAGTTGTTCTTCCAACATTTTTACCTTACGGTCTAACTCCTGCATCCGTTCGGCTTTGCATTTGGGGCATTCAAAATGTTCGCCTTCAATGTAGCCGCATTTGGGGCAGACGCTAAACGTCGGGGTAATGGAGAAGTACGGCAACGTATATTTTTCACACACGGTGCGGATGAACTTCTTCATGGCTTCCAGGTCTTTAATCCGCTCGCCCGTAAAGATGTGTTGTACCGTACCGCCGGTGTATTTGGATTGGATGGTGCTTTGCAAGTCCAACATTTCAAATACGTCGTCGGTATAGTTTACAGGCAATTGCGAGGAGTTCGTATAGAAAGGTTGGTGGCCTTGTTTATAGAGTTCCTCGTTGGCGCAGATAATATCGGGGTAACGCTCCTTATCCAACTTAGCAAGGCGGTAAGAAGTCCCTTCGGCCGGGGTGGCTTCCAGGTTGTAGTTATTCCCGGTTTCTTCCTGAAATTTGACTAAGGTTTCGCGCATGAAAGTAAGCACTTTTTCGGCGAATTTGCGGCCTTTTTCGGAGCCGATGTCCTCTCCGATAAGGTTGAGTGCCGCTTCATTGAGGCCCACCAGTCCGATAGTGGAGAAGTGGTTTTTCCAATATTCGTTAAAGCGTTGGCGCACGGAGCGCAAGTAGAAACTCATATACGGATAGAGGTTGCCGCGGGTGAAGCGTTCAATGACTTTGCGTTTGATTTCCAAACTGGTCTTGGCGACTTCCATGCGGTCTTTTAAGTTGGCGAAAAATTCTTTTTCGTTCTTGGACAAATAGCCCAGGCGCGGCAAGTTAATCGTTACTACGCCGATAGAACCGGTCAGCGGAGCCGAGCCGAAAAGCCCGCCGCCGCGTTTTCTCAGTTCGCGGTTGTCAATGCGCAAGCGGCAGCACATAGAGCGCGCATCTTCGGGGTTCATATCCGAGTTAATAAAGTTGGCGAAATACGGGATACCGTATTTGGCGGTCATTTCCCACAGCGGGGTAAGTTTGGGGTTGTTCCAATCAAAATCGCGCGTGATGTTGTAGGTAGGAATCGGGAACGTGAACACGCGGCCTTTGGCGTCGCCGGCGAGCATTACTTCGCAGAAAGCGCGGTTGAGCATGTCCATTTCGTTTTGGAATTCGCCGTACGTTTTATCTTGGAGTTTCCCGCCGATGATAACCGGTTGGTCTTTATAATAAGACGGCACGGTCAAATCCAACGTCAAGTTGGTAAACGGCGTTTGGAAACCGACGCGGGTAGGTACGTTGACGTTAAATAAAAATTCTTGCAGGGCCTGTTTGACCTCGTCATACGTCAGTTTATCGTAGTGGATAAAGGGAGCCAGCAATGTATCAAAATTGCTAAACGCCTGCGCGCCGGCCGATTCGCCCTGGAGTGTGTAGAAGAAGTTGACTACTTGGCCCAGTGCGGTGCGTAAGTGTTTGGCGGGTTTGCTTTCGGCTTTGCCGACAACGCCGGTAAAACCGTTTAACAGTAAATCTTGCAAATCCCAACCGACACAGTAGGCACCCAAAAGCCCCAAATCGTGCAAGTGAAAATCCCCTTCCGAGTGCATGCGTTTGACATTGGCCGGATAAATTTTATTGAGCCAATAGACTTTGCTGATTTCGGACGAAATGTAGTTGTTTAACCCTTGTAACGAATAGCCCATGTTGCTGTTTTCGTTGACTTGCCAGTCAATTTGTTGCAAGTATTGGTCTACGAGGTCCACGTTGAATTTGGACGAAATTTCGCGCATGCGGGCGTGTTGGTCGCGGTATAAGATGTAGGCCTTGGCTGTTTTGTGGTAATTGGAAGTCAACAGCACGTCTTCCACGATATCCTGCACGTTTTCCACGTTAGGTACGTTATCCGAGTATAATTGCTGGATGATGTTAATGACGCGGATGGTTAATTTTTTAGCGGTTTCTTCATCAAATTCGCCGGTGGCTTCTGCGGCTTTGGCGATGGCTTTGGTAATTTTGCGTGAATCAAACTGTTGGGTACTGCCGTCTCTTTTAACGATGTGGGTAATAACTTCTGAGTTTTCCATAATTGTAATCCTAGGTCAAAATGTCCGCTTGAAAATAGCGGCTCATAAAATTTTGGCAAAAACGAACCAAAAATGCAAATCACGACGAGGCCGTAAATTGACGCAGTGGCATAAAAAAATGTTTTCCGTCGGAGAAAACCCTTTTTTCAAAACACGTAGCGGTTCTTTGGGTTCTTGCTTACTAATAATTATTGCTAAAAAGAAAAGAGGTGTCAACATTATTTTAAATAATCGCGAAAAAATAAGCCAATCCGGTGGGAAAACAGGGGGCAAAAGCGTGTTAAAAAATAATTTTTTACGATACAAATTAAACAAAGACTTGACGATATGAATACAAACTGGTTTAATTTAAAAAAGACATCAGGAGGGAAAATATGAATTTGTACCAAGGTTGTGTTTTAATTGCGGTAATTGCGTTTGTGGTGCTGGTGGTATTTGCCATCCGCACGCTCATTCAAATTCTGCATACGGCCGAGGCGGTGGAGTATTTGGCTATTTCCGCGGCGGAAAAAGTGGATAAAACGCAGAGCACGTTTGCGCTGATTGATAATGTGTCTTCGTTTTTAAACTCCGGCGTGTTTAAAGCCGCGGCCGTAGGCGCGGAAATCGCCCGGCGGCTGCGCCGAGAGAAATAAAAACGAAAATTTGTAGCAGAACCGGCAGACATACATTTTTAATGTGTGTCTGCTTTTTGTTTTTTCTGTTGATAAAAAATAATGCTTGACTTTGTTTTTTTTTTTGCTAGTATTTTCCTATGCCCCACACAGGAGGGGGGATGTATATGGCAAGGAAAAATATTTTTAAAGGCAGTTTAGATGCAACAGGATTTACGCTAATAGAATTATTAGTGGTGGTTTTGATTATCGGCATATTGGCAGCAGTGGCCTTGCCGTGGTATCAAAAGGCAGTAGTTAAAAGCCGCGCGGCGCAACTGATGACGGCGGCCACTTCAGTTGGCCGGGACGCGATGGCCTACAAGATGGCTACGGGAGAAAATCCCATAGAGTTTGGTCAATTATCATTGGACTATGATTTGCCTACCAAACGTACGGAGCGCGGTATATGCGGTAACCTAGTGGCCTCTACGGACGCGTCGCGGGAAAATGATACCTACCAAATTGTTATCAACACCTACGGTGCAGGTACTTTTATCAATGCGGCTTTTGTTTCGGGGCCTTACAAATGCGTAGGATTTGCGTACGTAGTAGAAGATTCTACACTAAATTTAGAGCCGGGAAAACTGTACTGCGTGGAAATCGCTGAAACGTCCGCTTCCGGTGGGTGGTCGGCGTTTGAGCCGGCGGGTGGGTTTTGCGAAAAAGTGATGAAAGGTACGTACGTGGGGAATAATTCGTGGCGCTTTTATAAACTGCCCTAGTTTTCTTTACGAAAAATGCCCCCGTCTTTTTGACGGGGGCATTTTTCTGTTCCACTAAATCTAATTAAACATACCGGATTCTTCCAGCGCGTTTAACGCCTTAGTAATGTTGTTGACAATGGCAATCCAGCGGCTTTGGCCGTCGGTTGTTACGGCCCCGTAAATGGCCGCAATGTTGATGCCGTGTTTAGTCAGCACGGAACTGATATCTAAAATAAGCCCGGGGCGATCTTTGGTTTCAATGCAGATGGCTTCCGTCTTGACGCTGGTAAATCCGGCGCGCGTCAAAATATGGCTGATTTCCTGGTCGTGGGTAACAGCCAGGCGGAACGTGGCCGCGTCGTAATGTACCCCTTGGGAGAGGGCAATAATGTTCACATTTTCGCGCATTAAAATTTCGGCTACGTTTTTAAGCGTACCGGGCTCGTTGACTAAAAACACACTGTACTGCTTGACAATACTAAGTGGCATAAGAACCTCGTAATAATTTTAATTTTTTAAATCATTTTTCCGTCCGGCGTAATTTTTAGTACGTCGGCTACTTTCAATTTTTCTTCCAAATCCAACATGGCTTTGCAATCGTCTTCATTGTACATGAGCACTTTATCTAGTAGTGCCTGATCGCCCGTTTTGAGCCAGTTGGTAAAATAGACCATACTATCCATGGCTCCGCAATCGTCCTGCCGCCAGTTAAACCCAAACGCAGGCGCGGCGGCCTTGAGCGAAAAACTGGGCGCCGGTAAATAAAATGCTTTGCTCACGGCTACCTTTAAATCATAGCAAATCTCGCACAACGCATTTAAGTGCACCGCCGACGACGGATTGGCCGCGGCTAATTTTTTCATCTTTTTGACCTCGTACTCCGTCCAGTGATACAGCGCGGTATTGGCAAAATCTTTTATATAATCATAAAACTGTTCAAAAATCTGCAATTCTTCTTCGGGTTTTTTGGCTACAAAACTGACGTATTTATTTTCTTCTTTATCCCAAATGCCGATGAGATACACAAAGGAAACACTGTCTTTGGTAAATGTTTCCGTGGCTTCAAAATCAAAATACAAATTGTATTTTTTTTCAGGCGGGGGGAAGTGCCCTTGTTCGCGCAAAACGGGTTTGTTGTGTAAGTACGCTTGCGCGTTATAAAATGAATGGGTGGCGTGCGGTTCTTCCAAAATTTCTTGCAATTTGGCCAGCCCCGCGCGGGCCACATCATCGGTATTAAACAGGCCGTTGATTTTTAAACACTGGCGCATTTCTGTATTTAAACCGGGCAGCATCAGTAAATCTTTGGTTTGCGCCATGAGTTTGTTGGCATACACGCGCCAAGGTGCGCTGGCGCCTTTAGGCGGCTTATGTGCTTCGGGCTTGGCTTTTCCGTCGCGAATAGCGTGCCAAAACACCAGTTCGCGCTCCAACCGTTCCCGGTGTTTGGCGTACGGAACATCTATAAAGTGTCCTTTTAAATGGACGCGCATAGTGGCGGGGGTAAAATCTTGTATCTGGCCCAAAATGCGGTTTAATAAACACACTTGCAAGGCGTAATGTTCTTTTAATTCGTGGGCACGTTTAAACTGGTAAATTTCATAATGAAACGCCCCAAAACAACTTGGGGCGTCTTCTTTTTTAACGAGTAAATTGGCGTTTCCGTAAACAGACTCAGGCAAATTCCACAACGCACAGTTGGCAATGGCTTGGGCACCGGCGGCCATGGCAGATAAAGTGTTTTTAAAGCGGGCCTGGTCTGTTTCGCCGGATATAAAGATGACTTCCGGGAATTCGCTTTTTATCCACTCATCGCGGCTTTTGCGGTCAGTGCGGACTTTCAAATTTTCATAGCGGTTGGTTTCGGGTACGGCTTCTTCTTGCGGGGCATGAAATGAACACCAAATACTGAACGGGTCCTCCAGTAATGAAAACATCCGCGAGGCATTAAAATCCTGTTTATCCGGCGTGCGCCCGGCGGAAAAGTGTAAGAATAACTGTTGCAAATCGGAATCGGTCATCGTATTTATTGTATCTTTTTTTGTGCGTAAAGAAAACTGTTTTATTAGAGGCCGCCGTTCGCGCGCGCGATTTGCGCGTATAGTGGCTAAATGGTACAATACAACTATGGCTATTTTACGCATTACAAAGTACGGCGAACCGATTTTGCGCCAAAAGTTAAAACCCGTTAATTACGACGAGATTTCCCCACAACTTCCCACCCTTCTTAAGGATATGGAAGAAACGTGTATGGCCGTTCACGGCGTTGGGTTGGCGGCTAATCAAATCGGGTTGCCGTTACGTTTGGCCGTGATTTTATTGCCCGGCGAAAACGAGGATGACCCACCGAAAAAATACGTTATTATCAACCCGGAAATTGTGGCTAAACACGGGGAAAAAATAGAGGAAGAAGGTTGCCTTTCCTTACCCGGTTTGTGGGCCGAAGTTCCCCGCGCTACCGACGTAACCGTCAAGTATCTGGACGAAAACGGACAAGAACACACCAAACGCGCGCGCGGACTTTTGGCCAAGGCGTTTCAGCACGAAGTGGACCATTTGGACGGAAAATTATTTGTGGATTTAGTGGACCCGAAATTAAAACCCGAAGTAAAAAAAATTATTAAAAAATTACGGGCCAAGTGGGATTGACTATGAAAATTTGCATTATGAAATTCGGCGGCAATACGCTGGCCAATAAACAAAAATTACTTATGGCGGCGGACCTGATTAAAAGCCGCTATGAAGTAGGATTTATCCCGGTAGTCGTGGCCTCGGCCAACGGCAATTTGACCGACGTATTATTAGACCACGCCTATAGCATTGCCGCAAATCCCGACAAGCGTGAATTGGATATGCTTATCACCACCGGCGAGCGCGTGAGCGTGGCGCTCTTGTCTATCGCTTTGCGTGCGTGTGGGGTTCCGTCGGTTTCTTTAACGGGGTCGCAAATCGGACTGATTACCACTTCTTCCCATACGGGGGCCGATATTTTAACATTAAAAGGCGACCGCTTAAAAAAAGAAATTGAACAAGGCCATGTGCCGATAGTGGCGGGGTTCCAAGGTATTGGCGAGAATAAAGAAATTACGACGTTAAAGCGCGGCGGGTCTGACGTGTCAGCGGTGTTTTTGGCGTCGCAGTTAGGTGCCTCGCACGTGGAAATGATTAAAGACGTGGACGGCGTTTATTCCGCCGACCCTAACAAAGACCAAAAAGCCCAAAAATACGAAGTGTTGGATTTTGATGAGATGTATAAATTGGCGCTCAACGGGGCCAGCGTGTTACACCCCGATGCGGTGCGGTTAGCCAAGGAAAAAGGAATAGAAATCCGCATTGTCTATTACCGCACGGGCCAAACAGGAACGGTGATTAAATAATATGTATATCAAATGGAACATTACAGGCGTGATAGCATTTTTATTGTTAGGTGCGGTGGTGTATGTGTTTGGACCGGGGTTTGGCTCTGTCGTGCGCACCGTCATTTCGCTGGCGTTATATGCGGCGGTGTTTTTTGCGTGCTTTGTGGTTGTCAAACGCAGATAGTGTAACAAAAAATCAAAAATATGGTATGATGAAACTATGCTAGATACAATGACTATTTTACAGATGAGTGGATTTGTAGTTTGCTTTATTTTGCTGTTTGTGTTTACGGCAAAGTACCGCGCGGCCCTCGCGCACGAGACGGATTTTGATGCCCCGGCGGAAGAAATGACCGTCGTGCCGGCGCAACCGGTGCTAAAATCCCGCGCGGCGGTGTTGAACTCGTTGCAAGGCACGGCCTCCTTGGAAGTGGCGGATTTAAAAGAAAAAGTAAAAGGATTGCAATACCGCCTGGAAGAAATGAAAATCGGTAACGATAAAACAAGCGGCGATATCGCCAAGCAACTGGCGCGTATGGAAGCGCGTATCGGCACGTTTGAGCAAGAATATGTAACCAAATTACAGCCGACGCTGGTGAGTTTGATTGAAGAATTGGAAAATATGAAAGTGGCCGAAAGTAAGAAATAAAAATAGTTTTGGTGTTAACGCAAACGGCAG
This sequence comes from Elusimicrobiaceae bacterium, assembly GCA_045645285.1. Taxonomy (GTDB): domain Bacteria; phylum Elusimicrobiota; class Elusimicrobia; order Elusimicrobiales; family Elusimicrobiaceae; genus Avelusimicrobium. Next base: position 1,140 of record JAZRIL010000044.1, on the reverse strand, counting down.
ACAAAAAATTGTCTGCCGTTTGTGTTTGTCCAAAATTATTGAAATACATACCACGTGACATTTCCTGAATTTTGAGGATGGGCCGGAGCATTATTTGTTATACTTTTGCAAACCGTATTTCCCAATTTGCTTGAAGTGGGGGCGAAACAAAGCCGTTGACCGGCATGGCCTCCTTGTGAATGGTCAAACGCAAAGTATAAGTATAAACTATTTTGTTGGGTGGTGCCTGAGAGAATACGGGTATCCCACGCTTGTACGGCAGCATCTGTTGCATTGGCAACATCCGGTGTGAGGAGTAAATGCCATCCGGCCGGGTTGTTTAGGTAAGCACTATTTATGGTACCGTTTATGTCTAAATCAAGTTCCGTCCAATCGGTAGTGTAGGTTCCGTTAGCCAAATAATACCGTTCTTCGGCTTGTTTAACGGCATTAGCAAGTGTGACAAGTTGTGTCATACGCGCTTTGGCTACGGCTACTTTATATTGCGGTAGGGCCACCGCCGCCAATATGCCGATGATGAGTACGACTACAAGTAATTCAATCAACGTAAATGCTTTTGTGTTTTTCATTGTCGTTCTCCTTGTTGTTTTTTGCCAACACTTTATTATCGTTTTTTTTTTTGATTTGTCAAGTGTTTTTTCGCTTTTCTGACGGCAGAAAAGCTCCAAAAGACCGTCGCCCACGCTTTTTAACGGCTCGCCATCGGGCGGATAAACAACAAAATGTTTCCCTTGCCTCTTGCGGGAGGTCCTTGCTGGTTGGGTGAGGGGGGAAAAATTATATTGTTTTTTAAAAAGGCACAAAAAAGTTGCATCACACCGCGCTCGTCATCCCGGAGATTTGTAATCCGGGATATAGCGCGGTGCAAGTATTTAATACGTTTTTCCGACGGTAAAAAATAATACTTGACTTCGTTTTTTTTTGCTAGAATTTGCGTATACTCATTCTCTGTGGAGGGATATATATGGAAAAGAAAAGTAGTTTTAAAGGTAGTTTAAATGAAAATAAAGGGTCATTCCCGAGGAATGTAGTCGGGAATCTTCCTCTTTCTAAGTTGTTGATAAAAGAGGAAAAACAACCTTGTTTTATTAAACAAGTGGAAGATCCCCGACAGAAACTCTCGGGGATGACAATACTTTT
>JAZRIL010000043.1:0-12796 GCA_045645285.1 Elusimicrobiaceae bacterium | reverse complement strand
TTTTTTTTTTTGCTAGATTTTATTTAATGATAAAGATTAAAGGCCGCGTTATATCCCGCATAGAAACACTGCGGGATGACGAACGCGGCGGGAGAATAAAATGATGCAAAAAGAAAAAAGATGTGTAGTTATAAAACAAAGAAGCACCTTGGCTATTCCCCAAGAGCTGTTGTCGGGGAGCTGCCGTGTTTGTTTATATAAACAGCAGACTCCCGACAGAAACACTCGGGGGATAAACAACATAAAGGCATTTACGTTAATAGAATTATTAGTAGTTGTTCTCATTATCGGCATTTTGGCGGCGGTGGCCGTGCCGCAATATCAAAAAGCGGTGTGGAAAAGCCGGTTTGTACAAGCCAAAACATTGGCTACATCTATCGCACAAGCCGAAGAACGGTATTATTTAGCAAACGGTTCTTATACGAAAAATTATGATGAGTTGGACATAGGGCTTCCTCCGTGTATAAGAGAAAATTGTTCTGAGACGGAAGGATGTTATGCTTTTTATAATTGGGGATATTGTCAATTAGCGGGTACTGGGATTAATTGTCAAGTTAATAAAACAAGCCAAGAATATGTTTTAGGATATATGATAGAATTTGCGAACGGAAGTGTAGTTCGGACGCTCTGTTTGGCTTGGGGTGATCGTGTCGCCGGTCAAAAACCCGCTCCCGGCGATATTAATTATCAAATTTGCCAAGCAGAAACAGGGGCCACGCCGGAAAATTACGGCGGTGCAACCTATGCTTGGAAGTATAAATAGACTTTTTCAAAAATTAGTTGGGCAGTTTAAACTTCTTCAGTATTTTTTTAGCGTCTTGGCGGTCTTGTTTTAACTGCGCTACTAACGCAGGTAGCGAGGTGAATTTGGTTTCGTCGCGCAGTTTATCGGCAAACCAAACGGTAATTTTCCGGCCGTAAATGTTCTCGTTAAAATCAAAGATATGCACTTCTACCAGCGGCAAATTTCCGTCAATGGAATTGACCGTCGGACGAAAGCCGATATTGCAAAATCCGTTGTATATTTCTTTGCCCACGCGCACGTTAACGGCAAACACGCCAAGCGGCAAAATCTTATACATACCCGTATCTAAATTTGCCGTCGGAAACCCGAGTGTGCGGCCCAGTTGTTTGCCTTTGACTACTTTTCCCGTTACTTCATACGGGTATCCCAACAAAAAATTAGTCCGTTCAATATCGCCCGAGGCCAACGTCTTGCGGATGAGCGAAGATGAAATTTTTTGCGTACCTATTTTGTAAAACCGCACGATGTCAAACGGTAAATTCAGTTTGGCACATTGTTCGCGCAACCACTCGGCTCCTGCCTGGCGGTTTTTGCCCAGGGCAAAATCAGCCCCAATAAGTAATCCGCCCATATTGTATTGGTTGAGTAAGACTTCGTTAAAAAACTGTTTCGCACTCATTTGGCGGCACATCGTAAAATCAAGCGGTTTAACGGGCGTGCCCAGGGCGTGCAAGAGTTGTTTTTTTTCATTGGGCAGGGTGAGCACCGTCATTTCCGGCGCGGGGGATAACAGCGTTTTGGGGGGGAGCGGAAAATATAGGGCTAGCGGTTTAAGACGATGCTGGGCGGCCGCTATTTCCAATTGACTGAGCAGAAAGCGGTGACCGGTGTGAACGCCGTCAAACGTGCCGATGGTAATTAAATTTTTCTTCATAAACCAATAATTCGTTTATACAAAATTTCTGGTGATGTTTGCTTGAGTTGCTTGCCGTCAAAAGCATTTTGTACGTGATACGGCCCGATTTCAAGCCGCCGCAGTTTGGTTAAATGTCCGACGGTGTTTAAGGCCCGCGCTAACAAATATCCCAGCGCGCGCACATACGTTCCGCACGAACAACGCACGGTAAAATTGATGGTTTGGTTGTTTGTTAAACGCACGTCTGTCCACGTTACGCACACGCGGTTATATTTGCGTTCCATTTCCTGCCCGGCGCGCGCGAGAGAGTACATCTTTTGCCCGTTGATTTTTTTCGCGCTGAAAAATGGAATGGGTTGTTCAATTTCGCCCGATAATTGTTGGATGGCCTGCTCTACTTGCGTTTGGGTAAGCGGGGGGACGGGTTGTTCTTTTACGACGTCGCCATACGCATCCCACGAGTCGGTTTCTTGCCCCAGTGTCAGTGTGGCTTGATAGACTTTATGTAATTGCAGAAACCGGGCTTGCTCTTTGGTGGCTTGGCGCCCGACAAGCAAAATAAGTAGTCCCGTTGCCATAGGATCTAGTGTGCCGCTGTGTCCTATTTTTTTAGTTTTTAGAATGCGCCGGGAAATCGCAATAATATCGTGCGAAGAAAAGTCCTTCGGTTTGTCTATCAGCAAGAGTCCGTTGGGCGGCAGATCAGGGCAAGGATTTGACAGCATCGTGCACCACTTCAGCGAGCGCGTCGGTTACTTCGGCAATAGTTTTATCTGTTACTTTGAATCCGGCCGCGCGTGCGTGCCCACCGCCGCCAAATTGTTGGGCAATCCGGCTGACGTCCGCATGGCCGCGCGAACGCAAATTGACGGAAACTTTGTCGGGTTCTTCTTTTAAGAGGGCCGACACTTCCACCCCGGGAATCATGGTGGGTTGGCTGACGATGCCTTGTGTTTGGGCGGGCGTGGCACCGAAGGTTTCAAAGTCGCGTTTGGTTAAAATAATTTGGCTGTATTTATTATCAAAACGCATTTCCATTTTTTCCAGTGCACGGCCTAATAATTTGAGTTCAATGTATGATTTGGTAAAGTAAATGACCTGGTTAATTTGTTGTACGTCCGCTCCTAGTGCGACCAGGGCAGACGCTACGCGCAAGGCCTCGGCCGTCGTGTTAGAATGAACAAAGCGGCCCGTATCGGTTACAACCCCGGTATACAGACAAGTGGCCTCGTCCGGCGTGGGGAGGATGTCTTCGCCGCTGGCTTCGTAAAGTTGGAAGATAATTTCCGCCGTGGAAGACGCGCCGGAGTCAATGTGATTGACGTGGCCGTACGCATCGCTTACTAAATGGTGGTCTATATTGACCAGCGTAGTTGCGCCGGCGAGCACGGTTTCCAAATCACCGCCGCGTTGCCTATCGGAACATTCTAACAAAATAACGGTGTCAAAATCGGGGGTGGGGGGAAGTTCGCCCACGTGCACCTGGGCAAGCCCCGGCAAGAATTTTAAATCATTCCCAATAGCCGGCGCTGCATACGCATACACCGTTTTACCCAGCCGCGTAAGTAGCGACGTCATCGCCAATGTACAGCCCAAAGAATCGCCATCCGGGTTTAAATGTCCGGCGATAAAAAAGCGTTTTCCGGCGTGAATGGCTTGCCAAATTTGACGAAAACTGTCCTCTCTATTTTCCATGTTCGTGTTCCTTTTCAATCACTTGGAAAATGGCTTCCACGCGCGAGGCTTTTTCCGGCGTGTTGTCGTACTCAAACGTAAAGGAAGGGATACGTTTTAAATGCAGACGCCCACGCAACTGCGCACCGATTTCTTTGCGTAGCATACTTAGTGCCTCTTGCGTTTTTTGGCGGTCCTGCGGCGAGCCGAAAACCGAAAAATATACTTTGGCCGCCGAGAGATCTTTGGTAACGTGTACGGCGGTAATAGTTACAAATCCGCCTAAATTACCGGTAGCGGCGGCTTTGGTAACCAACGTGTTGATTTCTTCTAATAAGAGGGCTTCTAAACGTTTAATCCGGTCTATCATATATTTATTATAGCATTTTGGAAAATGTAACAGTAACATCCAACGGCGAGCGTGGAAAATTCTAAGTCAAATTTGGGATGACAATTTATTTCTTTTCAAAAAAACACTTGCTTTTTTTCTAAAAAGCAATTAAACTATATATTAGGTGCCCCTAAAGGGTGCCCTGAATTCTGACTTAAAGGAGAAATAGTATGAAACAGGGTTTTACCTTGATTGAATTGTTAGTAGTAGTGTTGATTATTGGTATTTTGTCCGCAGTTGCTTTGCCGCAATATACCAAAGCCGTGGAAAAAGCCCGCGCGACGGAAGCCATCCAGTTGCTCGGTGACTTGGCCACTGCCCAGCAAATTTATCAAATGGGTATGGGTGGGTTTACCAACGACTTTGATATGTTGGATTTGCAAATCCCGGGCACGAGCGGTCAAGCCAAGGGTAATGCCAAGACCAAAAACTTCAATATTACGATCTTGAGCGGCGATAAGGCGTCTATCTTTAAGGCCTATGCCCAACGTGCTACCAATGGTGTGGCGAATACAGCCGATCCGGTGTATACGATTACATTGATGATTGATTCTGACGGTAAGATTACGCGTTGGTGTAATAGTGCTGCCCCGACCAGCCAAACGGCTGCGTTGGCTGCGGATAGTACGGTAAACAAATATTGCAAATCTATTGCAAATAACGCTACCGGCGAAATCAAATAATTTCATTTGATTTTGACAACATCCCCGAGGTTTCCCTCGGGGATGTTTTTTTTGGAGTAGCGGGGTTGCCGGGCTGTTATTTTGCAAAGAAAGAAGATAACTTTATAAAAAACAGTTGCAATTTTTCTCAAAAGGTAATAAACTATGTATGTACCCCAACGGGTGCGTTGGATTCTAACTAAAAGGAGCGAATTATGAAACAAGGTTTTACCTTGATTGAATTGTTAGTAGTAGTGTTGATTATTGGTATCTTGTCCGCAGTTGCTTTGCCGCAATATACCAAAGCCGTGGAAAAAGCCCGCGCGACGGAAGCCATCCAATTGTTGGGTGATTTGGCCACCGCCGAACAAATTTATCAAATGGGTATGGGTTCTTTCACTAGTGAATTAGATATGTTGGATTTGCAATTGCCGGGTCTTTCCGGTACGGAAACCGTGATAACGAAAAATTTTAAAATTACGACCACCATTAATGATACTTCGGGTGCCTTGACGGCCTATGCGGAACGTATTGGTAGTGACGGTAAAGTAAATGGTTCTTCCGGTGCTGGGTCTACGGATCCGAAATATGCCATTATGATGAACATTACTACCGCCGGTGCGATTACGCGCTGGTGCGATGATGATTCTACTAAAGCGTACGGCAGTGACTCTCGCACTACGACCAATAAGTATTGCAAATCTATTGCCAATAACGCCAACGGTGTAATCAAATAAGTATTGTTTTGATTCAACGAACACCCCCGGGATTTTTCCCGGGGGTGTTTTTTGTCCTTTTGTGGACGGCGAGTGTATGAGGGATAATAAAATCAAGTCATTCCGTATGGAGTATTTTGAAACAGCTACGGCTAACGGCGAGCGTGGAAGATCCCAAATCAAGTTTGAGATGACAACTAATTTAATAATATACAAACCCCACCCCGCTATTTCTACTGGGGTGGGGTATTTTGCAAGTTATAAAACTTACATTTTAATACGGCGTGTTACATTTTCCTTTTTAAAGCATTCAATGACGTCTCCTTCCATGACGCCTTTGAATCCTTCTACTAAGATACCACACTCGTATCCTTTTTCCACTTCTTTCACATCGTCTTTGAAGCGTTTTAAACCGCCCACTTTACCGTGGCCGACTTCCTCTCCGTTGCGTTTGACGCGCACTTCGTAGCCGCGGTAGATCGTACCGCTGTCCACGAGCGAACCGGAGATAATGCCGGAACTCAACTTCAATACTTTTTTAATCGTTGCTGTTCCGACTACGGTTTCCACTACGTCGGGCTCTAACAACCCTTCCATAGCGGCTTTGATGTCTTCCAACAGTTCAAAGATAATGGTGTATTGGCGGATTTCAATGCCTTCGCGTTCGGCCTCGGCCTGGGCTTTATTTTCCGTAGAAACGTGAAACCCAATGACTACGGCATTAGAGGCCTTGGCGAGCAAGATGTCCGACTCATTGATGTTGCCCGGCGCGGACAGTACAATATCCACTTCCACTTCGTCCGACGGGATACGTAGCAAGGCGTCTTTAATGGCTTCAATAGAACCTTGTACGTCGGCCTTTAAAATCAGACTGAGTTTTTTGACGCTGTTTCCGCCTTCCTCGCTCTTGGCTAAATTCATCAGCGAGGCCTGTTTGCGGTGCGCTTGTGAATCTTCCTTCTGGGCGAGTTTTCGTTTTTCGGCGGTATAGCGGGCTTCTTTTTCGCTGGGCATAATATAAAGTGTATCGCCTACTTGCGGCGGTTCACCGTTGATACCCAAAATTTCTGCCGGCACACTCGGACCGATTTTTTGGTAGCGTTGCGAGTTTTCGTCAATGAGCGCGCGGATACGTCCGTAGTTAGTACCCACGATAAACGGGTCGCCCACTTTCATCGTGCCTTTTTGTACGAGGACGGTAGCCACGACGCCGCGTTTATTATCGCGTTTACTTTCCAAAATGACGCCTACGCCGGGCCGATCCGGATTGGCTTTAAGTTCCATCATCTCGGCTTGCAAGGCAATCATTTCCAGCAGTTTGTCAATGTTGATATGCTTTTTAGCGGAAATTTCCACGAAAATCGTGTTCCCTTGCCATTCTTCCGGCACGAGGCCGCGGGCGGCGAGGTCTTGCTTGACACGGTCCGGATTAGCACCGGGCAAGTCAATTTTGTTAACCGCCACAATGATAGGTGCCTTGGCCGCTTTGGCGTGTTCCATGGCTTCAATGGTCTGCGGCATAATACCGTCGGTGGCCGATACTACCAGTACGACGATATCGGTGGCTTGCGCCCCACGCGCACGCATGGCGGTAAAGGCCTCGTGGCCGGGCGTGTCTAAGAACGTCAGTACTCCGCGCGGTGTTTTGACGCGGTACGCGCCGATGTGTTGCGTAATGGCACCGGCTTCTCCGGCTACGACGTTAGATTTGCGGATTGCGTCTAACAAACTGGTCTTACCGTGGTCCACGTGTCCCATAATCGTAATGACGGGGCTGCGCGGACGAAGGTCTTCGGGTTTGTCTTCCGTATCCATAGCCAACAGGGCTTCTTGCGTTAAATCTTCTTCGGCCAGTTCCGCTTTGAACCCGCACTCATCTACGATGAGTTCAATCATGTCCTTTTCCAACCGTTGGTTAATGGTGGCAAAAATACCCATCATCATTAACTTTTTGATGAAATCGTTGGTTTTCAAATTCATCTTTTCGGCCAGTTCTTTTACCGTAGGTTGCCCGACGATACGAATGGTTTTATCGTCTTTTTGGGGCGCGGGTTGTTCCACGGGTTTGACGTGGCCGTGACGGTCCACATTCATCGGATGCGGGGCCGGTTTGGGTTGCTCTGCGGGCGCCGGTTGCGCCTTGGGGGCTTGAACGGGTTTTGCCACCGGGGCCGGTTGCGGCTTGGGGGCTTGCACCACGGGCGCGGGTTCTTGAACGCTCGTCGTATGAACAGGCGCTTGCGGTTTGGAGACCGGTTGCGGTTTGGGCGCTTGAACGGGTTTTGCCACCGGGGCTGGTTTAACTGCCGGCGCGGGCTTGGCTACCGGAGCGGAAACCTCCGCCGGTTTGGGAGCCGCCGGTTTGGCCGCGCGCGTTTTGACTTCGGCAGATTTGGAATGTGCCGTCGTTTTAGTTGTTTTTTTCGCGGTAGACTTGGCCGGTTCTTTGGTTTTGGCTGTTTTGGCGGCCGTCGTCTTTTTGGCGGACGCCTTTTTGACGGTGGATTTCTCCGCCGTTTTTTTAACGGTTGTTTTTTTAGCCGTTGTTTTTTTGGTCGCCGTCTTTTTCTTCGCCGGAGTTTCTTCCTCTTTACTAGTTGCCTTTTTCGTCATGAGCGTCCTCCTCTACGGCCGCATCGGACGATTCTTTCGCAGGGGTTTCTTCGGCGGCTTGTTCTTCGGCCTTGGCTTTATTAGCGGCCCGTTTAGCGGCTTTGGCCGCCGTTTTTTTGGCTTTGGCTTCTTCTTTCTCGGCGGTGCGGACTTGCTGCACGGCCATGGATTGTTCGCGGATGCCTTCTTTGTCTTCTTGGTCTACCAAATACTTTTTGGCCCCTTCAATAATTTTTTCGGCCGTTTTGTCGCCGATGCCTTGCACCGCGGCTAAGTGTTCGGACGTGGCCGCCGCCAATTGTTCCACCGTTGTAAATCCGGCTTTTTGCAATACTTCGGCTAAGGCCGGGCCTACGCCTTCTATTTCGGAGAATAACCGTTGGATGCCTTCCACAGCCACTTGTTCGGCATGGGCTTTTTGGGATTCGCTCTTGACGGTTAAATCCCACCCGGTTAAGCGGCTGGCGAGTTTAATATTTTGCCAGTCTTTGCCTAACGCGATGGCCAATTGGTCGTCGGGGACGATGATGGTGGCCTTTTTGGCCGTGGCATTGGTGATTTTAATTTGGTTGGCTTTTGCCGGAGAAATCGCATTCATCAAAATAGAAGAAATATCGTCGGAGTGATTGATTAAATCAATCCGTTCGCCGGATAGTTCATTCATGACCGCACGGATGCGGATACCACGCATCCCGACGCACGTACCGATAGGGTCAATTTTACTATCTGAACTGGCCACAATCACTTTGGCACGAAAACCCGGGTCGCGCTCCACCTTTTTGATTTCCACAATGCCTTCTTCAATTTCCGGCACTTCTACCTTAAATAATTCTTCTAAGAATTTGTTGTTGGCGCGGGATAAAATCACATACGGCCCACGTTGTCCTTTATCCAACCGGTACGCCGCCGATTTGTAGCGGCCTAACACCGGATCATCGCCGATGTCGGCTAAATCGGCCGGGCTGAGTACTTTGGCAATGACGGCTTTGATACGCGAGCCGGTGGAGTAGCGTTCTTTATGAATTTGTTCGCAATAGGGGAAAAGGGCTTCCACTTTTCCTAAGTCTACAATAATGTCCCGATCGGAGAACCGGCGCACGGAACCCGTAATCACTTCTCCTTCACGCGGTTTATATTCTTTGTAAAAATTGTCCCGTTCAATACTGCGTACTTTTTGGATAAGCACTTGCTTGGCAATTTGCGCCGCGATGCGGGAAAATTCGGTTACTTGTAACGGAATATTTACCACATCCCCTTCTTTTGGATTTTTGAGATATTTTTTGGCATCAGTTACACTGATTTCCATTTCCGGGTTGGCCACGGTGCTGACCACGTTGAGCAGTTGGCAGGCGGTAATGGATCCGCTTTCTACGTCAATTTTGGCATTGATTTGGGCGGTTTTGCCTACGTTTTTGCGTAAGGCGGAAACGAGGGCGTCTTCAATAGTTTTTAAAATGTCCTCGCGTTTAATATTTTTCTCTCTTTCCAAGCCCTCTAAAGCGAGGACTAAATCTTTGGCTGTTCCTTCCATGGGTATAACTCTCCTTTATTTAAAATTCCAAGACAGGGTCTAGGTTTGCTTTTTTAATATTGTCGTAGGCGAAGTGGAACTGGTTGGTTCCGTCGTCTAACACAAATTCGTGGTCATCTGCAGAGGCGATAACTCCGGTAAAAAATCCGCGGCCTTCCAAGGGTACTTTAAGTACCACCCGTACACGCTGCGAGATAAATTGTTTAAAATGCGCGGGTTTTTTGAGCACGCGTTGTACGCCGGGGGAAGATACTTCCAAAATATAGGCACCTTCTATGAGGTTTTCCATTTCCAACACGGCGTCTATTTTATCGGTCAGCGCGCCGCAGTCGTCCAGCGTCACGCCGCCCACTTTGTCTACAAAGAATTGGAGCAGTTTTTTCTTGCCCTGGTTTTGGATAACTAAATCCACCAGTTCCACGTGTTCGCTTTCCAATGCTTTGGCGACAGTTTGTTCAATCGTTTTAGGGTCTCTCATGTTTGCTCCTTTGAGCCGTAGTAACGAAAGAGCGACTTGTTGTCAAGTCGCTCTTACTACATATATAGTAACATTTGGCACAAAAGTTGTCAACTTTCTAATTAATTTTTGGGCTTGCCAGGGGGAAAGGGGTTGGCTAAAATGAAAAAGCCGTAAATTTTGGTACAGGGGGGAAATCAATGAAAAAAACTCATGTTGTAATTCTTGCCATCGTATTATTGCTCATGGTAAGTCTTGTCTTTGCCCAACAAGGTCAAAAGACGTATGTTTCCGGCGACATCTCTGCCGTAAACACGCCCAGCGGCGTTGTTTTGGAAGGGGAACAAGTGGCCGTAACTGTTCCGATACAGGGGCGTGCTGCGCGGAAACCGGCGGTTCATCATACCCAGGTGAATCAACAAGCCGCCGCCGCAAAAGCGACGCAAGTACAAAATGCGGCTTCGCTTAAAAAAGGGGAACCGCGCCTACAAGTAAATACCACCACCACCGAAACGGACGTGTATAATGTAAACGTCAAGAATAAAAGAGGTACTACCGATTACGGTGTGGTGGAAAAAACGGTTACCACTCCGCGAGGTAATCAAACCACGGAAGGGGTGGTTTACAGTACGTACGCACCCAGTAAAGCCGCCCGTACCAATGCTAAAAAAATGGAAGTGTCGCTAGCGGGCGGCGCCACCCGGTTTTCCAACAAAGATAACCGTGACGAACGCTATGGCTCGGTGGGGTTGGCCGCCAGTCTAAGCGCGTTGTATGACGTGAACGATTACCTGGCTGTGGGTATGGATTATATGATGTTGCATCCGCATAGCAAAACCCGCGGTACCGGTGCACAAGAACGTCATTATCACGGGATGTATGCGCACGATATTTCATTGGCCGGAAAACTAACGCTTAATCCGTGGGGCAATTTCCGTATTTATTCGCCGATGGGTGTAGGTATGATGAATGCCCGGATGAAAACCGTGATTAACAATGCTGACGATAACCGGAATAAATGGGGCGCGGCCTTCTACATCGGTGCGGGTATGCAGTATGACGTTACTGACTGGATGTTTGCCGGTTTGGAATATCGTTATACCTACGCTTGGATTAACGATAAAAACTTAACCAACCAACACAAAGACCGCGATTTGCAATTCCATACCGTTCTGTTGCGTATGGGCGTGCGGTTTTAGTCAAGTTGAAAATAATCGCAGCATCCGAGGGGCGGTTGGAAGGCCGCTCCTCTTGCTTTTGTACTTGTTTTTTGCTATTCTTTGGTTGGTAGTATATTTTCATTTTTTAAAAGGAACTCTATGAACAAAAAAGCAGTTCGCGGTTCGGCTGTACTACTTAATATCATTACGGTCATTTTGGTAGGGGTGTTATTATTCGTGTTGTGGTACCCCAGGCATGAGCAACGCAAATTGACTAAAAATTTTAACGCGGCCATTCAAGCCGCCGAGAAATTGTATGATCTTTCCAAAACGTTTTACATTGAGCATAACCGGTGGCCATCGGCTATGTCGGAGTTAAAGAACTCGTTGGATGCCAAGCCGGTTTCTGCGTGGGAAATCGCTAACAAAGTATATTCGTGCGAACTGGCCTACGGCCGCGGCGACCAATCCCGCAACGAAATTAAATGTTCGCCTATCGGCAAATATGCCAGCGTGCTTTCGTACCAAATTGTATTGTCGGATGCCAACTTGCACAAACGCTATTGCCAGGCGGTAAAGACCAACCCCAAAGCCAACGAAATGTGTAAAAAAGTCGGCGGGGTATTTTCGCACAACAAGGCGGGGGGCGTGGTGTCCTCCATTTATGTAGTGCAACGTTAATCGTTTTTTAATTAGTAAAAAATAAAGGGAAATATGAAAAAACTGGGCGTGTTGTTTTTGTTGTTTGGTTTGTGTTTGCCGTTGGTAGCCAAAGAGAAAAGACATAATTTTGAAATCGGGTATGAAATGTCGGACTATACATATCGGGAGCCCCACATGGAATATCCCATCAGCAACAAGGCTGACAAACAAGGTATCAGCGTGGTATATACCCGCCAGAGTGTGTTGTCTGATGATATCAATGAGGACGACCCGACGTTTGCCTCTATTGAATTCCGGTACATGAACGGCAAGACCGATTATGACGGTTACATGATAGGGTATGATTCCTTGCTTAATCCGGTGGTTACCCCTTTTAAATCCCACGATAAAGACTACTACACCGAACTCGGTTTAAAACTCGGACGGAGTTATAAACTTTTCTCGGCTACCAAGTTGTGGCCGTATTTCGGTATTGCCGGGCGTTGGTTGCGTAACGGCGAAGATAAATATTCCGATTTGGGGGGTGGCCAAATGGGTTTTTCGTACCAGCGTACTTCCACCTATATATATGTGCCGTTAGGGGCCAATTTGACGTTTGATATGGGCGATACGGCCCGCTTAACCTTGAATGGACAGTTTGACTGGTTAATACACGGTAACCAAAACAGCCACGTCAGTGATGAGTGGAACGTCAACTCTGTTTCCAACGAACAGAACAAAGGATTGGGGCTTCGCGCCAGTGCTAAATTGTCTGTTGATATGGGCAAAATAGGAGTGTTTGTGGAACCCTTCTACCGGTATTGGAAAATCCAAAATTCCAAGGACGTTAATTATATCTTTCATTACACTGACGAACATGGCGACCCGCAGGAAGCCATGGGGTCCATGCGTGAACCTTATAATACCACCCGTGAATATGGTATACGCATGGGTATTGCATTCTAAAATAACGTATTGGTAAATGATAAAAAATCCCCGGCTAACCCCGGGGATTTTTTTGCTTGATTTTTGTCGGGGGGAACAGAAAGGGCTTGACTTCGTTTTTTTTTTTGCTAGGATTTGCGTATATTAAACCCACAAGGAGGGATATATATGCAAAACAAAAGTAGTTTTAAAGGTAGTTTAAGTGAAAATAAAGGGTCATTCCCGAGGAATGTAGTCGGGAATCTTCCTCTTTCTAAGTTGTTGATAAAAGAGGAAAAACAACCTTGTTTTATTAAACAAGTGGAAGATCCCCGACAGAAACTCTCGGGGATGACAATACTTTT
>JAZRIL010000042.1:0-57365 GCA_045645285.1 Elusimicrobiaceae bacterium | reverse complement strand
CAGAAAGAGGAAGATTCCCGACAACAAATTTCGGGAATGACATATTTTTTACATTTTTTCTTTCCATAAAATTCTCCTTTTTGCTCCTTATTGTTTTTTCTCTGACACTCTATTATCGTTTTTTTTTTTGGTTTGTCAAGTAAAATTTTTACCACAGAAAACCGGGGCTATATAACTAGCCCCGGTTGAGGTTACGACTAATTGCCTTAGCGAGCACTAAGGCAACACTTCAGGAAGATTTTAACACGAAAAGTTACGCTTGATAATACTGCGTACAATTCCTTCCACGTGAAAAGAAGTTTTATCCGCTACAATCGGTGTGTAGTGTGGATTTTCCGACTGCAAAATTACATTTTCTCCGTCGCGCGTAAAGCGTTTGACCATCACTTCGCCGTTATTGACGCAAACCACTACATCTTTATTTTTGGGTTGGTGGTTTTGTTCTACAATCAGCCAATCTTTGGGCGAAATCAGGTTTTCCATAGAATCGCCTTTGGCTTCTACCATAAACCCCTTACACGCCGGAAAATAAATCATACTCGGGTCCACCGGCACAATGCGCGTGGGCGTGCCGTCTAAAATAGTGCCCTCCGGTCCGCATTTGGCCAGGCCGTACATTTTTAAATAAATGACATGTTGGTCCGGGTCTTTTAAAATCATATAGTCGCGCGGATTGACCGGATTACGTTTTAAATAGCCCTTTTTTTCCAACTGTTTAATGTGGTGGAAAACCACGCTTTTGGCACTCACATTTAACTCGTCAGCCAATTCTTCCATCGTCAACGGATCGGTGATGTGCGACTTTAAAATTTCCAACAGTTTTTCTTGTTTGGGGTGTAAAGATTTCATACGCGCTCCTGTATTACTTAAATTTTGTTCTATAATCTGTTCTATAATTTTTTGAGCCAAAAGTAAATTAAATTTGGCAAAAACCCGAAAAAATAACAAGTTTTTTGCTTGCGTGGCAGCCGTTTTCTTGCTACAATTTAAACACCTTGAGGAGGTTTTTATGAAAGTACTGATGTTAAACGGCAGTCCGCACACGAGCGGAAACACGGCATTGGCGCTGGGACAAATGGAAGCCATTTTTGACCAGGAAGATATCAAAACGGAAATTATTCACGTGGGCAACCAGCAGGTGCGCGGATGTACGGCGTGCTACGGATGTGCTAAAACGGGCAAGTGCGTGTTTGATGATATCGTCAACAAGATTGCGCCTAAATTTAGACGGGCCAGCGGACTTGTGATTGCTAGCCCGGTGTATTATGCCGCGCCGAATGCCACGCTCTCGGCGGTGCTGGACCGGTTATTTTTCAGTACGCAGTTTGATAAGGCCATGAAAGTCGGTGCGGCCATTACCGTAGGGCGGCGCGGCGGGCTTTCCACGGCGTTTGACCAACTCAATAAATACTTTATGATTAGCGGCATGCCCATTGCTACCAGCCAATACTGGAACTGTGCCCACGGTCAAAAGCCCGGTGAAGTGTTGCAAGATGAAGAAGGTATGCAAATTATGCGTACGTTGGCGCGTCACATGGCCTTTTTAATAAAATCCATTGCGCTGGGCAAAGAGGCCTACGGCGTGCCGGAGCGGGAGGAATTTATCGCTACAAATTTTGTGCGGTAGTATTTCGGAGCGAAAAATTTACTTGCGGCGCGTAACGTTAAGTGGCGCGCCGCGGTATTTTTCAGACGGTGAAAATTTGATATAATGAGGTATCTATTTCAAACAACTGTTTGATTTACCAGGAACCCTGTGATGAAAAAAACAACCCTTGTCGTAGAAACCGAAAATTCCCCGTTGCCCCCGGGTTTTTTAGCGCATTTGCCGGAACTGTTTGAGCGGGACGGGCAAACTATTTATGAAGGCCGCAACAAAATCAAAAATTTTGTGGTTAACGGCCGGACGGTGTGCGTTAAAAGATACAGCGTGTCACCGTTTATCAACCGTGTGTTATACTCGTGGGGGTGGCGCATTCCCAAGGCCCGGCGCACGTATGAAAACGCGCGTGAAATTATGCGCCGCGGCTTCCATACGCCGGCGCAATACGGCTATGTAATCGTGCGCAAAAACGGCTGGATAGCGGAAAGTTTTTCGGCCGGGGAGTTTTTGGAAAATTTCCGCACGGTCGGCCAGGACAAAACCGACGAACCATTGCTCCGCGCTTTTGCCCAATACACGGCCGATTTGCACAACAAAGGCCTTTTGCACCGCGATTACATTTTAAATAATGTCTTGTACCGGCGCACGGGGGACGCGTTTGTTTTTTCGCTGATTGATATCAACCGTTTCCGGTTTTTGAATAAACCGGTGCGGGGTTGGTTGCAGCGGCTTAATTTAGTGCAACTGTTCCACGACCCGGCTGAACTTAAACACTTCGTGCAAATGTATCAAACGGTTGCACACATCCCGGACGGTTTTGTTGACCAAGTATTGTTTTTACGGGGCTGGCGCAGCCGGTGGAGTACATTTAAACATCAAGTGCTTAAAAAAATCCCGGGTGTCAGCCGGCTTTCCAAACGCGGTCAGTAAATCCGGCGTATTTCATTATCCACCCGATAGTTAAAATTTTTCTATAATACCCGTATGGATAGGGTTATTTGGGAAGATTTTATCAATCATTTGTCGTTTGAGCGGCAATTGTCCAAAAACACGCAAGCGGCGTATGCGTCCGACGTGGAACACTTTTTGGAGTATTGCGACGCCAACGAAATCCTGCCGCAGGATGTTTCTGCCCGCTTTTTGGACCAATATAACTACCAACTCAAACAGGTGGAAGGGCTCAGCACGGCGAGTGTGTTTCGCAAAATGGAGGCCGTGAAGAGTTTTTATAAATTTTTGCTCTTAGAACAGCGCATCCAGGACGACCCGACGCGCTTTCTAAAAT
The DNA here is from genome assembly GCA_045645285.1 of Elusimicrobiaceae bacterium. Taxonomy (GTDB): domain Bacteria; phylum Elusimicrobiota; class Elusimicrobia; order Elusimicrobiales; family Elusimicrobiaceae; genus Avelusimicrobium. The sequence goes on along the minus strand of JAZRIL010000042.1, from coordinate 54,477 downwards.
CGCCTAAATTGCCGGCTTCCCTCCCAGAGCAACTTACGCGCGAGGAAATGGAGCGGTTACTTTCATATCCGGCGGAAAAATTTGATGAGGTTCGCACGTTGACCATTGTGGAACTTTTGTATGCGGCGGGCCTGCGCGTAAGTGAATTGTTAGGCCTGCGTTTGGAAAATATCAATACGGACGAAGGATGGGTGCTCGCGTTTGGCAAGGGGGGCAAACAACGCTTTGTGCCCATTCATCCGGCGTGTTGTCAGCGGCTCAAAGAATATATAGACTTGCGCGCGGCGCATTTTGTGGGAAAAGAAACGGACTCAGAGGTCTTTTTAAATAACCGCGGCAAGAAACTAAGCCGCGTGATGGTGTGGAAAGATTTAGCCGCCCTCGGACGAAAAGCGAACATTTCGCGTCCGCTACACCCGCATTTATTCCGCCATACATTTGCCTCGCATTTACTGCAGGGCGGTGCGGACTTGCGCAGTTTGCAAGAAATGCTCGGCCACGCCAATTTGACGACGACACAAATTTACACACACCTAGATGTTAAAGACCTCAAAAACAAGCACAAGAAGTTTCACCCGCGCGGATAAATTTTACGTACCTAATATTCCCATCCTAAGGGATTTTTATATAGCGGTGCGGTTTTTCCTGTTTCCGCTTTACAGACTTTGGCTTGCAAAGAATCAGTATTGTTGTTTTCAATAATACAAATGCGCGTACCGGGCGAACTTTGGATATTTATAAAACGAACGTGATATTTCATACCAATTAACGAATTTTCGCAAATAGCCTGTGCCCAATTATTTCCTTCTAACGCGCAATATCCCCAGTTATAATAATAGGTGTAGGGGGTGCTTGTGTTTAATTTTCCGGCGGGCATTTCTATAGATAGTTCTTCAAAATCAGTTGAATAATGCCCGTTGGCTAAATAATATATTTCTTCGGCTTGGGCAATACTGTTTGCCAAATTTTTTAAAGTGGCGTAGCGGCTTTTGTAAACTGCTTTTTGATATTGCGGCAGCGCCACCGCGGCCAAAATGCCGATGATGAGTACGACAACTAATAATTCAATGAGGGTAAAACCGCCCGCCTCGCTCGTCATCCCGGAAATTTGTAATCCGGGATATAGCGAGGCGTCTTTTGCGCCCCTTATATCCCGCACTAAAACACTGCGGGATGACGGAAGGGGCGCATTTTCGCATGACAATACTCTTTTATATTTTTCATTTTTCATACAATTCTCCTTGTTGTATTTTTACCAACACCCTATTATTGTTTTTTTTTTTGATTTGTCAAGTCTTTTTTATAACTTGTCAAAATTATGCCTTGGTTTGTTAGCATGAAAACGCACAAAACGTAGTTCAAAATGATAGAATAAATAAGATATGAGTAACGATAATTTTCCGCAAATTGACAAAAAACAACAAGCCCGCTGGCAAGAGACCAACCTGTTTGCCAGCCCCAAAATTCCGTCTAATAAGAAATTTTATTGTTTGGATATGTTCCCGTATCCGTCGGGGGCGGGCCTTCACGTCGGCCACCCGGAAGGATATACCGCGTCTGATATTTTAACACGCTACAAACGGATGAACGGCTATGATGTTTTACACCCCATGGGGTGGGACGCGTTTGGGCTCCCGGCGGAAAACTACGCTATCGCCACCGGCGTGCATCCGCGCGTAACGACGCAAAAAAACATTGATAATTTCCGCCGTCAAATTAAATCTATTGGGCTGGCTTACGATTGGAGCCGCGAAGTAGACACCACCGACCCTAACTATTATAAATGGACCCAATGGATTTTCCTGCAACTTTTCAAAAAAGGCCTGGCTTACGAATCCACCGTGCCGATAAACTGGTGTCCGTCGTGCAAAACGGGGCTTGCCAACGAGGAAGTCTTTAACGGAAAATGCGAACGCTGCGGTCATGAAATTGAACGCAAGGCGCTACGCCAATGGATTTTAAAAATTACCGATTACGCCGAAGAATTACTGGAAGGGCTCAACGATTTGGACTGGCCCGAAAGTACGCTCACCATGCAGAAAAACTGGATTGGCAAGTCCAACGGCGCGAACGTGCTTTTTAAACTGGACGGACACGATGAAGTTTTAACCGTCTATACCACGCGTCCCGATACGCTTTTCGGTGCGACGTATATGGTTGTTTCGCCCGAACATCCGATGTTGGAAAAAATTGTTACGCCCCAGCAAAAAGAAGCCGTAGCCGCTTATCAAAAAGAAGCCGCCAAAAAGAGCGATTTGGAACGCGGCGAACTTAACAAAGAAAAAACGGGCGTATTTACCGGCGCGTATGCCATTAACCCGGTCAACGGGAAAAAGATCCCGGTGTGGACGTCTGATTACGTTTTAATGGGTTACGGCACAGGGGCCATTATGGCGGTGCCCGCGCACGACGAGCGTGACTATGCGTTTGCTAAAAAATTCGGCTTGGATATTATTGAAGTTATCAAAAGCGAACAAGGAGTAGAAAAAGAAGCGTTTACCGGCGACGGCGAACTGGTCAACTCCGGCTTTTTAAACGGGCTTCACGTGCAAGAAAGCAAGGCCGCGATGATTAAATGGCTTACCGAACACCACTGCGGTAACGCTAAAACAACGTATAAATTGCGCGATTGGGTTTTTGCGCGTCAACGCTATTGGGGGGAACCTATCCCCGTCGTGCATTGTGATAAATGCGGGGTGGTTGCCTTGCCGGAAAGCGAACTGCCTTTACGCTTGCCCGAAGTGGAAAAATTTGAGCCGTCCGGTACGGGTGAATCTCCGCTGGCGGCCGTAACCGATTGGGTCAACACGACTTGTCCCAAATGCGGCGGCCCGGCCAAACGTGAAACGAACACCATGCCCCAATGGGCGGGCTCGTGTTGGTACTATTTGCGCTATATGGACCCGCACAACGCCGAAAAATTGGTAGACCCGGCCATTGAAAAGGCCTACGGCCCGGTAGATTGTTACATCGGCGGGGCCGAACACGCGGTACTGCACTTGTTGTACGCGCGGTTTTGGCACCGGGTACTGTACGATTTGGGGGTAGTAGCCACCAAAGAGCCGTTTAAAAAACTACGTCACCAAGGGATGATTTTAGCGTTTTCGTACCGCGACAAAATGGGGAATTATCACGGATATGATGAAATTGATTTCAAGGACGGCAAAGCGTTTTTAACCGCCACGGGCGAGGAACTTTCGCCGATGGTGGAAAAGATGTCCAAGTCCAAGAAAAACGTGGTCAATCCCGACGATATTTTAAACCAATACGGGGCGGACGCTTTCCGTATGTACGAAATGTTTATGGGACCGTTTGAGGCCAGCAAACCCTGGGATATGAAGGGGATAGAAGGCGTATCGCGCTTTTTAAAACGTGTATACGGCTGGAGTGAAAACGTAAAACTTGTTGACGGACAGGACCCCAAAAAGAGCGAAATTTTAAAGAACCAAACGATTGTCAAAATCGGAGATGATATTGAAAATTTCCGCTTTAATACCGCGGTGTCGGCCTTGATGGTACTCTTTAACGATATCAGCAAATTGCCGCAAGTCAGCCGCGCGACGTTTGAAACGTTTTTAAAATTATTGCATCCGTTTGCGCCGCACATTACCGACGAAATTTGGCAACAACACGGTCATACGGATTTCCTGTTGCAACAAGCGTGGCCGGTGGCAGACAAGAATTTCTTGCAAGAAGATAGTGTGGAACTCGGCGTACAAATCAACGGCAAAGTGCGCGACCGCATTGCCGTAGCCACCAACGCTTCGCGCGAAGAAATTGAAAAAGCCGCTCTGGCCAGCGCTAAAGTACAGCGCAGTTTGGAAGGACTCCAAATTAAAAGAATTATCGTCGTGCCCGGGCGCATGGTAAGTATTGTAGCCGCGCCCAATAAATAGGAGAAATTATGAAAAAACTCATCATGTTAATTGGTGCCGCCGCGTTGGCCGCCTGCGCCAGCGAAGGGGCCTATTATAAACCGCAAGCGCAAATTATGCCGCAACATATTAAAAAAATTGCGGTGCGGCAAATTTTAAATAAAACCGAAGTGTTTGCGTTGGAAGATAAATTCTACAACGAATTGTATGACGAGTTTTTGCGTAACGGTTCCTATCAAATCGTACCGGAAAACGACGGAGCAGAAGGGGTTGTTATTACCACGATTTCGCGCTACTTAAACGTACCGGTACAATACGACAGCCAGTTGATTCCTACCGTGTATCAAATGAATATTTGGTTAGATGTTGTGCTGATGGATAAAACCACTAACCAGCCCGTTTGGCGCGAGCCCGCGTTTATGGGCACACAAGTCTATGCGGCGTCTACGTTGCCGGGGGGGTTAACGGAAGTGCAAGCGCGTGATGTGGTGTTTGAACAACTCTCACGCGATATTGTTAAACGTACGGTGGACGGGTTTGGCTCCGTGTGGAGTGAGAATAAAAAGAAAGTCATGAATAACCCGGAATATACTACAATTACCGACTAGTATGCCTAAACTTACTGCGGAAAAATTGCAGGCGGAAATTGCCGCTAAAAAAATGGCTCCCGTGTATTTGCTGACGGGGGAAGATACGTACCGCAAACGAGAAATTATCAACCAACTGCGCGCAGCCCTGCAACCGGACGATTTCAATTTTTATGCGAACTCGGCCGATAAAGCCGATATGGGCGAAGTGTTGGCTCTGGCCAATACAGCACCTGTGTTTTCGTCCGCGCGCATGGTCGTTTTAACCGGCATAGAAAAACTGCGTAAAGACCCCAAAGCCGCTTTGTTAAAATACATTTCCGATCCGCTTTCTACGACGACGTTAGTGCTTACGCATAACGACAGTAAAAAAATGAAAACGGAAAAAGCACTCGCTGAAGCGTGCGCGGCAAACGGACGTGTGGCGGACTACGGCGAACTCAAACAAGCTGAACTTAATTTGTGGGTAAAAAATAAGTTAGCCGCGCGTGGACTTACCGGCGATTTTGACGCGGTGGATTTACTGTGCCAAAGTGTGGGGGCGGAACTGGCCGCGTTGGAAAACGAAATTGAAAAATTGTTTCTCTATACGTTAGAGCGCGAGAATAAAAAAATTACGAAAGACGACGTGCTGGCGTGCATCGGTTTTAGCAAAGAAGAAAATCCGTTTGAACTCTCCAACGCGATTTTGGCGTGTAACCGCAACAAGGCCGTGAAACTGGTGGATAAACTATTAGATGACGGTGAAGAACCGGTGGCGGTTTTATCTAAAATGACGTATCCGATTTTGAAAATGGCCCGCATTAAACGCATGAGCGAAGGCGGCGTGCCGGCAGGAGATATCGTCCGCGCGGCGGGGCTATTTCCGTGGGAAAGTCGGCTTGTTGCGGCGGCGCGCAATTACCCCAGCCAGAAACAATTTTTATCCGTCCTAAACAAAATGATTGATGCGGACGCCGGATTTAAATCCGGCAGTACCGGCGACCCCAAGATTACACTTAAAGGCATTCTGCTTACGCTATTTCGGTAACATAATTGCTGTTTTTGTTTTTAAAACATCTCTTTTATCTCGTCATCCCGCAGTGTTTTTGTGCGGGATATAGATAAAAAAGATGTTTTTCAGATAGATGATGATGCGATTTCTTCGTATAAATCGTTCCACGAAGGATTCAAAGAATTTATTAAACGTTCTTTCCAAGAGCGATTCCATTCTTTTAATGTTTTTTCCCGTTGTATAGCCAGTTGAATAGAAGAAAACTGTTCATAATAGACTAATTTTTTAATGTGAAATTTTTGAGTAAATCCTTCTACCAGACCTTGTTTATGTTCATATATGCGGCGTAGCAAATTATTCGTGACACCCATATAAAGCATTTTGTTATTTTTGGTAGTAAGAATGTAGATATATCCCATATTGGTCTTCTAGCATAAAGACAATCTCTCCCCTGCTATATCCCGCACAGAAACCTTGCGGGATGACGAGCGCGGGGAGAGATTAAAAAATCAGGCGACTCTTATATATCCTCCAATCTAATGGGTTGACACCCACGCATTATTGGTGCTTTTAAGGATTTAACGTGGCGCAAATTTTACGGCCTAAATCAGTAGTAACATAAGAACACCATGCTTTCCCTCGGTAACTTTCAACTGTGTGGTGATCATATGCCAAGCGATACATATATTCCCCTTTACTATAAGCACACGTGTTCCAATTTTTTTCCTTGATAACATCCGGGCAATACGCGGCGCGAAGTTCGCCGAAATTACTACCGTCTTGTAAACAAATCATAAAAGAATTATCACAAATTAAAATTTGTTCTGTATCAGATGCATGCTGACAAAACGATAAATCTACATCCAGATCATCGGCATTTGCGGTGTATTGTCCATTTGCCAGATAATACGCTTCTTGCGCTTGTTTGATGGAAGAAAATAAAGTTTTAATGTTGGCTAACCGCGATTTGGCAACGGCCAATTTATATTGCGGCAGGGCCACGCTTGCCAAAATACCGATAATAAGTACGACGACTAATAATTCTATTAGTGTAAATGCTTGAGTGTTTTTCATATTTTTGCTCCTTATATTTTTTGTCTGACACTTTATTATCGTTTTTTTTTTTGGTTTGTCAAGGGGGTTTGATATAATATAGGTATGGATTTTTTAGCACAAATTTTTGATATCTTTTTGCATTTGGATGTTCACTTAAACGCGTGGGCCGCGTGGATGGGCGTGTGGCTTTACGTCGTTATTTTTATTGTGGTATTTTGCGAAACGGGGCTTGTGGTAACGCCGTTTTTACCCGGCGATTCACTCCTCTTTGCGTGCGGCGCGCTTGCTACGCGCGACGGGAGTGCAATTTCGCTATGGGTGCTCATTTCTGTTGTGTTTTGTGCGGCGGTGCTCGGCGATTTTTGCAATTACGAAATCGGCAAGTGGCTCGGCCCCAAAGTTTTCACGCGCGAGGACAGTATTTTTCTGAACAAAAACCACCTCTTAAAAGCGCATAATTTTTATGAGAAATACGGCGGGAAAACGATTATCTTAGCGCGTTTTATCCCGATTATCCGCACCTTTGCGCCGTTCGTGGCGGGTATTGGCAAGATGACGTATTTTCACTTTGCTTCCTATAACGTCATCGGGGCGTTTTTGTGGGTGCTGTTATTTGTAGGCGGGGGATATTTCTTTGCGGACTTACCCGTCGTACAACATCATTTCCACTACGTAGTGGCGGCGATTATTGTTATTTCCGTTTTGCCCGCGGTGTATGAGTTTTGGGCTTCGCGCCGTCAGAAGAAGTCGCATTAAGCAAGACAGGCAGTTTGCCTTGCGGTTGTAAATTCCCCAAGATAATATCCGCCGCCGCATGCAACACGTGGCGGTTGAGTCCGTACGTGGCGAGCACGGTGCGGGCCTCGGGATAATTGGGGATATCATACGGGCTCATCGTAGAAATAAATACCACATTTTTGTTTTCTTTAATAAGTCCGCTAATTGTATTTTTTTGATTGATATTTGTTTTGTCGGCCCATTGTAAACTGGTCAGCACCAGTAAATCGGCCCCTTTGGCACACGCGGCGGCGCGCTCGCTGTCTTTTTTGCGCGGAGTAAGTGCGGCGTTGTAACTGCGCACGTTCCACCCTTTAGCCAAAAACGGTTCCGTAAAATCGGGCAGTTGGTCCGCAAAGCGGGCCGGGGAGAAAAACACGACGCAAACGGTCGGTTTTCGGGTGGTTTGGGCCGGGCGGAACGGAAGTAAATTCTTATCGTTTCTAACAAGCGTAACGGCCTGGTTGCTGATTTTGGTAAGTTCGGCTTGATATGCTTTTTGTACGGGTGGTACGGGGGGGGGCGGCTCATCAGACAGTAACCCCAGTTTTTCTTTCAAAGCAAAAATTTTTCGCGCGGCTTCTTCTACGCGCGGCATTAAATTTTGTTTGTTGACTTCTGCTGTAATTTGGTTAAATACCGTAACGGGTTTAATGTAGCGCCCCAGCAAAATCATATCTTCCCCGCTGGCCAATGCGCGTGCGGCGCAACCGGCAATCGTGCAGAGGGAAGTGGTGCTTTTCATATCCAAACTGTCTGTTACAAGCAGGCCTTTAAATCCCATTTTCTCGCGCAATAAATCGTGCAAAATCGGTTTGGAAAAAGTGGCAATCGTTGTGTTGTCCAACGCGGGATAACGCACGTGGCCGGTCATAATACCGTCCACGCCTTGCCGGACGGCTTCTTGAAACGGGGCCAGGTGGATTTTTTGCAGTTCTTCGTACGGAGCGTTGACAACCGGAATATTGTAATGGGAATCTTGCGCCGTATCGCCGTGCCCGGGAAAATGTTTGACAACGCTTAAAATGCCCGCCGCTTGAAACCCGTGAATAAGCGACATCCCCATCCGCGTAACCTGCTTGGGGTCCGCTCCAAACGAGCGCACACCGATAATCGGATTTTTGGGATTACTGTTTACGTCCAACACCGGGGAAAAATTGATATGCACGCCCGCACGTTTGAGTTCCAATCCGGCTAAATAAGCAATAGAAGCGGCAGCATCTTCGTCGTTAGCGGCGGCGAGCATCATATTGGTGGGCAGGTAATCAAACCCCAAAGTAATGGGCGTGTGAACCGTGCCGCCCTCGTAATCAATGGAAATTAACAGCGGGATTTTATGCGGGCTGTTTTGGGCCCACGTCTGTAATTTTTTAATCAGTTCTGCCGTCTGCGCCAGCGAATAATTGCCCCATTGGATAAGAACACCGCCGACGTGCCCGGCTTCAATAACCGGGCGGACGAGTTCAGCACTGTCCACATCCACAAAAACGACGAGCGTTTGGCCTAATTTTTCTTCCGGCGAGAGTTGCTCAAACGTCACAGCCCCACGGGCCCATACCGCATACACCCCCATCAAACATACAAGAAGAAATTTTTTCATCGGTTGACCTCTATAATGGGCAGTTCCGCCGGAGCAAAAAGCCGCAAAGGAATGCCCCAGTAAAACATACCGGACGTAATGTAAAATTTCATATTGTCTACATTAAACAAACCGTACACGCGCGGGAATTGCAAGTTGACTAAATAATTAAACGGCCAGATTTGTCCGTTGTGCGTGTGGCCGCTGAACATCAAATCGGTGTGGTGTGCGGCGGCTTCTTCGGCGTACAAAGGCGTGTGGGAAAGCAAAATAAGTGGTTTTTTCTCATCGGCGGTGGCTAATAAATCAGTTACTTCTTGCGCACTTACGCGGGCGGTTTTAATGTCTTTGAGTCCGGCAATTTGCACGCCGCTGGGGAGCGTCAAAATTTCATTTTGCAAAAGCGTTACGTCGGCTTTTTTATAGAAGTCCCGGCTGTTTTCGTAACCTACATAATACTCGTGATTTCCCAACACCCCGTACGAGCCGAGCGGAGTTTTAAACGCGGCTAAGCGCGCGGCGTATTTATCGGCTTGCGGGCCATATTCAAACACGTCGCCAAGCACCAAAAGTAAATCCGGCTTTTCATTTTCCAGACGGGAAAGTGCCTCGTCCCACCGCCCGTATGAAACACCCATCCCCAGGTGCGCGTCCGAAATCAGTGCGATTTTTAATGAGGGTAAGCGGGGGGAAGAAATCGCAATCCGTTTGATTTTCGGTGCGGAAAATCCGCCCCATAACGCGCAAATAAATAATACGGCAGTTACCGCAATACTGACCATTCCCAAATAACTACGTGCGGAAACGTGGCAGATTTTGAGAAGTAAAAATAAAACGGCACCGCCCGCGCTTACGCAAAACGCAATAAACGCCAAGCCAAATAAAATGTAGGAAGAGTAATAAAGTGTGCTCGTGAAAATGTTGTAGTGGGTGCGTGTCAAACTAAGTCCGGCCAGTACAAAGAGTGTACATAAAATGGGCAGCCACCCGGCGGGGCTGAATTTTCCAAAAGCGGGGAAAAAGGTTAAGAGCCACAGCCCCGTGGCGGCGAATAATCCCCAGATAACAACCGTAGCCAAGATAAAAAATGCGACCATACAAAACCCCTCAAATTCTTATTGTAAAAAATTTGAGGGGGGGACGCAACGAAAGGTTGATATTAAAACTGACAGACAGAAAATCCGCTATTTTACAAGGCCGGATTTTTTCCGTTGCGCCAACGCAGATTTTCTCCCACGGAATGCGTGGAAAAAAGGTATAATATATCTGTATATTTTTAACTTAACAAAAGAGGAAAAATAAGTATGACTGTACGTGTTCGTTTTGCCCCGTCTCCGACCGGGTTTTTGCATATCGGCGGAGTGCGCACGGCGCTGTTTAACTATCTGTTTGCTAAAAAAAATAAAGGTACGTTTCTCTTGCGTATTGAAGACACGGACGAAGAACGCTCTACCCAAGCGTCTACCGATGCTATTTTTGAAGGAATGCAATGGATGAATTTGCTGTGGGATGAAGGCCCGATGACCGACGGCACTTCCAAAGGGCCGGATGCGCCTTATTACCAAGCCCAACGTGCCGATATGGGTATTTACAAAAAATACATTGACCAACTGTTAGCCGAAGGCAAAGCGTACAAATGCTATTGCACGGAAGAAGAATTAGAAGCCAACCGTCAAAAATGTTTGGCTGAACACCGCCCGCCGAAATACGACGGCAAATGCGCCCATTTAACACCGGATGAGCAAAAAGAATTGGAAGCCCAGGGCCGCAAATACGTCATCCGTTTCCGTATGCCGCAAGAGGGCGACGTGGAATGGGACGACCTCATCCGCGGACACGTCAAATTTGCCAGCAAAGATTTGTATGACCTTGTCATCCAAAAAACAAGCGGCTATCCGACGTATAACTTCGCTGTTGTGGTGGACGACCACCTCATGCGGATGACGCACGTTATCCGCGGCGATGACCATATTTCCAATACGCCCTCGCAAATCCAACTTTACCGCGCGCTGGGTTGGAAAGAACCTGTTTTTGCCCACTTGTCCATGATTCACGGGCCGGACGGCAAAAAATTATCCAAACGTCACGGTGCGACTAACGTCGTAGAATTTCGCAACATGGGCTATTTGCCCGAGGCCTTGAAAAACTACTTGGCCTTGCTCGGTTGGGCGACCAGCGATTCCCAACAGTTGTTTGCTCCCGGTGAGTTGGAAGAAAAATTTGATATTGCCGGTTGTCAGCCCAGCCCGGCCGTCATGGACCCGGAAAAACTCAACTGGATGAACGGGGAATATATCCGCGCGACCTCTATCTCCCGCCTGACAGACTTGGCGATGCCGTTTATTGAAAAGGCCGGGATTGATGTGTCCGGCGTGAGCCGCGCGCAACTGGAAAGTATTATTGCTTTGGAACAAGAGAAATATAAGTTGCTTACGGAAATTCCGGATTTAATCCGCTTCTTCTTTGAAAAACCCGTCTTTGAACAAGACGCGCTAGAAAAAGTGTTTGCGAAACCGGAAGCCAAAAAAGCCCTGGAACTGATGATTGATGCGTACAGCAAACTCACCGAGTTCACGGAAGCCAATTTGGAAACAACCGCCCGCGCCACCGCCAAAGAAAATGGTTTGAAAGCGGGACAAATTTTCCACCCGGTGCGTGTGGCTGTTTCGGGCCGCACCCACGGGCCGACGTTATTTAAAATGTTGGAGTGCATGGGCAAAGACACGGTGCTCGCGCGGTTAAAAGACGCGCTTGCCTTGTGCCAAGTGCCTGTAAACTAAGCCGATGAAATACTGGGTTTTTGACGGAAATGATGTGGTGGGACCGTTCGCGTTACAAGAAATTGCCGCGCGTGCGGATTTTTCCGCCAATACACTCATTTGTGCCGAAGACGCCAGCGAGGACGCCGCCGGTTGGCAGATGGCCTCTTTCTTTGATTCGTTTCGTTTTAATCCGCAAACCGGACAATTGGAAATTATTTTCTTGCCGGACGGTTCATCTCTACGGGCCGCTACGGCCGCCGTGCCGTCGGAAGCCCCGGTAGAAAAAACAACTGCCCCGCGGCAGTCTGCCCGCCGTGTTGCTGCGCAAGAAGCCGCTATTTTGCCTGATGTGCTTAGGCCGGGTGCCGGACCGGAAAAAGCCCCCGCGCCCGAAATGCAAGCACAGGAAAACCCCAGTTGGGTGCCACCTGCCCAAGTAACTACTCCGCAGGAACAGCAAGTCGCTCCGCAAAAAAAGCCCGTTTTAACGCAACGCTCGCCGGTTGTCAACAAACCGGCTTCCGTGCCGGAGCCGGTGCGGATTTCCAGCGAAAAAATTCACACTCAACCGCCTGCGCCGGTGGCATTGGCCCACGATCCTATAGACCTGGTGTTGCCGGAGCATAAAGCGGCCCCCGTCGTGCAAGCCGCCCCGGAACAATCTAAAGCGCCGGGGGATAATCCGGCGAAACAGGCAGAAACCCCTGCGTCTGCCGCCACACCAAAACCGGAGCCGAGTGTCCCGGAAAAACCGAAAGAAGAACCTGCCCCAAAAGAGGAAATTAAAACGAGTTCGCCGTCGGTAAAGACGCCTGCCCATACCTCTTCTTTGGCCGAGCCGGAAACGGAAATTTTATCCACTTGTACCTTGCCGATTATCAACGATATTTTGACGCAAAGCGATTTGCCGCGTTTGCCGGAGGGGGAATTCCAACCGGTGCCGCTACCGGCCGAGCCGGGGTTTGAACTGAAAGAATTTTCGTCGGAAGAAGTTCCGCAGCAGGGCGCTTCTGCGCCGCAACAAACGCCGTTCATGGAAGCCCCGGGTGCTTTGCCGGTGGCGTCTGAAGAAAATAGGTCCCAGCCGCAACCGGAAGAACAACCCGCGCCGGAACCTCAAACACAGGCCGAGCCGTCTGAGCCGCCCGTGCAACCCGCGCCGGACGTAGTGCAGCCGTCTACCCAGCCGGAGCCGGAAGCCCGGCAGCCGGAAGAATTGGTATCCGCCGCGTCGCAACCCGAAAAAACATATCCAGTGCCCCAGCGTCCGCGTAAAAAAACCATTAGCGAAATTGAAAGAGAATTTGCCCCCCGGCCCGAGCAGGAAGATTTGATTTTTGAACAGCAACTTTTGGCTAAACCAACCCGCCAAAAAGCCCACAAGGTGTTGTGGCTGTTGTTTCTGTTGGTATTGGCCGCGGCCGGATGGGTAGTGTGGACGAAATACCATAAGCCCGCTACTGCGTTGCCCCCCGTTTCCGTGCAACATAGTCCGACGCCCGCTCCGACTTCCGCGCCAACTCCCGCACCGGAGCAATCACCCGCTCCTGCGCAAGTGCCCGTAGTCGCGCCCAAGCCCGTTACCGCGGAAGAAAAGGCCTTAGCGGCGGTACAAAATTATCAGTTGCCTAATCAAAAGGGTACGATAGCGGCTTATTTTGACAACTTATACCAGGACCGTTTATCACAGGGATATACCGCGCTCTGGTCCGTGGAACCTTTGCATAAAAATACATATATTGTAAAATACAGGTTGACCAAAACCCGCACCGAGCCGGTAGTGTATGTCTTTCAAGCCGATGCGGCGCGGGAACAGTTGACCGGGGCGCTCAACAATATCGCGCTGGATTTGATTGGACGGATTTAGTTTTTAAAATGTAATAAAAGCGAGGAACTTTATGGCAGAACAAACAACGCAAAACTTGCCGCAGGCCACGATGGACGACCTGTTTAAACTCATGAAAGCCAAAAACGCTTCGGATATTCACCTGACGGTGGGTGTGCCGCCGGTGTTGCGTATCCAGGGGCGGCTGTACCAAACGCCGTTTGAACCGTTAACCAAAGAAACGGCCCAAACCTTGATTTATTCTATTTTAAACGACGACCAACGCCAAATGTTTGAAGATACGTTGGAGTTAGACTGCTCTATCGGTCTTAAATCGTTGGGACGTTTGCGTGTGAACGTATACAAACAACGCGGTTGCGTGGCGGCGGCGTTGCGTTCCATTCCCAACGATTTTAAATCGTTTGAAGAATTAAATTTACCCGCCGTTGTATATAACATCATGAAACTCAATAAAGGATTGGTACTGGTTACCGGGGCCACCGGTTCGGGTAAATCTACCTCGCTGGCCAGCATGATTAACTACCTGAATATGAACGAAAGTAACCACATTATGACGGTAGAAGATCCTATTGAGTTCGTCCACCAACACAAGCGCAGTATTGTTAACCAGCGCGAAGTCGGTGCGGATACCAAATCGTTCGCGGCGGCCTTAAAACACTTCCTGCGCGAAGACCCGGACATCATCCTGGTAGGGGAGTTGCGCGATATTGAAACCATGGAAGCGTGCTTGACCTTGGCTGAGACCGGGCACTTGGTGTTTGCTACGTTGCACACCAACGATGCCGTGCAATCCATCAACCGTATTATTGACGTGTTCCCGCCCAATCAACAACCGCAAATCCGCACGCAGTTGTCGTTTGTGTTGGAGGCCATTATTTCCCAGCAGTTAATCCCTACCTTAAACGGGGGGCGTGCCATGGCGGCCGAAGTACTTTTGGCCAACTCGGCTGTGCGCAGTTTAATCCGCGACGGCAAAGCCGAGCAGATTATTTCTACCATGCAAACCAATGCCGGTATGGGGATGATTACCATGAACCAAGCACTGGGGGATTTGTATATCCAAAAGAAAATCAGTTACCAAGAAGCGTTGTCGCACTCCAGTGATACGTCGGGTTTAAAGACGTATTTACAACAAAAATTGGGTACGGCTAACTTCAAATAAACGGTAAGGTTGTTTTGCTTGTCTAGGGGGCTCCCACCGGGGCCCTCTTTTTTGCCCTTGAAAAAATGGGCAAAAGTCTTATACTTATCATATCGGCGTATGAAAGGAGGTGCTCTTATGAAACGGTTTATGATGGTGTGTGCCAGCGTGGTGATGTTGTCGTGCTTAGCCAGTGCCCAGGAAAAAAAAGATCTTTCCGCTCGTATCCAGTCCTCGTTAGAGCAGGTTAGGAGTTCTATGAGTGACGGGAAAGGAGTGAGAAATGGAAATTTGGAAGAATGTAAAATTTCCGGGTACGATTGTAAAGAAGTGGTGGATTTATTCTATGAAATTTTTATGGAAGAAGATGAGGCGGGAGAGCCCCGTTTTTCCACTGAACAGCAAGAACTGGTAATCGTGGAGCCCTATGCCGCCCAATTGACTGAAATGAAAATTGTGATTGTGCGCATTGACCTGGACAGAGGCGGGGGAATGCGTATTGGGTTGGAGGACGGTACGGAAGTAGCGTTGCCGCTAAAAGACAAGCCGTCATCGGTAACGTTTCCGGATGGCGATTTCTTCGCCTTCCCGCCGAAGAAAGCCGCACCGGAGTTGGAAGGACCCTTACCGCAGTATTTACATACTGTAACTCCGCCAGAAGTAAAATAGTTTATCCCACATCCCCCGGTTTTGCCGGGGGATATTTTTAGGTAAAAACTCCGGGGTCGCTCCCGGAGTTTTGCTGTGTTGTTTTTCGTCGGGAAAATCAAAACGCTTGACATCGTTTTTTTTTTTGCTTTAATGAACGTATATTAAATTTCTGTGGAGGGATACGTATGAAAAACAAAAGTGGTTTTACAGGCAGTTTAAATAAAAATAAAAGGGCTGTCATGCTGAACTTGATTCAGCACTTTCAACGGGGGTTGTTGTCGTTGCGAAACGGCGAGCGTGGAAGATTCCCGATAGAAACCCTCGGAAATGACCACCTATTACATAACGGCAACAACAGAGCATTTACGCCCCTTTCGTCATCCCGCAGTGTCTTAGTGCGGGATATAAGGGGCGCGATAAAGAATTTTGCCGCGCCTATACCCCGCATAGAAACCTTGCGGGGTGACGGGGCGCGGCGTGGCGGTTTCACCCTCATTGAACTTCTCGTTGTCGTTCTCGTCATCGGTATTTTGGCGGCGGTGGCCCTGCCGCAATATCAAGTGGCTGTGTTCAAAAGCAGGTTTGCCACACTCCGCCCGTTGGTAGACGGTGTGGCAAAAGCGCAGGAAACCTATTATTTGGCTAACGGTCAATATGCTACGCGTTTTGATGAGATGTCCATAGATGCGCCCGGTGGGTGGACGGCGTACGGTATTTATGGGTATTAATTGAAAACCCCCGCTTTTTGGAGCGGGGGTTTTTCTGCCTTTTTATTACTCTTGGTAATCTTTTAACATTTTCGTACGGCTCGGGTGGCGCAGTTTGCGGATGGCCTTGGCCTCAATTTGCCGTACGCGCTCGCGCGTGACGTTGAACATTTTGCCTACTTCTTCTAACGTACGCGGATATCCGGAATCAATCCCAAAGCGCAGACTGATGATTTTAGATTCCCGCTCGGACAAGGTTGCCAGTACGTCGGCTACTTCTTGTTTGCGCAGGAAATCCGCCGCGGCAATGGTTGGATCCGGCCCGTTCTTATCTTCAATAAAGTCTTCTAAGTTAGAGTCCTCATCCTCGCCGATAGGTGTAGAAAGCGAAATCGGGTCTTGCATAATTTTCAGTATGCTTTTGACCTTTTCCATGGACAAACGCAACGCCTTGGCGTAATCTTCCAAGGTGGGTTCACGTCCGTGTTCCTGACGGAATTTGTTGGTTACTTTAGTGAGTTTGGAAACCAACTCTTTCATGTGTACCGGAATGCGGATCGTGTTGGCTTGGTCGGCGATGGCGCGGTTGATGCTTTGGCGGATCCACCATGTAGCATAGGTGGAAAACTTAAATCCGCGTTTATATTCAAATTTTTCTACGGCTTTCATCAGCCCCAGGCCGCCTTCTTGGATGAGGTCGGAGAGTTCCAAATTGGAGTTGACGTGTTTTTTGGCGATAGAAACGACGAGGCGCAAGTTGGCTTTGATGAGTTTTAATTTGTCTTGCAAAATCATGTTTTCAAAGAATGTAATGCGGTCGTTGAACGCCAAAAATTCTTTTTCCGACATGGGGAGCATCCCCACCATTTGGTTATGGCGGCGGCGCACGTCCTCAATGTTGGCAAGCGCACGCTCTAATTCTTCCAAGGGAAAATGGGTTTTCTTTTTAAATTCCCGTTCCGTGATTTTGCGGTTTTTAAAACTATTGACTAGTTTTTTGACTTCGTTATACGGGCCAAAGTAATCGTCAAAGCGTTGCATATCGTTGGCGGTTTCGTGCAAGCGGTCGGCCAGGTTTTTAATTTTGTTGGTTAAGCGTTTGATTTTGTTTTGGTTTAAATTGAGTTTGGTAATACACGCAACCACTTCTTTTTGTTTGGCTTCCATTTTTTCAATGGCGTTGTTGCGGCGTTTTTCGGAAAGATTCCCTTCGCGGATTTCTTTCATCAATTTCGTGATTTCTTGTTCGCGCTTACCGATAAATGCGGCGGCGTCTTTGAGTTTGCGGCGCATGTTGGAAAGTTCGCGGTTGGTGCGTTTACCGCGGGGCATGAGTTCTTTGGTGGTCATTTCTTCCTGGTCCACCAGTTCTTCCCAGTTACAAATTTCGCGCATGGTAATGGGGGATTCTAATACGAGTTTACGCAGTTCTTTTTCGCGTTCGCGGATATTACGCGCCAGCGTGATTTCTTCGTCGCGTGTGAGCAAAGGTACGCGGCCCATTTCGGACAGATACATCCGGATAGAATTGGAAATATCCGGCATGGAGGAAGACGACCAATCTTCACTTAGGGGCTCTTTTTCTTGGGCGGCGGATTTGAATTTTTTCTGTTCCACCACTTGGATGCCCAGGTCGTCAATAGTATCCATGACGTCGTCAATATCCGCTGCGGTCATATCCGAAGCGGCAATGGAGCGGTTCAAGTCCTCCAAGGCGACAAACCCGCTCTCTTTTCCTTCCTCTAGTAAATTTTTTAACGCTTTGTTTCCCAATGCCATAATTTCCTCAACTACTTTTTTAATTTCGTTTGTAACAACATAAATTCTTGAATCATCTCCGGCGGTACATTGCCTGCACCGAGGGCTTTCATTTGCCGTTGTACTTCTTTAAGCCGCTTTTGCACGCCGTTTTGTTTGACCCGGGCCACTCCGGCCGAGATATCGCGTTGCGGCTCAAAATCCGGCGGGGTTGGCACCAGTGCCAGTTTAACCAGTTCCTGCGCCAACGACGGTACGGAGGCGCCGGCTTGCTCTACAATGTTTTGCGCCGTAGCCCCGTTTTGTGCGGCCTGATACACGGCGTGAAACAGCGCATGGGCGCCCGGCGTTGAAAAATCTTGCTCGGTTAATTCCGCACAGAACGCGGCGTACTGTGGCGCACGCAACAGCCAGGCCAACAATTCTTCTTCGGCCGGATTGACCGGGGATTGCGGCGCGGCGACCGGTTTTTGGGAGGTAGGCGCAAACGATTTTTGCGTTTGCGGCGTGCGGGCGCGTGCCAGCACCAATTGTTCATCTACACCCAAATGTTCCGCCACATACTTGGCCCACTCACGTCGGACGATAGCATCCGGTTGTTGGGCCAGTACTTCGGCCAATTCTGTAACGATGTGCGTTTTATCTTGCGCGCTGAGCGGCTCAGCACAGCGGCTTATTTGCTCGCGCACGTGAAACGCAATTACATCCTCGGCTTTATCTAAAATTTGTTCAAAGGCCTCTTTGCCATCGCGGATGATAAATTCATCCGGGTCTAATCCGTCGGGCAGCGAAGCGATTTTAACAAACAGCCCTTGGTTAATCAGCACCAACGAACCGCGCAAGGCGGCTTTGATACCGGCGGCATCCGGGTCAAAGAGCAAAATGACGTTTTCCGTATACCGTTTGAGTAACCGCGCGTGCTGTTCGGTTAAACTGGTTCCGAGCGGCGCTACGGCATAATCTACGCCGGCTTGATGACAGCCGATGACGTCCATGTATCCTTCCAAAAGGACCGCTCGCCCGGTTTTGCGTATGGCTGCCCCGGCGAAGTTTAACCCGTACAAAATATGCGATTTGGTAAATAATACCGTTTCGGGCGAGTTTAAATATTTCGGTTCGCCCTCACCCAAAATCCGTCCGCCGAACCCCACCGTATCCCCGCGGTGGTTGATGATGGGGAACATCAGGCGGTTTCTAAAATAATCCCGCAGACCGTAATCGGTTTGCAAACACAACCCGGCATTCTTCAAGTTTTCCGCGCTGTGGCCCGCCCCTTGGGCCGCGCGCGCCAGAGCGGCGGGTTCTTGAAACGACAACCCCAGTTCAAACTTGACGCACGTTTCTTTGGTTAGGTGGCGCTGTTTCACGTACGCGCGCGCGTGCGTACCTTGCACACCGAGTAAATTTTTATGGTAAAACTTTTTAGCAAACTCCAGGGCTTGCCGGGCCCCGACGCGGCGTTGTTCCTCAACGGAGAAAGTGCCCCGTTGCGGCTTATATTCCACGCCGGCCATATCGGCCAATTTCTCAACCGCCTCGTTAAACGAGAGGTTTTCCATCTTCATTAAAAATTCAAAAATATCGCCGCCCGTCTGACAGCCGAAACAGTAAAACAATCCCTTTTCGCTACTGCAGGTAAACGAGGGAGTTTTTTCGTGGTGAAACGGACAACACGCCTTGTATGTTTTGCCGGCCCGTTTGAGCGTAGGCACATACTGGCGGATAAACTCCACGATATCCAACCTGTCTTTAATTTGTTCAATTACTTTGTTGTCTATCACTGGGCGACCTGCTTAGCAACGACTAGAGCAAACCAGGCAATAGTCCGGCATAAACCGGCCTATTGCCTGTGATGCAGTACGGCTTAAAAACGTCTGCGTTTGGTGCGGCGGGCGCGGCGTTGGGCTTCCTGCGATTTGATTTTGCGTTTTACGCTCGGAGGCATATACGTTTCGCGTCTTTTAATTTCGCGCAAAATGCCGTTTTTTTCGCACTCGCGTTTGAAGCGTTTAATTGCTTCTTCCAAGTGTTCGGCATCTCTTACTTTTACGAAAACCATTACGTTATTCACCACCTTCTACGGCCAGTAGTTTAAAATAAAAATCTTACTCTTACATATTATATCTTATTTTTAGCCGGCCGGCCACAGAAACCGTCGCCCCGCCATCAGGTGGAAGTGTAAGTGGTCCACGCTTTGCCCGGCACCTTTGCCGTTGTTTGTTACCAGGCGGAAGTCTTTAAGGTCAAATTGCTTGGCCAGTTTTTGGGCCACCAGCAATACTTTGCCCAGTAAAAGCGCGTCCTTTTCGTTTGCTTCCGACAGGCGCGCAATGTGTTTGCGCGGGATAATCAACAAGTGCGTAGGGGCCTGCGGATTTAAATCTTTAAAGGCCACCACGTCGTCATCTTCGTAGATGAGTTGGCTTTTGACAGAGCCGTCGGCAATGCCGCAAAATATACAGTTCATAAAGTTATTATAGCAAAATAGGGCCGCGCTAGCGGTAAAAGCGGCGGAAGGATTTGAGCCCTTCGCGTAAAGTCGCGTTGTCGGGCGCGGTTGCTAAGGGACGTAAGGTATTATCGTATTGGCTTAACCCGCCGAATTTGTCAAATAACGTAATTGTATCTCCCACGCGTACAACGCGTTCGGTATGCCCGGCAAATACGGTAAAGGGGCGTACGGAAGAGTCAAATAAATTTTTGCCTAATGTATAATCGGCAGGGGAGTTCGTGCAACCGAAAACCGCTTGCAGTAACGTCGGCACGATATCGTGGTGCGACGTGCGGTGCGACACAGTGGCTTTACCCGACACAGACGGATCGTATACAATCAGCGGCACTTTTGTTTGATAATCGGTGAAATTGCCATTGTGGCCCCAATAATTTTGGTGCGAATCGTTGAGTTCTTGCCCGTGGTCCGCGCTGATAACAACAATTGTATTTTTCAAAAGTCCGCGGTGTTGCAGATCATTTAACAACTCAGCAATTAAACCGTCGGTAAAATAGACCGCGTTTTTATATTGGTTGAAATACGGGGTCGGGTCGGTATTATTGGTAAAGAGTAAATAGTTGATTTCTTTGGCCGGGGTGAATTTTTTGGCTTGTGGCGGATAGTCGTAAGCGTGCGGTGCGTCCAAGAAAATAAACCCGAAGAAAGGGCGCGCGGTATCGCGGGTTTGTAAAAAGGTTTCAAAATCGCGCACGGCATTTTGATCGCGCTTCCACGACGAGTTCCCGGCCGAACCGATACGTAAATTCGGTACAGTTGCAAAGATATTGCGGTGGAAAGCCGGGCTGGTAATTTGACTGCTTGCAAAAATGGCCGGTTCGTAGCCCTGCTCTAAGGCATGGCTAATGAGTACGGGTGGCAGATGTTGGGTAATCATATCATCCCAATAAGAGTGCGGCAAGCCGTAAAAAAGCGAAAACACACCGCCCATCGTAGAATTACCGCCCGATAAATGGTTGGTAAACACGTGCATACCCGATTTTTGCGCCCAGGCGGATAACTGCGGCATAATTTGCGGGGTGAGCATATCTCCGCGCCACGCATCTACTAAGATAATGAGGATATTTTGGGTGGGCTTTTCTGTCGTGCACGTAAGCGGAGCCAGCGGATACGCAAGCGAGCCTGTTTTTGGAATAAAATACGGGTCTTGGCGGGGGGTAAAGCCCCATTTGGTTAAGCGGCGGTTGAGTGATACCGGGTACGCAAGCGGTAATACTTGCTGTTGGGCCATGATAGACGGTACCATATAAAATTTCCCCCACGCATACAAGCCGTTATAAAGTAAAAAACAAACCAGCCAACCGGTCAAAAAAACGGTGGCTGTACGCCGAGGTAAAGGGTGGCGTTTTGCTACAAATACAAGGGCGGTTTCCGCTAGAATAATAAGTAGGGTGATGATTCCGCTCATCAGCCACATACCGGTAGAAAACACAAAAATTTCACGTCCGGCCGAACCGAAAAACATACTCAGTAACGATAAGCCGATATGAAAACGGTATTGGAAAAACACCACAAAATCGGCCACGAGAAAAAACGACCCTGCGATACCGCCAAGTAGCAAAACGGCTCGTTGGGTGCGCGGTCCGATAAACCCCGCCAGCGTGCCCAATAGTCCCAAGATAAGTGCAAAAAAAGTGGTGTGTCCTACAATAAATACGACGGTAAAAAAGATTCCCCACGCATCCGTATAAAAGCCGTTAACGAGGAAAAGCCCCAACGCGGCTACATACCAAAGTAACGATTGCAGTAAACAAAATGTAAGTGTGCTACGCAGGGTCATACTCATATTATATCTTTTTTACGTCGGGTTTACACCCGACCTGTAATGGCTGTTGCGTTTTTGTCGCAAAAACAAAGCAACATAGCGTAGTAGTGTGGCTACAAGTAGGTGAAAGTTGGCTCTTGTTTGGCGGCCCCCGCCAAGGGGGTTGACATTGTTTTTTTTTTTGCTAGATTTTGAGTGTAGGAAAAATCTAGTAAAAAAAGAGGATCGTTATGAAAAACGGAATATCGGGCAAAATAGGCGGATTTACGCTTATTGAATTATTAGTGGTTGTTTTGATTATCAGTATACTTGCGGCGGTGGCGCTGCCGCAGTACAAGTTGGCGGTAGCCAAAAGCCGTATCGGGAGTTTATTGACAATTGCCAAAGAAGTATTACAAGCCGAGGAGTCTTATTATTTGGCTAATGGTCAATATACGCAAAATTGGGATGAACTTGCTGTGGAAGTTGCCGGAAAGAAGGAGCCATCCTACCCCGAAGTAATGAATTTTTCTCACGGAAGTTGTGGGTTGGGTACGATGGGTGTTTCCGTCTCGGGAGGGGCGGGAATTACAATTTATTTCTTTTATTCACATGTAGTTCATTCTTTTCGCGGGAAAACATCTTGTTATGCCAATATGAAAGATGATTTCGCCAATAAGGTATGCCAAGCGTTGACACACAAAAAGAACCCGAACAGCAACAACGGACCTGATACACAGAATATTTATCACTTCTAATAAAAACATCCCCGCTCAAACAGATCGGGGATGTTTTTATATATACAACTTAAATTTATTTGCTTTGGGTGGCAGCAACACCGCCGGTTAAATCTTTAATGGCGGCTACGGCACCGAGTACATTGCTTGCTTCGTAGGGCATATAGATAATTTTGTTATCTTTGCCTTCCGTCATCGCTTGCAACGCTTCAATGTATTTCAGCGAAATCATATAACTGGCCGGGTTGGACGATTGCGCCACCGTGTTAGCCACGATTTTGACGGATTCGGCTTCCGCTTGCGCGACTTTAATTTTCGCTTCCGCGACCCCTTCGGCTTCCAAAATGGCGGCCTGTTTAGACCCTTCGGCTTTTTTAATTTCCGATTCCCGCACGGCTTCGGCTTTTAAAATTTGGGCCGTTTTCGTACCTTCGGCTTCCGTTACCATAGCGCGGCGGTCGCGTTCGGCTTTCATCTGTTTTTCCATCGCTTCGCGGATAGCGGCGGGGGGGATAATATCCTGCAATTCCACGCGGTTGACTTTTACGCCCCATTTATTGGACGCATCATCCAAAATCACTTGCAATTTGCTGTTGATGATTTCGCGCGAAGTTAAGGTTTGGTCTAAATCCATTTCGCCGATGATGTTACGCAAAGTGGTTTGCGTGAGTTTTTCAATAGCCGTCGGCAACGATTCTACCTTGTAGGCGGCTTTGAGCGGGTCGGTGATTTGGAAATACAACAGCGCGTTGATTTCAATACCGACGTTATCTTTCGTGATTACGCTTTGGCGCGGGAAGTCATACACCGTTTCGCGCATGTCAATCGTATCGCGCAGTTCCATAAACGGTACCGAGCGTGTGCGGCCTGAGCCGTCCACATATTCGCGGCTGTTGCGCCATTCCATTTCGTGCGCCTTTTCCATGACCGGGATAATTACGTGTAAACCCGGGTTTAAAATGCGGGAGTATTTCCCGAAGTTTTCAATAATCATTACTTGGGCTTGTTTAACAATCACAAGACCTTTGGCAATGAGCGTGATAACAAATACAATGATCAACCCTAAAAACACAATTCCTAATTCGTTCATTTTTTCTCTCCCTTTATTTTTTACGGACGGTTAACGTAACGCCGTCCAAATTCTCTACAACACACTTTGTCCCGGCGGGGATGGACTCTTTAGCGGTGGCTTTCCAACTTTCGCCGAGTACTTTGACGCGGCCCGTTTGATTGACCGGGTCAATATCCGTTTCGGCCACGGCTTCTTGACCGATGACGTCCTCGGCCGGGGTATTAACGTGTTTGGTAAATTTATCCAAGTGCTTGAGTAACAGCGGACGAATCCCTAGCCAGCAACCTACGGCAACCACCGTAAATACGATCACTTGCCACCAGATGCCAAACCCCAGCCAACTCATTAGCCCGGCGGCTAAGGCACCGATGCCTAAGCACGAGAGCGAAAATTCCATCGTGAATAATTCGCCCACAAAACAACATACGGCTAAAATAAAATAGACGTAGTAGGACATATCTCTCCTTATTAGTTTGTTACAATTTCCAAATAATGGCGCAAGTATTTCAAGCGGCGCTCGTCGTGAACTTTATTGAGCACGAAAATCATATTGGCAATAAAACGCCGCACGATTTGCCGCGAAGACATCGGTGCCATAAATTCATCATTCCACGCCAACTGGCGGGCGGACAGGTAAGCGCGGCAGTCTTCTTGCGATAAAATTTTGCCGTTGTCTAACGGGTCAATGAAAAGAGATTGGTGTTGTGTTTCGTCTTGTAAGTGGGCAAGCACCCGGCCCGCCAAATCAATTAAACTAATATCCAGCCCGTAGCGTGCGCCAAGTACTGTGTACAAACAAGCCATACATAAATTGGAACCGCGGCGTGTGCGCAAAAAATGGGCAAACGAAATTTCCTGCATATTTAAATGGGTGGGTTGCGACTGAAAGCCCAGCGTTTGGAAAAAGTAATGGCTGAGCAGACGGGCGATATCGCTGTGGCCGGCGGCATTGAGCAAAGCCGGGCGCAAGGCGTGGGCCATGTCATCCACGGTGGCGGTGATTTCCAATCGGGCCGTGGCAGGACTGGCAAATTTGGAAAGAAGCATAAGCCCTTCTTCCAAATCCGGATTGATTTTGGAAGAGAACCGCGCAAAAGCGTTGGCGAGTTCTTCCCAATAAATTTCTTCTAACGTATGTAAGACGGGTAAAGGTGCGTCGTGGGGAAACTGTTCGGCTAAAGCGGTTTGTATGCTGTTGGGGTCGGCCTTGAAAGCGGCGGCGATTTCCTGCCGGAGCACCGGTTGGTAGGTGCCCGTATCGCTAGTTAAGAGTTTTAAAAGTGCTTTTAACCGGCCGTTTTCCATACATATAGAATAGCAAATTCATACGGATTTTTCCATATCTTTTTGGGGATGAATTCCCGACGAAAAGGCACAAAAAAACCGGAGCATGTTTCCACGCTCCGGTAAAACAAACGGAAGGACTATTATTTCAAGTCTTTTTCGTTAGCGGTGATGGAGAGCACGACGCGGCGGTTGGCGGCGCGGCCTTCCTCGGTATCGTTAGACGCTACCGGGTTGGCAGGACCGTAACCTACGTAGGTAATGCTCAAGGTTTTGAGCCCGCTACCGAGCAAGTAATCGTACACGGCTTTGGCGCGCGCGGTAGAGAGTTTTTGGTTGATGGCGTCAGAACCGGTAGAATCGGTATAACCTTGTACTACGATGCGGTTTTTCGGATATTTTTTGAGTACGCGGTTTAAGTCAGACAACGTTTGCAACGAGGCCGCGGATAATTCCGAACTACCTACCGAGAACAAGATATCGTTTTTCAGATATACTTGGATGCCGTTTTCGCCTTTGACTACGTCAGCAATCGCGGCGAGTTCTTTGGCTTGTTTGTCGTAGTAGTTGCCCAGCAAACCACCGGCAGCAGCGCCGGAAAGTCCGCCAATGATGGCACCCGTACCGCTTTTACCGCCCGTGTTGTGGGCAATAACGGCTCCGGCTACAGCGCCTACAGCGGCACCGCCGGCGGCTCCCCAAGCGGTGCGTTTACCGGGGGTGGTGCAGGCGGTGGCAACTAAACAAACCGCCATCAATAGAACTAATTTTTTCATACGAGATAGTCTCCTTGTTTTTAAATAAAGACATTTATATTCTACTTTTTTCTGCGCGTTTTGTCGTGATGTTTTTATCCGCTTTTTTATAGATCGGGTGTGAACCTGACATAACAAGAGTGACAATCTCTTTTGTGTTGTTTTTTTAAAAGGTACAAAAAAGACTTGACTTCGTTTTTTTTTTTGCTATGATTTGCGTATATTAAAATCCTGTGGAGGGATATGTATGAAAAACAAAAGTAGTTTGTTGGACATTTTAAATGCAAAAGGGTTTACACTAATAGAATTGTTGGTGGTCGTACTCATCATCGGCATTTTAGCGGCGGTGGCTCTGCCGCAATATCAAAAAGCGGTGGTGAAATCACGTAATACCCAACTTAAACAATTAGTCAGTGCGATTGCCAAAGCCGAGCAAGTATATTTTATGGCCAATGGGGTTTATGCCGCTAATTTTGATGAATTGGATCTTGATTTGCCGCTCACACCCGTTGTTACCACAAAAGGCGGTGGTACAGGAGTCTGTCATACTACGACCCAAGGAACGGATTCTTCCAGAGCCGGAAATGGATTTTATATAACGCTCAATTCAGGATCAAGCACTTTGTCTAATCTAGCCGTGGTAGGGTATCACGATACAGGGAAATATCAATGTGCCGGATTTGCGGTTGAGTTATCCTACCCGAATTCTTTGATGCCCAAGGAATTACATTGTCGGGAAATGAATAATGATCAATATTATAAAGCCGGAAGAGGCGATTTTTGTGAGAAAATTGAAAAGGCGGTATATCATCCTTCGTCTTGTAATACGGGTTGGTGTGCGTATATTCTTCCCTAATTTGCTTATATAGCCGTGATTTCGTTTGAATACAAAAACCCCGCAGATTGTTCTGCGGGGGTTCTGCTTGCTCAGGAAATTACAGATACAACTATTCAAATAAACTTTCGTCTTTTTGAATTTTGTTGCAGATTTGGTGGCACTTGCACGTCTTGACGCACGGCTCGGGCAGTTTTAACAAAATGCGTGTATCGCAATCGTTAAAATCGTCGGCCATTTCGCTGATGAGTTTGGCGTGCTTGCTGGCCAATTTGGTAAATTCAATACCGATGGTATATACGTTTTCGCGCTCTTTGACCCACGCTAAACGCGCTTCCACTTCCATTTTTTCGGTGCCGGGCAATTGCAAACTAATAGAAAAGTGGTCTGCCAGCGGGGCTCCCAAAAAACTAATCATCCGCATCCCGGAGGCGGACAAATCGGCTAAAATAGCCACGAGTGATGTTTCTTTTCCGTCGTCGGTTTTGTAGTGCAGATTGACGGGTTCAATTAAATTGCTGATGACCGGCATGCGCGGATGACGGCGTCTTTCCGCGGTTTGGTTTTTCTTTTTCATACATTTTCCCTCGCAAATAATAAAGTTCCGACTGCTTTTTCTACCACAACTTTTGCCACACTTCCTACCGGGTGTTGGGCATTTGTTTTTACCCAGAACCCGCCGGAAGAACGGCCTTTGTCCGGCGTTTCAAATAGTACTTCTTGCAGGGTGCCCGTTTGTGCTTGATACGCACGTTCGGCCAACCCTCTTACTCTATTTAACAAATTTTCAAGCCGTTGTTCCAGTATTTCTTGCGAATGTAATTTCATGCGGGCCGCAGACGTGCCTTGGCGGGGGGAGTATTTATAGCAATACGCCGTCGTAAAATTGGCCTTTTCCACCAAGGAAAGGGTTTGCTCAAAATCTGCCGCGGTTTCGGTAGGGAAACCGACAATTAAATCGGTAGAAATATAAAATCCCGCCGCTTGCAACGCGTTGATTTTTTCCAGCAAAATTTCGCGCGTGTAACCGCGTTTCATTTCTTGCAATACTTTCGTGGAACCGCTTTGCGCGGGCAAGTGTAAATGGCGCGAAATTTTGGGATTGTTTTTAATGGCATCTAAAAACTGTGGGGTAAAATAAATGGGGTGCGGGCTGGTAAAGCCCACGCGTACTACGCCGGGGATTTCGCTCGTGCGGTTGAGTAAGTCCGCAAAGGATACGTCGCCGTCTTGGTAAGCGTTGACGGTTTGACCAAGTAGCATAATTTCTTTGGCGCCGGCGGCGACTTTGCGGCGCACTTCTTGCAAAATGTCTTCTTGTGGTAAACACTTTATTGGGCCGCGCACGCTGGGCACAATGCAATACGTACACGCAAAATTGCACCCGCGCATAATGGTTACGTACCCCGTCAAACCGGGCGGTAATGTTTCGCCTTGCGCGGTTTGCGGCGGGAAAAGGCCGCTTTCATCTAACGTGTCTGAAAAATGTTCTATGCTTTTGGCCCCGGATAAAATGTCTAAAAACGGATATTTTTTTTGCAACGCTTTACCCAAACGTTCCGCCGCGCATCCGGCAAAAATGATACGCCGGGACGGGTTTTCGCGTTTCCACGCGGCCAAGCGGCCCAGGAACGACACGGCTTTGTGTTCGGCGTGATCGCGCACGGTGCACGTGTTGATGAGTACGGCGTCGGCTTCGTCCAAATTCTCGGTGCGGACATATCCGCGAGCCGATAAATGCGTGAACATTTCTTCGGAGTCGGCCAAATTCATTTGGCAGCCGTACGTTTGGATAAATACTTTCTTCATAGCAAAAAAGAAGGCGGCGTGAGAAACGCCGCCTTCGTAGTTTCATTAGAATAAGTCGCTGATTTTGCGGATACTTTGCACGAGCGGTTGCGTCAAGTGTAATTTAATGACGCGGCGGCCTTTAGATTCCAACGCTTGGAAATCGCCCAAGGCCTGTGCATTGCACAATTGCCCGAACGTGTATTTTTGCCCGGGGATTTGGATATCATGCTCGGCATCGGCGGAGAACAGAATAAAAACGCCGTTGTTGCCGTCGCCTTTATGCAGTTGTCCGGTGGAGTGCAAATAACGCGGACCGTAGCCGAAAAGTACGGCACGTTTGGTGCGCAGCATAATTTTTTTACGCAGTTCCATCAAGGCCTTTTCTGCTTCGGCAGACGGATACACGTACGGTAACAGAGCCACATAGTCGTTGCTTTCCAACAGCGAATAGATATCTTGTGCCAACGTATCCAGTTTCACTTTTTCCGCAATGTCTTTAGATACTAAGATAGGGGCGGAAATGGAATCCGGGATGTTGCCTTTGGCCAAGTCGGCCAAGACGTTTTTGGTCATGGTTTTGGCTTCTTGCACGTTGGGTTGGTCAAAGGGGTTAATCGCCAAAATAGCACCCGCCGCGGCGGTAGCAATTTCCCACAATAAGAACAAGGCACCCAAATCGTAGGGAGTGGGAACTTCAATCGTAAGGAGCGGCGCTTCGTGCTCGTCCAGTTTAGCGGCCATGGCGCGGATAGGTTTATCGGCCTCGGTCCCGGTGGACAAATGCACGAAGAAACGGTCCTCGCGGTAATCAAAGTTGGGTTGGAGTGCTTCGCCCGCTACGGGAACGATGCCTTTGCCTTCTTTGCCGGTGGACTCGGCTACGAGTTGCTCGGCCCATAAACCAAACGTGGCCAAATCTTTCGGGGTGAGCAAAGTGAGTTTGTCGCGCCCGTGATTGACGTTACACGCACCCATAAAGGCGCCCAGTCTCAGAGCGGCGTTGGTGGCCACGGGAGCGTCGGGACCGAACGTGTCGGCCTGGTCGCGGGCGATGGTGAGTAACAATTTGACGTCAATGCCCATAATAGCGGCGGGCACAATACCAAAGAAAGACAACGCCGAAAACCGTCCGCCGATATCGGAAGGATTGATGAAAATATGACGGAAATGATGTTGCTTGGCTAAGGTTTCTAAGCCGGTTCCCGAATCGGTGATGGCAACAAAATTTTTCCCGGGTTCCGCAACGCCGGCCTTTTTCACTTCGTTTAAAAAGTAAGCAAATTGAGAGGAGGGTTCCACCGTGCCGCCGGATTTGCTGGCAAAAATGAACAGCGTTTTTACCGGGTCAATGCGGGTGCGGACGGAATCAATCCAGTCGGGGTTGGTGGTATCCAAGACAATCAGTTCCGGCCAGCCGTCTTGTTTGCCAAATACGGTGCGGAACACTTCCGGAGCCAAGGACGAACCGCCCATCCCCATGACTACACAATGCTTGAAATTGGCTTTTGCGTCTTGCGCAAATGAAATCACTTCGTCCAAGTGTAACAGCGTCCAATTGTATACTTTTTGCCAACCTAAGAATTTGACAATAAAGTTCTGGCTTTCTTTATCTTTTTTCCATAAAGAAGCGTCTTTGGCCCAGAATTTCGTGTTAAACGACAAGTCGTCCAGTTTAATCAAACCTTCCCGAATAATTCCTTCGGCCAAGGGGTTTTCGTGTATATTCATAATTCATCATCCTTTTTCTAAAGGCCTCAAACGGCCTTATTTCAAATTTTTTTCTTCCAACGCCAATACTTTATTAAGCCGGCGCACATGCCGTTGTTCTTGCGAGAACGAAGCACTTAAAAATTGGGTAACCAGTTCTTCGGCACTGGCGGGGCCGATGATACGCGCCCCTAAGCAAAGCACGTTTAGCGCGTCGTGTTCTACGGCTTGTTTGGCGGTGTATGCATCGTGGCAAATACTGGCGCGAATCCCTTTGAATTTATTAGCGGCCACGCACACGCCTACGCCGCTACCGCAAATCAAAATGCCGCGCGCGGCTTGGCCGGAACTAACGGCTGCGGCTACCTTTTGGGCAAAGTCGGGGTAGTCTACGCTGTCCGGGGAAAAAGTGCCGCAGTCCAGCACTTCGTGTCCGAGTTGTTGTACTTGTTTAACAACGGTATCTTTCAGAGCAAATCCGGCGTGATCGCAACCAATGGCTATTTTCATATCAGTACGCTTGGTCCACCAGTTCGCACATACAATGGCCCATAAAAATATGGCACGCTTGCACGTGGGGGGTATTGTTAACGGCTACTACTAGCGGCAAATCGCAAATATCTTTAATGGTGCCGCCGTCTTTGCCCAAGAAAGCGGCCGTAAAACATCCTTTTTGCTTGGCTAAGGCCAGGGCTAAATAAACATTTTTGCTGTTCCCGGAGGTGGAAATACCAATTACCACATCGCCTTTTTGGGCAAATCCGTCAATTTGGCGGGAGAAAACCACATCGTACGAGTAATCGTTCCCGATGGCCGTTAGCGTAGAGGAGTTGGTGTTGAGTGCCAAAGCCGGCAAGGAGGGACGTTCTTTTTTAAACCGGCCCACAAATTCCGCGGCTAAGTGTTGCGCATCAGAGGCGCTGCCTCCGTTCCCCATAAAAATCACTTTGTGCCCGTCTTGAAAGGCCTTGATAATGCGGGTGGCCAGTTCTTCTACTTGGCCCGCTAAATTGTCTTTTACGTATTGCAATGCACGGATGAGTTCATCTGCTTGGGTTTGTACAAACATAAAATACCTCGTTATTAAATTTTTTCTACGGCATCTTTTTCAATCCAGCCCTTGAGCCCCTGGGACGAAACAACCACCTCGTACCAGGTATCTTTTCCGTCTAAAATAGTAACTAAATGCCCCTGGGACACATTGGCGCTGGCCGGAAAGTTGGTACCCGGGCCGCTACGCACCTCAGCCACCGGGGCGGCTACCACGGCTAAAGGGGCCGCATCCAACCGGGCCCGTAACTGCCACCAACCGCCGCTTAAGGCGCATAACACGCCCAGTAGCAGGGTCAAGCGGTTGAATTTACGTCGCCAAAAACTAACCAAAATACCGGCACACACCAACCAAAAGAGCAGGCAGGTTAATCCTTGCAACTCGGTGGTGGACAAATAGAAAAATGCCCGGTGTAACACTTCCGGCACGCCGGAAGGAACCAGTCTTTCGCCGCTATTTTCCAGGGCCAAGGCCAAGTTGTGGCGGATATCGTTTTCGCGCGGGTCTAACCGAAATGCCCGATAGTAATTGGCTACGGCTAAGCCCCGGCTACCCATTTTAAAATAACAATTACCTATATTGTAGTAAACAAATGGGTCGTTTGGGTACTTTTTTGATAAATTTTCATATTCGCCCAAAGCGGCCGAAAACTTACCTTGGCGGTACAATTCTTCGGCTTGCGTCCACGCATTTTGGGCGTGTGTTACGCCGCACAGTAAAGCAAAAACCAACATAAGCAGAAGACGCTTCATCGGATTTCTTCCTCCATAAGTTTTAATAAATGTTGGACCTGCGTATTTAAACGGGGGATGCTCCCGTTGTCTGCTGTGGGCGCAAAGCGTTCGGCTTCCAACCGTTGCCACAGCAAGGCAAATGCTTGCAACGTGGCAGGTGTAATTCCTTTTTGGCGCAGTTGCGCTTGAATATCTTTTAGAGGTAAACTGGCCGTGGAAATGCGGAGGCGCTGTTGCAAATAACCGCTGATAGCGTCGGCGATTTGTTGAGCGTTTGCCGCACTTTTTAATTGAGTGCGGGCCGTTAAAAATGCTTTTTTCTTATCCAACGATTTGCGGCCCAGGCCTACAAAAAGTGCCATGAACAAGACCAGTAGGGTCGCCAACCAATTGAGGCGGGTATAGCGGCTTAAGTGCTCTAACAGATTATCCGTATTGGCCGGGCTTGATTTTAAATAGGCGATATCGGTGGCCAAGGTTTCCACCCCATTTCCTGCGGGGCTGTTGCCGCCGAAATTAAAACTGCCCTCGGATTTAGCGGCCGGAGTAACCGTTATTTGGACGGGTTTAGTGTGTAAGGTTTGATAAGCGTTTGCTTGCGGGTCAAAGTAGGACCACGGCAACGCGGGGAATGTGTAAATGCCAGATGCTGTGGGCACCAGGACGGCTTTGAAGGTTTTGCGTGAGGTCGTTTCTCCGGACGCACCGGTCACACTGCCTGAAGTGGGCGCGGCCGGATATATTTTAAATCCGTCCAGGTGGGGAAAATTGAGGTTTTGGGTGGCTTTTAAATTACCCGGGCCTTTGACGGTAACGGAAACGTTGACGGCCTCCC
The DNA here is from genome assembly GCA_045645285.1 of Elusimicrobiaceae bacterium. Taxonomy (GTDB): domain Bacteria; phylum Elusimicrobiota; class Elusimicrobia; order Elusimicrobiales; family Elusimicrobiaceae; genus Avelusimicrobium. Next base: position 21,690 of record JAZRIL010000042.1, on the reverse strand, counting down.
CGGCTTGGACGTGTTGCGGTTCTACGGCGGTGCTGAGCGTAAAGTCCTGGCCGACGGCACCGTAAAAGGAATCGGGTTTGTTTTCCTGCGGCAAGGCGCGCACATTTAAGGTAATGGGTGCCGACAGAGCGGTCCGTTCCGGTCCGGCCGCCACTCCGCCGAAGATCCGGTCAAAGGCCGACAGGGCCGCCGAGCCGGTGTGATAGCGCACACTGGCCGGGCCGATAGTGGCTTTGCCGGGTGCGGCGGCGGTAAGTTGATAGCGTTGTTCCTGGTAGCGGTACAGCGTACCGCCGATGTTTTGGGAACCTTCGTTACTGCCCAGGTCTTCTAAAAATAAATTGGAAACGGTTGGCTTTTGGTAGGGGGCATCGTGGAACGCCCGCGAATAGTAAAAACGCACCCCCAGGGTAAACGGTTGGTTGACGTAAGGTTTTTTGTTGCTGACGGCCGCTACCATAAAGAACGGCTCCCCCGCTTTGGCATATGCGGCCTTGGCCAAGGCGGCTTGTAACGGGGGTAAATGAACATCCGCTTTTTGGGTAGACGCCGCCGGCTGTGCCGGGGAAGCAGTCGCGGCCGTAGCCGGTGTAGCGGCCGGGGCGGCATTGCGGTAAATGTGTACGGCAATCGGTTCGGTTTGATATGTTTGTCCGTTATAATTGAACGTTACGGCTCCGATCGTCGTATTTCCTACAAAACGCGGTAACATCACATAGCGGAAAAGGAGCGTGGTGTTTCCGTTTACCGAAGATTGTTCCACTTCCCGCGAGTATACATTGAACGCGGGTAAACTGGGCAGTTGCGGCATGACGATATTGCCGGAAATACCGGTTACTTGCACTGTCAACGTGAGTTCGTCGTCCAGAGTGAGGTTGGTTTTATCCACCCGGGCCGACAAATTTACCTGGGCAAACACACCGCCCGGTAAAAATAACACACTGAGAAGTAACGCTAATTTACGATACATATTACCAATCTTTTTCTATAAAATCGTCCGCCGCACCCGGGCCGTGTTGGGGCTGTTGTTTGGCCTGCTGGTCTTGCGCCATTTGCATGACGCGTTGGGCCGCGTCCTTATCGGCTTGGGACGGTTGCGGTTGCTGGTCCTGTGGCTGTTTGTCGGATGATTGCGGCTGGTTTTGCGGTTGCTGGTTGGGCGAATTTTTATCCTGATTATTTTGGTTATTTTGATTATTTTGGTTTTGTTGGTTTTGCTGTTCTTCCAACAAAAGTTGCAAATTGTGAATGGCCTCTTTATCTTGCGGATTTTTTAAGATGGCTTGGCGGTAGGCCTGTTTGGCTTTGTCGGTATTTCCGCCGCGGTAGTAGGCGTTACCCAAATTAAAGAGAGCGTCTTGCTGGCGGGGGGAAACGTTTTGGGCCGCCTGCGTAAAGGCCGATTGGGCGGTGGCATAATCCTTCAAATAATAAGCGGAGGCCCCGGCTCCGAGGGCGGCTTCGGGTTCGGTAGGGTTTTCTTGTAAAATGGTATTGTATTTGGAAAGGGCTTGCCCGTACTTTTTTTGTTTATATAATTTCCCGCCCGAGCGCAAATCCCCTTGCACGCCGGCACAGAGCGGCAGGGCGGTGAACAGTAGGAAAAAAAGGACGGTTTTACACATACTTTATTTTACCTTTTTTGTGTTATCTTTTGTGTCCGGCGCTTTCCGCGGGGCCACAGCAAATACCCCGCCAAACACAACAGCGCCAATGCGAGCGGAATTTGATAACGCGTCTTATACGTGGCCCGCTTGGCCGTGGCCGAGACGGTTTTATCTAACCCGCGCAAAGCATCTTCAATCTTGGCAGATACTTGCGCCGGAGTTGTATAGGGAATATACGCTCCGCCGGTGGCTTGCGCCAGCGTAAGCAAGGATTTATCGTCCAATTTAGACACAACGGTATTGCCTTGCTTGTCTTTTTTGTATTCTAAAATTCGTCCGGAAGCATCTACTTTGTCCGGAATCAGGGTGCCTTCCTTGGTGCCGATGCCCACAGCAATAATGCGTACCCCGTTTTTTTGGGCGACCGTTTTGGCGGCGGTAATTTCTTCGGGGGAGTGGTCCTCGCCATCGGTCAGTAAAATAAGGGCTTTTTGCCCGGGGTATTTAGCCAACATTTGCGCTGCCAGTTTTACCGGTTCAGCCAACGACGTGCCGGCCACGGGGAGCATATTGGGGTTTAGCGAAGAAATGAAGTAGCGCAAGGCATCTTCGTCGGTAGTAATGGGACATTGGATGAAGGCCTTGGAAGTAAAAGCAATAATGCCGAGGCGTTCCTCTTTTAAATTGCTTACTAACATACGCAGCATAGTTTTGGCACTATCCAGGCGGTCGGGCGTGACGTCCTGCGCGCGCATAGAGGCGGAAACGTCCACCGCGATGACCGTTTGGGCAAACGAGCCCTGCGCTTGCATAATTTCCGTGCCCCACTGGGGCCCGGCCAGGGCTATAAAAAGAAAGAAAACAGCCAAACACATCAGTACAGCCCGCCACTTGCTTTGCGGCAAGAGGTGCGCGGTTAGTTTTTTATACGTGTTTGTGCTAAATAAAATTCGCACGGCACGTTGTTGGAGGCGGCGTCCGGCCCAAAACAAAAAGAGTACCACGGCCAACGCCGGTACCAAATACATTAAGAATAACGGGCGTGCGAATAGTTCCATAATTAAGGTACCTTAATTAAAAATATTTTTTCCAATAACAACCCCAGGCCCAAAAAACACAACGCCAGCATAAGTAACGGCCGATATTCGTCGGTGCGGTGGATGTCGGTACTGGGGGTAAATTCCGTCTTTTCCAATTCGTTAATAGTGTCGTAAATTTTGGTTAATTCGTTTTCGTTTTTAGCGCGGTAAAATTTTCCGCCGGTAAGCGAAGCGATTTCCAACAAAAGCCCTTCGTTGATTTCATCCTCGGTGCTGGCGTACGGGTTTTGGTCCGGGGCGGAGGCCGTGCCTACGGTGTACACGCGAATGCCGTAGGTGGCGGCGGCTTTGGCTGCCATGAGCGGCTCAATGGCGCCTGCGTTAGAATCGCCGTCGGTCAGCAAGATAATTACTTTGCTTTTGGCCTTGCTGTCTTTTAAATGGCTGGCGGCTACGGCCAGGCCGTCACCGATGGCGGTGTAATTGGGATCTACCATCCCCAGGTATAACGATGACACATATTCTGCCAACGCGTCATGGTCCAGTGTCAGCGGGGCTTGCAACAGCGCGTTCTTGGCAAAGGCCACCACGCCGATGCGGTCATTGAGCCGTTTGGAAATAAACCGCAAGGCGGTATTTTGGGCGGCTGTAAAACGGGAAGGATAAAAATCATTTTTTTGCATAGAGGCGGAAACGTCCATCAGCAAAATAATATCAATCCCTTCGGTAGGGGGGAGGGTCGTGCGGTCTATGCGTACCGGGCGCGCCAGGGCCAGCGTCATGAGCAGTAACGCCAGCGTATATAGGGAGGCCGGCAGCCAACGCGTTAATAAAACGCGTAGCGAATTTTGCTCAATATGCAGGTGTGCCAAAGGATAATTTAATGTGCGTGCAAAAAAATTCCGCCCGGAGGTATAGGCCCAAAATACGGCCACGGGGAATAGTAACAGCACCAAGGCACCCGGGTCCAAAAATGCGACGCGGCCCGATAAAAAGCGCACAAACAAAAGCCCGAGTGCCCCCACTAATGTGCCCGCCCCAAAGGCAGTCAAAGCGGCGGGAATCCACGGGGTGGGTTTACGCACCGAAAGGGAAACAAATAACGTGACTAATAACAAACCCAAACAAATAAGAAAGAAATACATCATACCCGTTCCTCCGTTTTTGCCGGGGCGTCTTTTTCCGGGGCGGTGCCTTGTACGATTTCGCGCAGTTGTCCGATATCGCGGTTACGGGCGGGCTCTTCCGGTTCCAGTTTGGCAAATTTGACCAAATCGCTGGAGTTTAAGAATTCTTTTAATTTAGGTAAAAACGGTTGTAACGCTGGGATGTGTTTCACACGGCGTAGCAGTTCCACCGATGTATCTGCCGACGTATCCGCTTGAAAACGGCGCCATAGATATTCGCGCAAGATATCACTTAATGTGATGTAGAAAACTTTATATTCTTTGCGTTCCCATAATCCGCTGTCCAGTAGTGCATCTATCTGGGAGAGAGCAATTTCGTCGCAGGGGCGGTTGTCGGGTGCAAAGCGTACTGCCAGGGGTTTTTCGGCAGGTTTGCGGGTAAGCCGTTTAATGAGATAGATAATCCCCGCGATAAACGCCGCCAATATCATCCACGGTAACCACGAGAAAGGGATACGCGGAGCGCGGATTTCGCGCAGTTTTTTGTCGTTAAACGTAGGGACGCGGGCGATTTCAATGGGTTGCTCGTTGGTTACTTGCGCGGCGGTTTGTCCGTTTTGCTGGAGTAAAAAAGTGAGGGTAAAAGTGGATTTATTTAATGTAAACGGCAGGACGGTAAAACGGTACTGGCCGCTTTGCGGGGTCTGCCGGGTAAAGACAGCTTGGGTAATTTCAAAATCCGCCGGCAGCGTTTTTTCATCTACGGCTACGTCGTAATCCGGCGAGTGCGAAAGCGTATATACCGCCTCAAACGGTTGAGCGAAGGCGGCTTTTTGCGGCACTTGGGCGTCGGTTACGCTGATTTCCTGCGCGTGTACCGAGAAAGTTACCGAAAACAAAACGAGCAATAAGAAAATGGTTTTTCTCATATTACCTCCGCATTTTCCGGGCGCGTTGTTTGAAGAATGCAATTACCGGGTCCGCCGTGTCGTGCGCCGTATTGACGACGATGGGTTCTATTTTGTACGGACTAAACAACCGGCGCAGTTGCGTGTCGTGCTCGGTATGAAACGTACGGAGCGCGGTGTTGAGTTCCGATGAGGACAAACTGATAAAATCGGTTTCGCCCGTTTCCGGATCTACGACGTCTACGCATACACCCAGGTTAGGCAGGCGGCGCTCCAACGGATCTTGCAACAGAACGGGGATTAAATCAAATTTTTTGGCGGCCAACCGGAACGGTTTGGCAAACGAGGCAAGCGGGGCGAGAAAATCGGAAATTAAAATCAAAATGCCTTGGCGTTTGATTACCTTATTTAACGTTTCCAAACTCAGCCCGATATCCGTTCCTTTTTGTTTAGGTTCAAAGGCAATGACTTCGCGGATTAAACGCAAAATATGTTTGCGGCCTTTGCGCGGCGGAACGTAGAGTTCCACCTGGTCGGAAAATAGTAACAGCCCGACTTTATCGTTATTTTTTAGTGCGCTAAAAGCAAACAAAGCGGTCAGTTCCGCCGCGGCCTCTTGCTTGAGTTTGGCTGCCGAACCGAACTGCTCGGAGCCGGATACGTCACACGCGATGATGAGTGTGAGTTCGCGTTCCTCGTTATATTTTTTAATAAAGGGAGTGCCGGCCCGGGCGGTGACGTTCCAGTCAATGGCGCGCACATCGTCACCAGGCGTATATTCGCGCACTTCGGAAAATTCAATCCCTTGTCCTTTAAATGTGCTCAAATATTCGCCGGCCAAAGTTTCCGACACCAGTTTGCCCGTCTTAATTTCAATCTGGCGGACTTTCTTTAAAATTTCCGCGCTGTCCACGGTTTACCCCCGTTCAAAACTACGGTACTTCTACGGCGTCAAAAATTTGTTTGACAATTTGTTCAGAAGATACGTTTTCGGCCTCGGCCTCGTACGACAAAAGTACGCGGTGGCGCAATACGTCCAGCCCGACGGTTTTGATGTCTTCGGGGGTAACGTAGCCGCGCCCGTTTAAGAACGCATACGCTTTGGCGGCTTGCGTGAGGAAAATGGTCGCACGCGGGCTGGCCCCATAGGCAATAAACGAGGCCAATTTTTCCAATCCCGCTCCTTTGGGGTCGCGCGTGGCAAAGACGAGGTTGACGATGTAGTTTTTGATTTTCTCGTCTACGTAAATAGAATCTACCACCGTGCGGGCTTTGGTAATCATTTCCGGCGTGACTTGGGTATTAAGGGTGATTTCTTGGTGGGCGGCCATGCGCTCCAAAATCATTTTTTCTTCCTCTTTGGTCGGATACGTGATGACTACTTTTAGCATAAAGCGGTCCACTTGCGCTTCGGGCAGCGGGTACGTTCCCTCTTGTTCCACCGGGTTTTGCGTCGCCATGACCATAAACGGTTTGGGTAGCGGATATGTTTTTTCGCCGATAGTCACCTGACGCTCTTGCATGGCTTCTAACAAAGCACTTTGCACCTTGGCCGGGGAGCGGTTGATTTCATCGGCGAGGACGAAGTTGGCAAACACCGGCCCGCGTTTGGGGTAAAAAAGTCCGTCTTTCGGGTTGAAAATAAGCGTACCCGTGATGTCGGCCGGCAGTAAATCCGGGGTAAATTGGATGCGTTGAAATTGGGCGTGAATGGCTTGCGCTAAGGTTTTAACAGCGAGCGTTTTAGCCAACCCGGGCACGCCTTCAATTAAAATGTGTCCGTCGGCCAACAGGGCCACGAGCATTTTTTCAACCAGGTCTTCTTGCCCGACAATAACCTTGCCGACTTCGCGTTTTAAATCCTGCAAAAATAAACTTTCTTGTTGTACTTGTTTGTTTAAGGTGGTAATGTCCATAAATGCCCCCTGGAATAAAATCCGGCTCAGGCCGGAAGTAATTTCTTCCTATATTATAGAAAAGCCGCGGCATTTTTTAAAGCAGATTTTTTTAGTTATTTTTTAGTTGTTTGCAGAAAAACGTCTTTTATTACATGTCGGGTTAACACCTGGCCTATTTCTTAAAATAAAAGTACTTTGAGTTCATACGCAATCGCCGAGATCAGCGCGGCGGCGGGAATGGTAATAAACCACGCCCATACAATGCGCTTGGCCACTCCCCAATGCACTCCCGACAAGCGCCTGAGCGCGCCGATACCGACGATAGAACCCGTAATTGTGTGCGTGGTGCTTACGGGAATCCCTAAAAACGAGGCAAAGAAAATGGAAATACCTGCCGCCGATTCCGCGCAAAAACCGTCTACCGGGCGCAGGCGTGTGATTTTTTGTCCCATGGTCTTTACAATCCGCCAACCGCCGGAAAGCGTACCCAGCGCAATCGCCCCTTGGCAGATAATCACGACGGAGAGCGGTACAACAAATTCCCCGGCGTGTATGGCGGCCAGTTCCTGATGGGAGTAAAAAAACTCCTGTAGTGGGGCTATTTCACTGCCGGCCAACCCACCGACGAGTAACATGCTGATAATACCCATCGTTTTTTGCGCATCGTTTCCGCCGTAACCGAGCGAATAAGCCGCCGCGGAAACGAGTTCCGCCCGGCGGAAAAATCCGTCTACTTTGGAGGGTTTAAAATGGTTAGCGATATTAAATATCAAAATGCCGATAACCGTACTGAGCACAAACCCGAGTAGCGGCGAGATAAAAATAAATGCAACCGTTTTCAAAATACCGCTGGCAACCAAAGCGTCCGTGCCGCCTTTTAACAGCCCCGCTCCGATAAGCCCACCGATTAAAGCGTGTGAAGAACTGGAAGGTAATCCGAACCACCAAGTAATCAAGTTCCATCCGCACGCCCCGACTAAGGCCCCGAAAACTAAGTTGGAGTCAATAAATTGGGTGTAGATGATACCTGCACCGACGGTTTTGGCAACGGCTGTGCCGAAGATAAGAAACGCCACGAAGTTGAAAAACGCTGCCCACCATACGGCTAAGCGCGGCGAAAGTACGCGCGTGGAAATGACGGTGGAAACAGCGTTTGCGGCGTCGTGAAAGCCGTTTAAATAATCAAAAAACAACGCCAAGAGAATGAGGAAAATAATCCAAGCCATATGTCTTGACCTTAATTATTTTTTACCAAAATGGATTCCACCATATTGGCTACGTGTTCGCAATAATCGGTGGTGCTTTCGGCAATTTCGTAGAGTTCTTTTTGTTTGATGACCATAATGGGGTCTTTTTCGTGTTCAAACAAGTACGAAATGGCCTCGTCGTGCAAGACATCGCTTTCGTTTTCCAAGCGGTTGATTTCCACGCATTGGCGCAAGGTGTCGGTCATGCTTTTTTTGTGGCGCAAGGTGGCCAGTGCCTTTTGCAACGCTTTGGTTGTTTGTTCCAACGTGGCGGCTAATTTTTTGCTATATTCCGTGGGTTTGTTGATTTTGTAGAGATAAAAGTGATTGGTCAGCAAATAGATGTTATCAATAATATCGTCCAAGCGGTTGGCCAAGGCCAAAATATCTTCGCGGTCAAAGGGGGTGATGAACGTTTCGTTTAAGGTGTTAATGGTGGTGTGGGTGAGTTCATCGCCGTAGTGTTCAAACTCGTGCATTTTGCGTACGTTTTCCGGCGTGAAAGCGCCTTCGTCAGCCAGTTTGCGGTAGAACTCCGCGGCGCGGACGATGTTTTCGGCTTGTTTGTCAAACAAGTTAAAGAATTTATCTTCTTTGGGTAAAAACATAGGGTTTTTTCTCCTTTTTTATGTTAAATAAAACGCCCGTTTGACGCATACAAACGGGCGCATAAATTACTGTTTCAACTGCTTTTTTAACTGCTCGGGCAAGTTGATAGCCGCTTTTAATAACTCGGGTTTTTTCTTAACGTCTTCTATCAACGCCGCGTCGCGCAGTTTGTTGCGGTAACTCTTCTCTTGGAAGATATACCGGAATTTTGTGTATACATCGTACTTGCCTTCCAAAATGGCTACGATGTCTTGCACACCTACGATTTCTTCATCGGTAGGAATTAAGAAAATTTTGACTTTGGAGTTGGGCGCAGAAAGTAAGCACTCCGCTTTGTTGGTGTTGGCGGCTTCGTTGCGCTCTTTATCCAGGATAATACCGAAGTTTTCCAGCCCCGCCAACGAACGCGCGCGTACGTCCGGGTCGCGCTCACCGATGCCGGCAGTGAAAACGATACAATCCAAACTGCCCAGTTCGGCCATGTACGCACCGACGTATTTTTTAATGCGGTGTGCTTGTACTTGTGCGGCCATTTCGCACAGTTCGTCGCCTTCATCAATACCTTTACGCACATCGCGCTGGTCGGAAAAACGGTCGCCTGTGAGGGCATACATGCCGCTTTTTTTATTTAAAATCGGATACATTTCTTCGGGCGACATATTCAACTTTTTCATCATGTAGAAACACGCCGACGGGTCAATGTCCCCGGAGCGCGAACCCATCACAAGCCCTTCCAACGGCGTAAGGCCCATGCTCGTATCAATACAGCGGCCTTTTTGCACGGCCGTCAAACTGGCACCCGCTCCTAAGTGGCAGACAATCGTGTTGAGTTCTTCTACCGGGCGGTCCATTAGAACAGCCGCGCGGCGCGACGTGTACAAAACCGAAGACCCGTGAAAGCCGTATTTGCGTACGGCATAATCGGTATACCATTTGCGCGGCAGCGCATACATATACGCTTCCGGTTCCATGGTTTGATGGAAAGCCGTATCCATGACGCATACATGCGTTACGTTGGGTAGTAGCGCGCGCGCGGCTTCAATCCCCATGATGTGGGCGGGGTTGTGCAAGGGCGCCAGATCGGAAATGTTGCGCAGTTCGTCAATGACGCTTTGGTCTACCACAACGGATTTGGCAAATTTCCCGCCGTGTACGATGCGGTGACCGACGGCACTAATTACGTTCACATCTTCAATGACGCCGTTTTCTTTGTCGGTTAAGGTCTTGATAACTAAATTGATGGCTTCTTTATGATCTTTGCAGTTATGGTTGATTTCATATTCCGGGAAACCGGGGCGATTTTGTGTGAGCCGTGTACCGTCAATGCCGATGCGTTCCACGCCCCCGGCACACAAACTTCTTTTTTGGTCCCAATCGTAGACGCTGTATTTAACAGAAGAACTTCCGCAATTTAAAAACAATATAATCATGCTGTTTATCCTTTTATATCTTGGTAAAAAACGAGAAACAATTTCTCTCTTATTATTGTACCAAAAAAATCAGGTGCTTGGCGCGCGGCCACGAGGCCTCAACCCACTGACTATTTTGCGCGCAACGTAGCGTTAGCCGGGCCTTTGCGCCGCGCGTGTTACCCCGGTCCTTGCCGGACCTGCTTTATTTTATAGCCGTCTTTTCGTCGTGAAATAAAAAACACTTGACTTCGTTTTTTTTTTTGCTACATTTTATTTGATGATAAATAAAAGTGCCGTCCCGTTCGTCATTCCGCAGTGTCGTAGTGCGGAATATAACTGGGCGGGCAAGGAGAAAAATGTATGCAAAGGGAAAATAGAAATAAAAAAGTCATTCCAAACTTGATTTGGAATCTTCAACGCAAAGTCGTTTCGCAACGACAACAACGACAAGCGTGGAAGACCCTGAATCAAGTTCAGGGTGACGACCTTGTTTGTTATAACTACAACAACGGTTTTACGCTGATTGAATTATTAGTTGTCGTGTTAATTATTGGCATTTTGGCAAGTGTGGCTCTGCCACAGTATAAAATGGCGGTAGCCAAAGCAAGATATGCTAATTTAAAAGTGCTTGCGGAAAGTATTGCCCAAGCCGAAGAACGCTATTATTTGGCCAATGGTAGTTACACGTATAATTTAGATGAATTGGACATTGACCCACCCGGAGGAGATTCGGATGTTAGAGGAAATGTGATTGACTATGATTGGGGAAATTGTTTTATAAATAGTGCGTGGCTTGTGTGTAACGAAAAAAACTCACATTTTGGCATACTAATTGTGTTGCAATATATGGAGACTGATGCCGGAAAAAAATTTTGCCGTGCACAGGGAACTAATAGCAGTAGCGACTGGCGGGCTAAATTTTGCAAGGCAGAAACGGGAGCAAATGTCTATTCTAATAAAGGGTCGGAAGAAGAACCTTTTATAATGTATCGCTACCAATAACAAAAAAACCCGCTCGGTTAGAGCGGGTTTTTTAACAAGAATTTTAGCGGGCTTTTTTTAGTTCCTTGTCGCGCTCATACAGCCGGGTCAATTCTTTTTCCAATTGGTCCGGCAATACGTTGCCGGCTTGTAGCAACTTCGCGTTAAAATCGGCCTCGTTAAATTTCTTGCCGTATTTTTTACTGAACTTTTTATGTGCATTTTCCAAGGCGCTAAGTCCGATTTGATAACTGACCGCCTCGCCGGGTTGGGCGGCAATTTGTTTAAGCATTTGTTCGGCTTGCTCGTCGCTTAAGCCGTGCGTTTGCGTTAAAAAGGTTTGTGCATCTGCGTACGAGTATTGGCGCGTATGCAATTTGGCATCCGTCCAGGCGGCCAAAGCGCGCAGGTATTCGTCCCACGCCAGGAACAAAATGTCCTCATCTAATCCCAAATATCCTTTTTGTTGGGCCAGGCGTTTGGCGTAAGCCGGCCAGCCGTTTACCAAACTTTGGGCCGGGTACAGCCGGCGCAAAGCAGATTGACCGGACGTGGCCAAGGCCCGGTAATACTGCCCGGGGATCACCTCGCCGCTGATGACAAGTTTACGGGTGGGGGTGTTAAAATCTTGATTAAATAATTCCTGTTGGGTTTGTTTGTTTCCCGACGGGATGCGCAGTAAAAATTGCGGCCGCCCGTCCGGGCCGAAAGCCGACACAAAGCGGTGCGGCTCCATATACGCATAAAACTGCGGGAGTGCAGAAAAATAGAATGGCATATTCCGTGCCGGTAAGGCATCGGGTTTGGTTAAGGTTTGATAGGCCTCTTGAACTTGTTGGGTGAGCGTTTGTAACGGGTTTTCGTCTACTTCTGCCGTCATAAACGGTTGGGCGGCCGCGTAGAAATCCTGCGCGTTGCGCGGGGCTAATTTTTTAGATTTTTTCTTTTTAGCCGCTGGTTTGGCCGGGGTAATGGGTTGCACTTGGGTGGCGTTATTTTCGTCTATAACGGTAATTTCTTGCGTTTCTTCTTGTTGGAAAAAAGGTTCCAGGGCTTGGGTCAAGTTCTTTTGGGCCTCTTGCACGTTTTTATCCAACCCGGCTAAGAGTTTGGCCGGCGTTTGCGCTTGCCATTGGTAGCGGGTTTTGAGTAAGTCAAGGTACGTATTTTGCCCGAGTCGGAAGTCCTGGATGGATTCGGTTTGGGAAAGTTGTTTAAAATGGTTAAACATTTTTCGCACGGCTTGTTTGGCGTTATAGACGACGCGGCTGGCTTGGTTGACGGCTTCTTTGTCGGTAGCGTCGGCCGGTTGGAGGGCTTGCTGCCAGGCGTCGGCGGATAAGTAAGCGTAGTACGCTTTTTCCATGGCTAACTGTGCCAAAAAAGGAGAAACGTCCGTCAGGTTTTGTTCGGCCTGCGCGGCGACGGTTGTTAGGGCGTTTAAGCGGTTAGTTAAAATGAGTTGTTGCCGTTGGCGCGAAGAAACCGGGTGAAGAAGAACATCATAAATAGCATCTAACGATTCGGTGTAATACAACGGGTCCCGGCTGAAACGATTTTGTTCTTCTTGCCAAATGGAGTTGTTGATGGCATTAAGCAATAAATCGCGGTCGGCCTGTTTGGAGGGGGATAACTTTTTGCCGGGCAGTTGCATAACGGAATCGCGCACGGTTTTTAAGGCAGCCAGCATTTGCGCGCTTTGCTGGGCGGTACGAGGGGTTAATTTATCATCTGCCGAGGCAAATCCTAGCCGGGTGGCTTGTTCGGGTTGGAAAGATAAAATAATGGAAGAATAGCGGTTGGCGGCTTCTGTTAACATATTGTCGGCCAGTAGTGTGTCTATATTGCCAAAGTCAAACGAAGTTTGGGCTTGTGCCACGACGGCCAGCCCGCCTAAAATACCCATAGCGGTAAGTGCGATTTTTTTAAAGTAAGTCATGTGAAAATTCCTTATATGTGAAGTAAAACAACACTTTATTTTATCGTTTACGGGGGGAGGTTGTCAACTTGCGCCCGCCGGACTAAAAATGATATACTGCCTTTACTTCAGTGGTAATTCTCAGGCAGTTCGCAAACAATCGTTTTACCCGAGAGTTATTTTTTTGCTATAATAAAGTATCGTTCGGGCCATTAGCTCAGTTGGTAGAGCAGACGCCTCTTAAGCGTAAGGTCGTGAGTTCGAGCCTCACATGGCCCACTTTTTGCAGTTCTGACTTACAAATAAACAAAGCGGACGGATGGCGGAACTGGTAGACGCGTACGCCTTAGGAGCGTATGGAGCAATCCGTGAGGGTTCGAGTCCCTCTCCGTCCATATTTTTCCGGTTCGTCCGGGTTTAAGGAGCGTAAAGATGTCCATTTTCACCACCGCACAAGCGGGCGAAGTAAAAACCAAACAACTCAGCAAAGAAGGTTGCCGCGTTACGTTGTCAGTGGAAGCAACCGCTGAATTAGTAACTAAAAATTTTCAAAACGCCGCCGTACAAGTGCAATCCCGCGCCCAAATGCAAGGGTTCCGCGCCGGGAAAGTGCCGCTTGATTTAGTCAAACAAAATTTTGCCGGACATATTAAAGAGCGTGCGTTGGATTTGACGGTCAAAGCCGCTATCAGCGCCGCTGTAACCGAAGCCAAGTTGGACGCGGTCGGTGTTCCCACACTTACTAAGGCCGATTTAAATGCCTTTCAAGAGGGCAAACCTTTTTCGTTTGAAATTGCGGTAGATGTAGCGCCGGAGTTTGACGTAAAAGATTATAAAGGTATTGAAATTACCAAAAAATCCGATACCGCTACCGATAACGATGTGCAAGAAAATTTAAACCGTGTCTTGGATGCCAACGCCCGCTTGGAAAGTGCCAAAGACGGTGCGGTCATTGACGATAAATGCTACGCAGTGGTTCACTATACCGGCAAACGCAACGGGCAAGATGACTATAAACTCAGTGCCGATAGCGAACTGGTGGATATGTCTGCTCCGCAAACCATGCCGGGCTTAGCCGAAGCGTTAAAAGGGCTTAAAAAAGGCGACGTCAAAGACGTGGAAACCAAAGACGGCAACGATACGATTTCCTACCACGTCACGGTAGACGATATTAAAAACAAAATCGTGCCGAATTTGGACGACAACTTTGCCAAAGATATGGGCTTTGAAACGTTGGACGAACTGAAAAAGAAAGTCAAAGAAAGTTTGGATATGGAAGCCAAACAAACCTCCCAACGCGACGAAGTGATGCAAATTGAAAATCACCTCGTCAAAATGAACAATTTTGCCTTGCCGCAAAGTTTGGTGGAAGAATATACCGAATCTTCGTTGCATAACTTTGTACACAATATGACGCAAATTAAGCCCGAACAACTCACCGCCGAGCAACACAAAGCGTTTGAAGAACGCATCCGCCCGACAGTGGAAAAAGATTTGCGCATTGGGTACATCGTGCACGCGATTGCCAAAAAAGAAAACTTGCAAGCCACGGAAGACGATTGGAAAGCCGAATTAGACAAAAGTCTTTCTTCCGCTTCGCAAAACAAAACCGACGAAAAGAAAATCAGAACGTTCTTTGATGAGCGTAAGGAACATATCTTGGCGACGCTCACGGAGCGCAAAGTGTTTGATTTCTTAAAAGCGCAAGCGAAGTATAAATAAGTCGTGCGCGCCGCTTTTTTGGGCGGCACGTGCGAACAAAATCGTTTTTAAGGGCGCGTTTGCGCCCGCTAGATAAACGGTTTTAACTTCAAAAATAAGGGCGGCCTAACAAGCCGCCCTGAATTATTTACGGTTTACCCGACAATTATTTTTTGTATGAATTGACCAAACGGAGAAGGTCCATTCTGTCTCTGTGATATTCTGCCCACCTTGCCACATGAAACGCGTTGCGGCCGTGGTCATCCGTCATATAAGGGTCGGCTCCGTGTTCCAGTAACAGTTTGGTCATGGCAAAATTGCGTGCATCAAGTGCCAGTATAAGTGCGGTCTCACCACGGTTGTTTTGTAAATTGACCTTGGCTCCGTTTTCAAGGAGCAAGGTGGCCAGTTTTATATCATTTTCATCGCTTCGTTCCTCACTTGTGTAAGCGATATACATGAGTTTTGTCCACCCCTCCTCGTTCTGATGGTTTGGGTTTGCCCCTTTATCAAGCAGTAGTTTGGCAATTTTTTCGTTATCCGTGCGCCTAAGAGCCGTGAAACCTTGGAAATCTTGCAGGTCCACTTTAGCCCCGTTGTCAAGCAGTAGTTTGGCAATTTTTTCGTTACCCGTGTGCATAAGAGCCGTGAAACCTTGGGAATCTTGCAGGTCCACTTTGGCCCCGTTGTCAAGCAACAATTTGACCATATCGTAATTGTCTTTTTTGGCGGCGACGATAAGTGGGGTCTCACCCCAGTGGTTAGGCAGGTTGATATCCGCTGCCCCGTTGTCAAGCAACAATTTGACCATATCGTAATTGTCTTTGTTGGCGGCCATAAAAAGCGGAGTTCTGCCCAAGTGGTCAGGCATATTGATATCCGCCCCATTTTGAAGGATCTCTTTTACGGTTTTCAAGTTACCTAGCCCTACGGCACCAGTGAGCAATGTTGTACCGTCAGCGAAGAAGGAATTGATCTCCGCCCCTCTTGCAATTAACGGCTTGATAAGATCATTTTCGTTGCTGTAAATGGCCCTATTCAACGCCACTTGCGCGGCCTCTTGAGGTGTTCTTTGATACTCTCTTATTCCCCGTGTGTAGGTTTTTTGCTCCGCAATAGCCCGCTCTACCCTTTGTTTCAAACCGGGTACGGTGGGCGTTTTGATGCTGCTTCGGGTGATTTTAACGGCACCTTTCCCGCCTTTGATAGCACGCGCCGCACCCTTGACAAATCCTTGCGCTTGGGACACCGCCGGCAAACACACGGCAAACGCCGAAAGCGCGATTAAATACGGTAGTTTTTTATTCATACTGTTTTTTTATACTCCTGTTGTGAATTTTCCTATACTTAAATTTTACTTGTTTTTTTTTTCTGTCAAGGGGAGTTTTAGACCTAGGGAGAAAATAGGCCTTTTGGGTAGGAAACCGGGCGGAGAATTTAGAGACTTACTTGTTTATTTTGCTATAATGAGTATATGAGAAATTACGTAATTTTGGGGTTTATTTTTTCTTTTTTGTGTCCGTGGTCGTTTGCGCAAACGTCCGCCGCGCCCGAGGTGCCCGATACGACAATGCCTTCCGCACAGACGGGGGCCAAACCGGCCCTGGCCGCCACGCGCTTTACCGGGAATTTTAATGAGGCCGTCCTCTACAACAGCGTGCTGGATTATACTTTGCCGGCCGGTATTAAGAACATCAGCCAGAAATGTATCAGCGAAGATGTAGATGCCTGTTATATTGCTTTTAAAACGTATGAAAATTCCACCGACCCGCGTGAAGCCGCCGCCGCCAATTTGGAACTGGCCGTTTTATCTATGCAACGCGGTCGGGTTAAGCAGGCACTGCGCCACATTGAAAAGGCCGTTTCTCTGCAACCCGACGACCCGTTTATCCAACTGACACACGGGTGGTTGCTTTTGGGGGCGGGAAAATACAAAAAGGCCCGCAAAGCATTTGACGATTTATTTTATTTGACGGCAGATTTTGAGTATACTTCTTCCGCCAAACTCGGCACCGCGTTGGCGTTGTATTTTAGCGGCAATAAAGAAAAAGCCGCCGCCGAGTTGCAATATCTTTACACATCCAACCCATACACCATATCGTTTGTGTCTTATATGCTGGGGCGGATTGCCAGCGAAACCAAAAACGGTAAAAAATTAGCCCCGGTATTTTTGCAACAATCTTTATCCCATGATGAAAAAAATTACGCCGCCGCCGAACTGTTTGCCCAGTTGTCCGAGAAAGAGAAAAACCCCTTGCACGCGTGGCAATACTATGCCACCTTGTATAGTTTAGATCCGCAAAATGAACAACTGGCCCAAAAAGTGCAACAGTACGCCCAGGAAATCGGCGATAAAAGCATTGATTACCTGTTTTATTTGCGTTTAGAGCAACCGATTGTGCATGTAATGCCTTCCACCCCGTCCGAGCCGGTGCGCATGGCCCTATATGCCAACCGCGAACACCAACCGCAAACCTTGCTTTCCGCTTCGGTAATGGGTTCCGGAACGGTTAAAATCACCGGGGAAAAATTAGGTGACATTTTACAGGTGCCTTCCTACGTGCAGAAGACGGTCTCGTTTAATGCGCAAACGGGTGGGGTGGATGTGAAAGATACGCGCGGACACGTGGAATTTTCTTCCAAACGTCCGTTTACTTTTACGTTGGAAAAAGATAAGTATACCTTGCTGGTGCGAAACGTGCGCGCGGACAATATTTTTGCGGCCAATTTAAGCGATAAAGAACTCAAAGGGACGCTAACGGTTATTCCCGAAGCGGACGGATTTAAATTGTTAAATACCGTCGCGTCGGAAGATTTAATCCCGGCGCTTTTGGCCACCCAAGCGCAGAACGTCAAACATCCCGCCGCCTTGACGGCGCTGGCGGTGGTGTTCCGCTCGGCGTTGGCGCAAGCCGTTAAAAACAACCAAAACCAACCTTATCACATTACCGATAATGATGACGATTTCCATTTTGACGGTATTAACTTGATTTTTAGAGATTTGTTGGATGCGTCCAAAACTTCTGCGGCGGTGCGACTCACGCAGGCGCCGGCCGGGTTTTATCCGGCTTGCGGCGTGGTAACTTCGGACGCATTGGAAAATACGGCTGTTAAGCCCAGTTATGTTTTCTCGCCCGCCAACGTCAATAAATACATCTTGTCTAATCCGCCGGCGGATTTATATTCCCGCCCGCACGACCCCACCCAATGGGCGGGTATTAAATGGGTGTACTTATATGACGCTAAAGAAATGGCTGCCCGCCTGGCCTACAAGCAGGACATCGGCAACTTGCGTGCTATGATTCCTGTGCGCTATACTCCTACGGGACGCATTGTATCCATGCGTTTTGAAGGAACCAAAGGCGTATACGAAACCCAAACCCCGCAAGAAACTGCGTTTATCATAAGCGCGGGAACTATGCGCTCCAACCTGTTTGATATCGTGCCATTATATAAGGGAAAAAATATCAAAAGCGTCTTGGTGCGTGGATACGATACGGGCCTGGGTAACGGACTTTGCCTGAGTGGTGCCGACGGACTAGCCAAACAAGGTGCGGATTATATGGCCATTATTAAATATTATTTCCCGCAAGCCCGCATCTTAAACACAAAAACAGGAACGGTTAATTAAATGGAAAAAACAAAAATACTCTACGTCATTACCCGTATGGATCAAGGCGGCGCGCAAGCCAGCGTGCTCTATACGATGAAGAATTTAAATAAACAGCAGTTTGAGGCCTTTTTGGCCACCGGCCCCGGGGGCCGGTTGGACGGGCGCGTCAAAGGCGATGCGTCACACGTTTTCTTTATCTCGGCACTCCGCCACCCGATTCATCCCAAGTATATTTTTCACGATTTTTGGGCTTTGCTCCAACTGGGCCGCGTACTGCGCCGCGTAAAGCCCGACATCGTCCACACCAACGCCCCTAAAGCCGGTGTGCTGGGGCGTATTGCCGCGCGGATCTTCTGGCGCAAAGCCAAAGTGGTACACACGTTTCACGGACTTGGATTTGCCAAAGAACACGGTGAAAAACAGTTTAAATTTTTTGTGTGGGTGGAAAAACTGTGCGCTAAAATGACCGACGTGCTTGTCTTTGTATCGCGCAAAAACGCGGCGGAGGCCAAGCAGTTGGGTATTGTCAAAAATGTCCGCACCGAACTCATTCGCGCCGGGATTAACTTTAATCCCATTTTGCCCCTTAAATTTGACCCGGTGGCCAAAAAAGGCTCGCTTAAAATTCCCGCCAACGCTAAAGTGGTGCTGGCGCTGGCGAATTTTAAACCGCTTAAAAATCCGATTCACTTTGTGTTGGCCGCGTACAAAGTACTTAGCCAAATGAAAAATGTGTACTTCATTTTCACCGGCGAAGGGGAAATGAAAAAAACAGCGGAAAACTTGGCTAAAAATTTAAGCATTGAAAAACAAGTTTTATTCCCCGGGTGGCGTAACGACCCGCTGGAACTCTTAGCCATTAGCGATGTGTACGCCAGTGTGTCACTGCGCGAGGGCCTCCCCATGTCGCTGTTGGAAGCGATGGCTATGCGCGTGCCGGCGGTGTGTTACAACGTGGACGGCATTAGCGAAATTATTACCAACAACAAAACCGGGTTTTTGGTGCCGCCTAACGATATCAATATGTTTGCCGAAAAATTAAAAGTGTTACTGCGCCACACGGCGCTCCGGTCGCGCTTTGAAAGTGCGATTGACCACCGTGATTTTTCGGAATTTACCGTTTCTACCATGGTAAAAAAACAAGAGCGGCTTTACCGCAGTTTAGTGCCGCCCACCAAAAAGAACGGGGGCAAACACCGTTTCTTCCGTCGCCGTCATTTCAAAAAACATCGTTCGGGAGCCGACCATGGATTACGCTAATAACGAATTGGAACAAACCGTATTGGAACTAAGCCGCCGGCTCGTGCAAGAGAAAATTAAACCGTTGCGCCGTGAGATGGACGAAAAGGAAGAATTTTCCCGCGAGATGTTAGAAGCATACCGCAGCGTCGGCATGTTTGGTTTGTGGGTGGCGCCGGAATATGGTGGCATGGGTGGGGGAATTACGTGCCTGGCGATGTCGTTTGAGGAACTCTCGCGCGGGTGCGCGGGGCTTGCTTTAACGACGGGGACTTCGGCCCTGGGCGCGATTCCCATGTACTTAGCCGCCACGAAAGAACAGCGCGAAAGATGGTGCCCGGATTTGGCCAGCGGTAAAAAATTGTGGGCCTTTGCGCTGACGGAAGCCGAGGCCGGTTCGGACGCTACCGCCTTAAAAACTACCGCTATTAAAGACGGCGATTATTATATCGTAAACGGAGCCAAGCATTTTATTTCTTCGGGCAAAGAGGCCGATTTTTACACCGTAGCCGTCAACACGAACCCCAGCCGCGGGGCGCGCGGGATTTCGCTGCTTGTCATAGAAAAAGGCACGCCGGGATTTACATTCGGTAAGAAAGAAACCAAAATGGGCATTCGCTCTAACCCGACGTATGAACTGATTTTTGAAAACGTCCGTGTGCCGAAAGAAAATTTACTCGGCAGTGAAGGCCGCGGACTTCTCTACTTGCAAGAAACGTTGGATTATTCCCGCCCCGGTGTAGCCGCGCAAGCGGTGGGGATTGCGCAAGGTGCGCTGGACGTAACGATTCCGTATTTGCGCACGCGCAAACAGTTCGGGCAACCGATTATCACGTTCCAGGCCCTCGGTCATAAAGTAGCCGAACTGGCCGCCAAGACCGAAGCCGGGCGCGCGCTTGTCTACAATTTAACGCACCGGATGGATAATGAATTTTTACCGGCGGTGCGTAGTGCAATTACCAACGGTACTCCTATCCATGACGAACTGAAAAAACTCAAAGGCGCGCGCTGGACTAAATACAGTGCCGAGGCCAAACTGTTCTGTTCCAACGTCGCCATGGAAGTAGCCGATGAGTGTGTAACCTTGTGCGGCGGAATTGCCTACATGCGCGATTTCCCGTTAGAAAAATACATGCGTGATGCCAAAGTAACACAAATTTACGAAGGCACGGTGCACATTCAAAAGAACGAAATTTTAACCGCGCTTATCAAAGAATACGCGACGAAAGATACGCCCGTAGCCAATTCTTCCGCCCCTAAAACAGGTACGCTAGATGAGGTACTGCGCGACTATCATCGTAAACGCGCATCATCGGGCAAGCCGGGGGATATCTCGCAAGCCGAGGTAATTGTAGCCGGCGGGCGCGGTCTTGGCAGTAAAGAGGGATTTACGCTACTACAAAAACTGGCCGATAGTTTGGGCGGCGAAATTGCCGCGACGCAAGCGGCGGTAAATAATGGCTGGATAGATGTTTCGCGCCAAATCGGCGTGACGGGAAAAACCGTGAAACCCAAACTCTATATTGCGTGCGGTATTTCCGGCCAGACACACCACACGTCGGGGATTAGCGGCTCGCCTGTGATCGTGGCGATTAACAAAGACCCCAACGCACCTATCATGAAAAAAGCAACTTATGCCGTGGAGGGGGATTTGTACGACGTTATCCCCGCGCTACTGGAAAAATTAAAATAAGTTTTACGGTTGCCACGAATTACAAATTTTAGTTCCTAAATCGGTAGTGCCGTAGCATCTGTATATCTCACTCATTCCCGGATAAATGAGAACAGATACATGTTCATCGGCACAAAGAATTGTTTTATTGCCCGCCGGACTTTTCCAGGTGCCGCAACGTGTGCCGTCGCTATAAATAATGCCAATGTGCTCTGAGTTGGTATCATCTAATTTCTGATACGTGCCGTTTGCCGTCGTAATATCTATATCCAGTTCACGCACATCGGTCGGCCATTCTCCGCTGGCAAGTTGATAAGTTTGTGCCGCTTTGTTGAGTGCATCAGCGCGTACCCGCAGTTGTACTACGCGGGTTTTTTCTACGGCCAGTCTATATTGCGGCAGTGCTACCGCCGCCAAAATGCCGATAATCAAAACGACTACTAATAATTCTATTAGCGTAAATGCTTTTGTATTGTTCATAAAAAACTCCTTTTTTGGTTTTTTTAAAGTTTATCCGACACTCTATTATCGTTTTTTTTTTTGCTTTGTCAAGACCTTTGTTAAGGGCCCCTCGCTATATTCCGCATTAAGACGCTGCGGAATGACGAGCGAGAGAAAAATAAAAACTTGACATCGTTTTTTTTTTTACTTTGTCAAGGCCTTTGTTAAGGGTCCCTCGCTATATTCCGCATTAAGACGCTGCGGAATGACGAGCGAG
>JAZRIL010000041.1:0-23390 GCA_045645285.1 Elusimicrobiaceae bacterium | reverse complement strand
CCGATAATAAGAACGACGACTAAGAGTTCAATGAGTGTAAAACCGCTGTTTGTCGTGTGACTTCCCCCCTTGCGGGGGAAGTGGTTTTGTGTGCGTAAGCACTCAAAACCGATGAGGGGGTTTAATAAAGTGTTTTTCTTTCTTTCTCCCTCACTTTTGCCCGTGCGGCAAGCACCTCGCGCAAGGGACGAGGTCAAAACTACATTTTTGTTTTTCATAAAATTCTCCTTGTTGTTTTTTTATCCGACACTCTATTATCGTTTTTTTTTTTGATTTGTCAAGACCTTTGTTAAGGGCCCCTCGCTATATTCCGTACAAAAACCTTACGGAATGACGATAGAGACTGTTGTATTGTTTTTAAAAGGCACAAAAAAAGACGGGTATTTGTTTTTTGCGCAATACATTACCTCAACAAATGTCTGTGGGATATTCAAAAGAAGGATCGGTGGTTTGTCTTTGGCTCACGGATATGTACCGAAAAGTCTGCCGAAGTTTTGGTCAAACCCTTTACGGAGATGGTGCTGTTGTAATAGGACAATAAAAACTAAGAATCTTTTTTATTTAGTTTCACGTGCCACAAAAATTCCGTGTTTCCGTGTGTGCCTTTAATTGGGGACTCAATAATTTCGCCCGACTCGCCGCCGTACGTTTCTTTAATACTTTCAAAAAAATCTTGTACGCGCTTGATAGCCAGTTGCCGGTTTTCGTCGGTTTTTACAATGCCGTGCGGCACTTGCTTTGGCGAAAGTTCAAATTGCGGTTTGATTAAGAAAACAATTTCGCTTTGCGCCGCCATGACTTTAAAAAGCGGCTCCATAATCATCGTCAGCGAAATAAAAGACACGTCCACCGCCGCAAACTCCGGCGCGTTATCAAATAAATCTGCCGTTATATAGCGCGCGTTTGTTTCCGGTTTAAAGTGGAAGTTTTGATAGCGGCGCATTTCATCGGCCAGTTGTCCTTTGCCTACGTCCACGCCGTAGACTTCTTTGGCACCGGCCTGAATCATGCAATCGCTAAAACCGCCCGTCGCCACGCCGATATCCACGCAAATTTTATCTTTTACGGAAATGTTCCAATGTTTTAATGCACCCGCTAATTTAAGCCCGCCGCGCGACACATACGGGCATGATTTTTCTTTGAGCGAAATTTTATCTTCCGGCAAAATAGTACGGTCGGCGCGGGTATCCGCTTCACCGTTTACCAAAACTTCGCCGGCCATAATGGACGCCTGCGCGCGGGTGCGGCTGGCAAAAAAACCTTGTTCCACCAAGGCCATATCTAACCGTAATTTTTTATTCGCCATCGGAGTTTTCTGCTAAGTCGGTGTCAAAGGGAGCGGTCATCATTTCGCCGCCTTTTTTCTTCAGTTCTTCTACTTTAAATTTAACAGTTTCCAACTTTTGCGCCAGTTCCTTGGACAGCGTCACGCCTTCTTCAAACAGTTTGACCGACGCGTCCAAGTCGGTTTGTTCTTCTTCTAATTTCGCGACGATTTCTTCCAATCGCGCGAGTTGTTTTTCAAAATTAAATTTTGTTGCCATAGTTTCCTCACTTGACGTTAGTGTAAATCATACCGTCACGAACTTGTATAAAAATATCTTCGCCGCTTTGCGTTTGGCCCACGCGGCTGATAACCGTGCCGTCTTTTTTGCGTGTAATACTGTAGCCGCGTTTCAAAACCGCTTGCGGCCCGAGCGTCTGCAATTTTTGCGTGGCCAGTTCAAAACGCGCGGCAAACTGCGTTGTTTTTTGCGCGTACGCTTGTTCTAAACGCAAGATTAAATCGTCTAATATTTGCTCTTTTTCTTGTGTGAGTACCGACGGACGTTTGAAAACGGGCGTGTTGACAGCCAGATCGTAGCGGCGTTTGGCGCGTTCGTAAAATAAACTGACGGCTTGCAATAACCGCTTTTGCAAATCTACGATATGTTCTTGGGTGTTTTGGGAATTTTTAACGACCAGTTCCGCGGCGGCGGACGGGGTGGGCGCGCGCAAATCCGCTACGAAGTCGGCAATCGTAAAATCCACTTCGTGCCCGACGCATGAAATAACCGGGATTTTGCTTGCAAAAATAGCGCGCGCGACGATTTCTTCGTTAAACGCCCATAAATCTTCTAAACTTCCGCCGCCGCGGCCCAGCAAAATCACATCGGGTTTGGGGGTAAAACGGTTGGCGTCGGCGAGCGCCTGGGCAATTTGCGGGGCGGCTTCGTCGCCCTGAACAAGTGTCGGAATGATTAAAATTTCCAAATGCGGGCTACGGCGTTTTAAGACGGATAAAATATCCCGCACCGCGGCCCCGGTGGGCGAAGTGATAACGGCAATCCGTTGCGGATAGCACGGGATTTCCTGTTTGTGTTCCGGCGCGAAAAGCCCCTCTTGCTCCAATTTCTTTTTGAGTTTTTCAAACTCTAAAAACAGATTGCCTTTGGTCAACAATTCGGCGCTTTTGGCGACAATTTGGTAGCGGCCTTGTTTGGCATAGCACGAAAAATCACCGCCCACGCGCACTTGCATTCCTTCTTGCAATTGGTCGCCGTATCGTTTGGCATCCCATTTAAACATCACACCGGAAAGGAGCGACTCGCGGTCTTTTAAATCAAAATACACGTGTCCGCTGGCGGCGGTACGCAAGTTGCTTACTTCCCCTTCCACAAAAATACCGCGGAACACGCCTTCCAACATTTGCTTGACGGCCAGCGTGATGGCGGTAACGGAAAATACTTGTCCGCGGAAAGGGGCCTCGGGTTCCATTTAGTCTCCTTTGATTTTTTTAAGCCGTTCTACGAGCCCGACTTCTTTGCCCAATTTGCCCGGCTCAAAAAATTTTTTCGGATACGGCATGTAAGGTTGTTTGACATAGTGGTTGGGAAAATCGTGTGCGTATTTATAACCGCGGTTTTTGCCACCGGAGCGCAGGTGGTCGGGCACCGGGCGGTAACGGCCTTCGCGCACTTCTTGGAGTGCGGCGTCTATGGCTAAATAAGCGGAATTACTTTTGGGGCAACAGGCCACATAAATAGCCGCATGGGCCAGTGGGATGCGCACTTCGGGCATGCCTAATTCCTCCGCGGCGGAAAACGCGGCTTGCGCAATCATGAGGGCGGCCGGCTCGGCCAGGCCTACGTCTTCGCTGGCACAAATTAAAATGCGCCGGGCGATAAAGCGCGGGTCCTCGCCGCTTTCCAGCATACGTGCCAGCCAATAGACGGTAGCATCCGGGTCCGAGCCGCGCATGGATTTGATAAAAGCGGAAATAATATCGTAATGTTCGTCGCCTTTTTTATCGTAATTTAGGTGGCGGCGTTGGATACACTCTTGTGCGGCGGCCAGGTCAATGTGTTTGAGTCCGTCCGGGCCCGGCTGGGTGGTAACGAAGGCCAGTTCGGCGGCATTTAACATTTTGCGGCTGTCGCCGTTGGCTTGGATAACAAAAAAATCAGCCGCGTCATCGTCAATTTTGGCGTGTTCGGTATCGGCGGCGCGGTGTAAAATTTTTAGTAAATCGTCCGTAGATAAGGGCTTAAATTCAAAAACGGAAAAGCGCGAAAGGAGCGCGGTGTTGATGTAAAAATACGGATTTTCCGTCGTAATACCGATTAAAATAATGTCGCCCTTTTCCACAGAAGGCAACAAAACGTCCTGTTGGGTTTTGTTAAAGTGGTGGATTTCGTCTAAAATAACGAGCGTACGTTTTTGGTCAAAGGTGGGCGTGCGCGCGCGGTCTCTGGCTTCGGCTAACACTTTTTTGATGTCTGCTACCCCGGCGGCCGCGGCGTTGAGTTCCACGGTATAGGCCTGGGTGCGCGAGGCAATATAGCGTGCCGTAGCCGTTTTGCCGCAACCGGGCGGCCCGAAGAAAACCGCCGATTTAATCATATCCGCCTCTAAAAGCCGGCGCAACATTTTGCCCGGGCCCAACAAATGCGGCTGCCCGGCAAAGTCTTCCAGTTTTTTAGGTGCTTGGCGTGCGGCCAGCGGAATCGTGGTTTCTTCGTCGTGCATAGTTATTTTTGCGGTGTTTCTAAGGCGCCTTTTAATTTTAAAATCAGGTCATTGACGCGGGAATTTTCTTCCTGGCGGCGGCCACCCTCATTTTGGGTTTGGGCGTAATTTTGGGCGGCAAAGTGTATAGCGGCCAACAGGGCTTGTTTTAAGGTATCAATTTCGTCCAGTTGGCGCATGTAGGTTTCCACTTGCCCGGCCAGGTCCGTCAGTTCCACCATGCCTAACCCTTCGGTTTCCACGTCTAGCGGGATTCCTTTAATTTCTACTTGTACGATATCCTTTTTTGCCATATAAGTTATTGTATCTTTTTTTGTAAAAATTTTTTGCTTGACTTCGTTTTTTTTTTTGCTAAACTTTGCATATATTCAATTCCTGTGGAGGGATATATATGAAGAAAAAAAGTTGTTTGTTGGGCATTTTAAACGTAAAAGGATTCACGCTAATAGAGTTATTAGTAGTCGTTTTAATCATCGGTATTTTAGCGGCGGTTGCGTTGCCGAAATATCAAAATGCGGTGCTTAAAAGCCGTTACGCTACGCTAAAAAATCTAACGTATAGTATTGCGCAGGCACAAGAACTGTATTATTTGGCCAACGGCAAATATGCCACGGACTTTGAAGAACTTTCTATTGAAATGCCCGCCGGGAAAAAAGATACTAGTACGGCCGTTGATTACAAATACGATTGGGGGCGCTGCGCGTTGACTTCCGACCAAGCCCTTTGCCAAAATAATACAATACACATGCAGTATCAAATCTATTTGCAATATTCTGCGAAACCAAACGCACGGGCCTGTGTTACTTTTGTTGAGGACTTAAACGATATTCACAACCAAGTTTGCAAAAATGAGACGCAAAACGGTTCTACTGGATTTCAAAATACTTGGCGAATATGGTGGTACCCCAACTAATTTCCCTCGTATCCCAAGATTCCCGACGCAACGCAAAGCAGTTTGCGTTGCTGCCACGCCCGATTTTTGCAAAATCAAGCGGGCGGATATCGCCTTCCGGTCATTTTGCTGACGCAAAATGCCTGCAGGCCGGGCTCGCGGTACTCGCCTTGCGGCGCGGCAAAGCACGCGCACGCAAACTCGTACAACGCTGCGCCTTTCGATTCCCGACGCAACGCAAAGCAGTTTGCGTTGCTGCCATCGCCCGATTTTCCCAAAATAAAAACCGCCCAAAGGCGGCTTTTATTTTGGAAAAATCAGGTGCGGGCGGGAATCGAACCCACGAATATCAGTTTTGCAGACTGACGCCTTACCACTTGGCCACCGCACCATTACAACTTCAACGTTATATATCCATTATAGCAAAAAAAGGCATTTTGTAAAAGTTACAAAAATAGGCCTTGATTTTTTTCAAAAAGTGTTTATACTATCAGTAAGGGAGTGCCACAGAGCCCGCGGGTTAGCGGGAAGGCTCCGTTAAGGAGCGTAGGCCTCCCCATTTTTTTGGTTTTCCGCCCACAAAACAAGTTTTTGTGGGCTGTTATTTTATCCGCTAACGAGAGGGAGGGGTTGTTTTCGTTGGAGAAAAAGAGATAAAATATACGCAGTTGCAAAATTATTTTTTTTGGATATTAATCATTATGTCAGAGTCTTTCGTTATGAACAAATTACATACTTCTAAAGGTGGTTTTACACTCATTGAATTGTTGGTAGTTATGCTGATTATCGGCGTTTTAATTTCATTGGCCATGCCGTGGTATCACCGAGCGGTGTTAAAAAGTCATTTTGGTACAGTGATGTCCAGTGCGAAGGCCATCGCTACCGCACAAGAATTATATTATTTGCAATACGGTTCTTATTCCGCAACACAGGAACATTTGGATGTATCTTTGCCCGAAGGAGCGGAACTTACCGTCATTTCATTAAGCAATGATGCGGATTTTAAATTTGTTATGGCCCATCATTCCAAAGCCCCCAATGTGCGCTACGTAGTATACCAACATCATAGCCCGAACTTCCCCGATAATATCCATTGTGAAGCCAAAGCGGATGATGAAGATGCCGTGTGGCTGTGCGAAGAAGAATTAGCCGGCGAAAAAGTGGAAAACGGTAGTTTGAGCGGTTCGGGGTATACGGCGTACGTGCTCAACGGAAGTAGTGGTAGTGGCAATTTTACACATGCTCCGCAAATTTATCATGATGACTCCCATTTGGTTGTTACCAACGGTAGCCGTTGCGAGGCGGACAGCAAAGGGGGGTGTTCGGATTCTTCGTTTACCGATTCTACCTGTGTGGGTAACTCCGGCGAGGGTTGCCAAAACAGCACCTTTGATAATTCCGAATGTTACGGCAACGGCAGCGGTGGTGGAGTTTCGTCTACCATTTGCGGCTATAATTCCTACACCAATTCCGTGTGCCATAACGACGGCAAAGACGGTTACGTCTGCGGACGCAGTGAATACGACGAAGGTTCTTCTTGCTACAGCAACGAAAAAGGCGGTTGCGGGCACGCTACTTTTTCGGGTAGTTCGTTTTGCTACGGAAAAAGTACGACTTCCTGCGATTATAATACGTTTAACAATTCTACCTGTGTGGCCGAGAATGGCGGCTGCATCAGTGGCACGTTTAACGATTCTACCTGTTATGCCAAAACACCCGGCACTTCTTCCTCCCGTGCTTGCGGCAGTGGCAGTACGTACAATCGTTCCAAGTGTTATAACCAGTCTTCGCAGATGTATGGCTGTGGGTCTTCTACGTATGATGACGGCTCCTCTTGTTACAGCAATTCCAACGGCGGTTGCGGCGGGAAATCTACTTTCTCCGGCGGTTCGGAGTGCTACGGAAATGCCGACGGGGCTTGCGGAAGTAATACCTATAGCGGAAGATCCGTCTGCCACGCCGACGTGAAAGGTGCCTGCAACAACAATACCTACAAAGACACTTCCTATTGCACGGGTAAGTTCTGCCCGTCCGGCTCACCTCGCGCAGACGGAACAGTTCGCACGGCAGAAGGGGAATAACCCGGAATTTTTCCCGTAAGTAATAAAAACCCTGACAGAAATGCCAGGGCGTTTGTGTACGGATAAATGCTATGATGTAATTATGACGAAAAAAATCATACTCATGTTATTTTTCTATGTTTTAGCAACAGGAGGGTTTGCCATGCAACCTATGTTCAATAAAGAGGGGGTATTACACTTTGATTACAAGGCCGAAGAATTAGCCCCCGCCGAAGCCGCCGCCCGCGCCCAACTGGAAAAAGACCTCGCCGCGTTTGTGGCGATGCCTGCCGAAAAACGCACCTTTGACAATACGATTTTAGGGTATTACCGCATTTTTAAAAAATACCACGAAGCGTTAGGCGTCAGCGGATTTTTGGGTTACGTGTCTACCGATAAAAAACTACGCGACACCGTCACCGCCCTGGAAATGCAAATCAGCCAATACATGGTGGATGTGTCCGCCCGGCGCGATATTTACCGTGCTATCCGTGCGTATACCGATACGAACCCGAAATTAGACCCCGTGCAAGCCAAACTCGTTAAAGAAATGCTTATTGGATTTAAATACAAAGGGATGGATTTAAACGACGAAGATTTGGAAAAATACAAAGCCATCCATAAAGAAGAATCCCAGTATACCATTGAATTTGACCAAAACATTCGTGAATATAAAGACCCCTTGTATGTGACGCGCGAGCAACTTAGCGGCCTG
Source organism: Elusimicrobiaceae bacterium (assembly GCA_045645285.1). Lineage (GTDB taxonomy): Bacteria > Elusimicrobiota > Elusimicrobia > Elusimicrobiales > Elusimicrobiaceae > Avelusimicrobium. The sequence continues at coordinate 15,715 of JAZRIL010000041.1, read as the reverse complement.
GATGAAGATTATATCCAAAAACTTCAAAAGACGGATGACGGGAAATATATCGTTACGCTGGATTATCCCGATGTTATCCCCTTTATGAAAAGCGCCGAAGATGAAACGGCCCGCAAAGAATTAAATTATAAATACAACCGCCGCGGTGGCGAAAAAAATGTAGAACTGTTGGAAAAGTCCCTCACCTTGCGCCGCCAAGCCGCCCATTTGTTGGGTTATAAAACGTATGCGGAGGTCCAACTGGAAAACCGCATGGCCAAAAACCCGAAAAACGTGATGACGTTTTTGAAAGATTTGCAGAAAAAACTCACGCCGCTGGGCAACGCGGAAACAAAGAAAATGGTGGCCTACAAAAACGAGAAAACCGGCCAAAAATCCCGTGAAGTTTACCCGTGGGAAAGTGCTTATTGGGGATATAAATACAGCAAAGAATATTTGAATTTAGACAGCGAAAAAATAAAGGAGTATTTCCCTTCGCCCGTCGTGATTGACGGCATGCTTACGTTGTTTGGCAATTTGTTTGGCATCACGTTTGAGCCCGTCAATATCCCGGTGTGGCACGAAGATGTAAAAGCGTTTGCCATTAAAGACGCGCAAGATAAACATGTCATTGCCTACTTTTATATGGACTTATACCCGCGTGAGGGCAAGTACAAACACGCCGCCTGCTTTGATTTAGTGGGTGGGGAAGAAAAACCGGACGGCACGTACCAAACGCCGTTTGTGGCCATTGTAGCCAATATGAATAAACCGTCCGAAAAAACGCCGTCTTTGCTAAAACACAGTGAAGTGGAAACGTTGTTCCACGAGTTCGGCCACGTGTTACACAACGCGCTCACGCGTGCGAAATACGCCCCGCAAGCCGGTACGAGTGTCAGTTGGGACTTTGTGGAAGCCCCCAGCCAACTCTTGGAGCGTTGGGTCTGGAATCCGACGGTGCTAAAACAAATCAGCAAACATTATAAAACGGGCGAACCCTTGCCGGATGATATTATCAAGCGTATGATTGAGGCCAAAAACTTTGGTACAGCTACGGCTTATTTGCGCCAAAACTTTTTTGCCCAGTATGATATGACGCTCCATACCTTGGCCAAAACGCCTGATACCACCAAACTTTACTACGATATGACCGAAAAAATCTGTCGTATCCACTTGCAGAAAAATACCATCCCGCAAGCGTCGTTCGGCCACATTATGGGCGGCTATGATGCGGGGTATTACGGGTATTTATGGTCGGAAGTAATTGCGGAAGATTTTTTCAGCGAGTTTGAAAAAAACGGAATTTTTGACACGCAAACCGGTTTGAAATACCGCCGCGAAATCTTGGAAAAAGGCGGCACGGTGGAAGAAGACGAAATGGTTAAAAAATTCTTAGGCCGGCCGGTGCAAAACGGGCCGTTCCTCAAATCTATCGGGCTAAAATAAGGAGTTATTATGAGCGTAATCATCGGTATTGATGTAGGCGGATCCACAACTAAAATCGTCGGCTATACAGACGGCGGCAAACGGATTGCCATGCTAAAGGTGGAAGCCGCTGACCCGCTAACTTCGGCGTATGGGGCGCTCGGTAAGTTTATTAACGACCATGCGTTGGCTCTTGCGGAAATTAAGCAAATTATTTTGACCGGGGTAGGGTCCTCGCTTTTTAAAAAGAAAATTTACGGCATTCCCACTTCCACGGTGGATGAGTTTTTAGCCATTGGCCTGGGCGGGCTGGAACTGTCCGACAAGAAAGAAGGGCTGATTGTCAGCATGGGCACCGGAACGGCGTTTGTACGTGCCGGCAAAGAAGGCATTGTGCACATCGGTGGCTCGGGCATGGGTGGCGGAACGGTGGCGGGGCTGTGCGGCAAAATTTGCGGGGCGACCTCCTTTAAGACGATAACCGAAATGGCCCGCAGCGGTTCGTTGCATAAAGTGGATTTAAACATTAGAGATATTTGTGTGGGCGAAATCCCCAATCTGCCCCCCGATACAACGGCGTCTAACTTTGGAAAAATGGAAGACGGTGTAACGCCGGCCGATATCACGTTGGGAATTTTAAATATGACGTTCCAAACGATAGGCATGCTGGCTGTTTTTGCTTGCCGCAACGACCGCATTAAAGACGTTATTTTGACGGGCACGCTCTCGCAAGTACCGTTTGCCAAAAAAGTATTTACGGCCTTACATAAAATGCACGGGGTGCGGTTTATTCTGCCGGCCGATGCTATTTATGCCACGGCTACCGGGGCGGCTTTGTCGTATTTGAAACATCATGGAAAACAACACCGCAAGCGTTAATCTTTCGTACAAAAAGTCCAGTTTCGGCCCGGCGTTTTTTTGGTTATCCAAACGCCGCCGCACGGCGTTGGCCGCGTATTATGAATTTTGCCGCCGGATGGATGATTTGGCCGATGAGCCCGGTGTTGAAAACCGGCAAGCCGAGTTGTTGGCCTGGCAGGAAGAAGTGGGGCGGATGTTTCACCAACATGCCCAAACCGAGTTAGGCAAACAACTTACATCGGTAATAAAGGAGTTTTCCCTCCCGCCGGACCGGTTTGTCTTGCTGATTGAAGGCATGTTGTATGATGTGCAGGGCAAAACGTACCCCACCTTAACTGCGTTGGCCGATTACATCTACCGTGTGGCTGTAATTGTGGGGTTGGCTACGTTGGATATTTTGGAAGTTAAAAGCCCGCTGGCCCAGCCCTTGGCAGAAAACTTGGGCTCGGCGGTACAACTTACCAACATCATCCGCGATGTAGCGTCCGATGCCCGACTTGGCCGGGTCTATTTGCCCGAAGATTTACTGCGTCGCCATGGTTTAACCCGGCAAGCCGTATTGGCGGATCCGGCTGCCTCCCGCTTGGTACCGGTGTTGGAACATCTTAGCCGCTTGGCCGAAGATTATTATGCCCAAGCGGAAGATATCATGACCCATTTACCGCGTTTTCAAATGCTTCCGTGCCGGATGATGGGGTGCGTGTATGCTAAAAATCTTGCTAAAATAAAAGAGAGGGGGTTTGTCGGCAAAGACCCCATTAAGTTAACAAAAGCCGAAAAGTTGGTAGGAGTGTTACATGCGTGGTGTAAAACTTTGTTTGCTTAGCATAACATTACTGGCGGGTAGCGTTGTTGCGCAGGCGGCCAAACAGGACCGCCAGGTACAGTCTTGTTTGTCTAAAGGGAAAAAACAATTTGCGGCCCAACAGTATCAGCCCGCTAAAGAAACGTTTACCCAATGCGTCAAACTCGCGCCCGAAAATCCCGATACCCAACTTTCGTTGGCAGGGGTGCTCCTTACCTTGGACGACTTGGCCGGTGCGGAAAAATCCTTTCAATCGGCCCTGGCGAATATGAAATCCACGTCGCCCTATTTATCGTATACCTATTCCATGCTGGGGGATATTGCCCTCAAACGCCAACAAAACGAAGCCGCTTTGGCTTGGTACACGCGTTCGCTGGCGTCTAATGCGGCTAATGTAAACTCGTTGGTGGGCAAAGGAGTTATCGTGGAATATCAAGGGGATAAAAAAGCCGCGGCCGAATATTACCGCTCGGCCTTGGCGGTGGAACCGCTTAATTTAATTGCCCGCAACCGTTTGATTAACTTAGAGCCCGAATATATGAGTGATGCCGAAATTTTGGCCGCTTTGAAACAACGCTATGCCGTCAAACCGGACGTTACGGAATTGACCGATGATATGCGCCAAACCTTTAAACGTATCCATCAGGCCGAACAGCGCAAAGGTGTGAATTATTTAAAGAATAAATATCCCACCGTGCCGGCCGATTATTTGGTGACGTTAAATAAAGGAACCGAGTTTGAACGCGATATGCTTACACTCACCGGCTATGAAACTTTGCAAAAACATATCGGGCAAGACGCGATTGCCGTTTTCCAACGGGCCGGGGTGCCGGTGCAAGATGTGTTTAATTTGCGCGACCAAAAAGGTAAGAAAATTTTTACCGCTGATAATACCTTAACCGAAAGTGGGTTTTTTGTGTATACCGAGGCCTTGCAAAACCGCAAAACCTTCCTGTTACCCGGCGAGAGTTTGCCCCCTAGCGAGGAAATCCGCAATCAAATGGCCCGCTTGGAAGAAGAACTTAAACAAGCCGGGTATATAGAAATTTCCCAACGGGAGTTAAAGTTTTTGGAAAACCAAACCAAATGTTCCGCCGAAACGTTGCGCGATGAACTCGGGGTGTATTTTATGCCACTGGGCAGCGGTAAGCACCGCTACTTCATTATCGCGCGCGAAACTCCCGACCCTAAAAAAAGTGTACCGTATTACTACTTGATGAAAGAAAAATCTAAGTACGATGCAACGGTCAAAGTGCCGCGTAACTCGCTCGTGCAAAGTTATTCCTTATACGGCTATACTATCTGCTACGAAGACGGAAAACTCATCATGGAATAGTGTTCGCCGCACGGGACCCTAGCGGGCCGCCTCTTGGCCTCGGACCTCTGACTATTTTCTCGCAAACTTCCGTTAGCCGGGGCTTTGTTATCTTGTGCTTTTATAAACGTAGGTCAGGCATTGTCTGACCTACATTTTACCGTCGTGAGAAAATAACACTTGACTTCGTTTTTTTTTTTGCTAGGATTTGCGTATGTTAAATTCCTGTGGAGGGATATTTATGAGAAAGAAAAGTAGTTTGTCGAGCGTTTTAGATGCAAAAGGATTTACGTTAATTGAATTATTAGTTGTTGTACTCATTATCGGCATTTTAGCGGCGGTGGCGCTGCCGCAATATCGCACGGCCGTAGATAAAGCGCGTTTGGGCCGGATGATAACCATGGTACAAAGTGTAGTAAAGGCCGAAGAAAATTATTATTTGGCTAACAATGAATATACGATAGATTGGGACAGTTTGGCCGTTTCGTTTTCCGGTACACCGGTGGGCGGGCGGGGTGGTGCTATTGCCGTGCCGGGCGGTTGGATATTGGACTTAAATATAAATCCCCTGAATATAGTAGCCGAAGATGAAAAATTACCCGATATAATATTATTTGCCTTTTATGCCCACGGAAACGAAAATCAACCGCAAGCCCCTACCGGGGGCGGTATGAGTTGCTATGCTAAAATTGACAATGAACACGCCAACAAATTATGTAAAAATGCCACGCATAAAACAACGCGTGACGGTGCTTCTGGCTCCGGGGAAAATTCGTACAATGTATACAAGTTTTAGCAGTGGACTACTTTCCAATCATTTTTAAAAATTCTTCTTCGGAAAGAATGGTAACGCCCAACTCTTGTGCTTTTTTGAGTTTACTGCCCGCGGCCTCGCCCGCCACGACGTAGGCCGTTTTTTTGGATACGCTGCCGCTGGCTTTTCCGCCGTATTGCATGGCCAAGCGTTCGGCCTCGCTGCGCGTCATAGTTTTGAGTTCGCCCGTAAAAACAAGTGTCTTGCCTTCAAATACATTACCGGATTTTTCTTTTTCCGGTTGAGTGAAATTTAAACCTGCCTGGCGTAATTTTTTAACTTGTTCCAGGGCTTTTTCATCGTGGAAAAAATCGTAAATACTTTGGGAAACTTTATCGCCTACGTCGGGGATATGTTGTAATTCTTCCAACGTGGCCTGTTGCAATTTGTCCAATGTGCGGAAATGGTCGGCGAGTACTTCGGCCGTCTTTTCGCCCACAAACGCAATGCCCAAAGCAAAAAGCAATTTGGATAGCGGGCGTTTTTTACTGGTCTCTATGGCGTCCAATAAATTTTGTGCTTTTTTATCTTTGAAATTGGGTAATTGCAACAAGTGTAAAAAAGATAATTGGTAAATATCGGCAAATTCGCGGATGAACTCGCGGCGGATCAACTGTCCCACCACTACATCGCCCAGGCCGTCAATATCCAGCGCATCACGCGAAGCAAAGTGCACCAGCCGCGCGTGTAACTGGGCCGGGCAGGCCGGATTGATACAATAGTAGCCCACTTCGTCCTGTTCTTTATAAACAGGGGCTCCGCACGACGGGCAATTTGGCGGCGGCACAACTTCTTGTGTGCCGAGGTGTTCCACCACTTTGACTACTTTGGGGATTACTTCCCCGGCGCGCTCAATGATGACGCGGTCACCTACGCGTACTCCCAAGCGTTTGATTTCATCAAAATTGTGCAAGGTGGCATTGGCAATCATCACGCCCGCACAAGGCACCGGTTCCAACTCGGCCACCGGGGTAATAATGCCGCTTCGCCCGACGGAAAAAACAATGTTTTTGACCGTGGTGGTAGCTTGAGGTGCGGGATATTTAAACGCCATGGCCCAGCGTGGGCAACGCGCCGTAGACCCGAGCACCTGTTGGTTCTCAAAGCGGTTTACTTTGACCACCAGGCCGTCCACGTCAAAAGGTAACTCGTGGCGTTTTTCGGTAAAGTCGTTATAAAAGCCGATGACGTCCGAAATTTGTGTAACTTGGGTGCGTACGGGGCAAACGTCAAATCCCCACGCGCGGCAGGTATCAATAAACGCGCTGAAACTTTCCGCCGTGATGTTGCCCAGCCCGAATGAGTGGGCAAAAAATTTAAGCGGCCGTTTGGCGGTCAGGGAGGCGTCTTTTTGCCGTAGCGAACCGGCCGCGGCGTTGCGGGTATTGGCAAATATATTGCCGCCCGCAATTTCTTGTTGGACGTTAAGTGCGGCTAAATCTTTTTTTTCCAAATATACCTCGCCGCGGATTTCTAACGTGCCTGTCGGCGCATCCACGATTTCGTGCGGGATGTTTTGAATGGTGCGGACGTTTTCGGTGATATCTTCGCCCACTTTCCCGTCGCCGCGGCTGGCGGCTTGCACGAGGTGGCCGTTTTCGTACGTCAACGAACACGACACGCCGTCAATTTTTCCTTCTACGACCATTTCAAAATCGGTCCGGCCTAAAATTTTAGCGGCGCGTTCGTGCCACTCGCGGATTTCATCGGCGGAATAGGAATTGTCTAGCGACATCATCGGCACGCGGTGCATGACTGCGCTAAACGCACGCGAGGCGCGGCCGCCTACGTGCTGAGTGGGCGAGGCGGAAGAAGCAAATTGCGGATATTGTTTTTCCAGATCTTGTAAACGCTTGAAAAGTTCGTCGTATTGGGTATCGGACAGGATGGGGTTGTCCTGGTTATAATACAGGTCGCTGTGGAAACGAATCAGTTTGCGCAACTGTTCAATTTCTTCTTTGGGCTGCATTTTTATTTCCGTTCTTTTTTAAGTTGGTCTAAAAGGCCGTTAATAAATTTGCTGGAATTTTCCGTAGAGTATTTTTTAGCCAGTTCAATGGCCTCATCAATGACGGCGGGGATGGGGGTTTTGTCCGGGCTGAAAACCATTTCGTACGTGGCCATACGCAAAATAGCGCGGTCCACGGCCGACATACGGGCCACCGTCCAGTTTTTGGCGTAAGAGGAAACGAGTTTATCAATTTGCGGCAGGTGCTTTTCGGTACCGGCTACCAGGTCCTCACAGAAAGGAAAAACGTCGCCTAAATCTTTCTGAAAGGCGGTCGTATAACGGGTTACTGCCACGGTGTCAGATGATTTTAAACTATCCGCGTAATACAGTGCTTGCAGGGCACACTCGCGGGCCATTCTTCTGCTTTTCATAGTTTCCCTCGCCGAAAAAAAGAAGTTACTTTATTCTAGCAAATTTCGGTAATTAGCGCACGCGTTGCCAGGTAATGTGCCTATGAAAGAAAAGGTATTTGTACCCGGGAATAAAGACCTAGTTGGGGCCTAGGTCCAAAGACCTATTGAAAAAATAGCGTTTACCCTTATACTATAAGCATAGGGAGGCAGTTATGAAAAACAAAAAATGGGTGTTACTGGTTGTTATGTTGTTCCTCGGATCCAATATGGTTTTTGCTCAACGTGCGAAAAATAAGGGTGCCGTCCGTGTGGGTATGGTTGGCGGCAAGGTGGCCCAAGCCATTCGGAAGTTGGCTCCGGATCCTACAAAACCGGCGTTTCACAGATATTTAACCATGCAACAGGTGATTGAGTATATTCAATCGCCGGATCAATTGTTGCCGTTACACTTTGGCAATGGGTATCATTGTTTCCGCACAGAGGCGGACAAAAACAGAGCCGTGGAAGAAGTGAATAAAGTAATCAAGGCGCATCCGAAACTTCATCGGGCGTATTACAATGCCGCGGTAGTTTATGCCACGCCCTGGTACTGTGATTCCGCGGATGACCCGCACAAATTGGACGTGCACGAAGCCGCCAACGCGCGCCGTTATGCGCAAATTGCACTCAACCTCAGTTCCGCAACGCCGCAGAATGTGCCGTATATGTATTACATTCTCGGTTGGGTGAATTTTGACCAAGGGTTACGCTATGTGCCGGCTTCGTATCAATTGCAAGACCGCGCCGTAGCGCAAGATGCCTGGAACGCTTACAAAGAAGTGGAACGCTTATCCCCCGAGTTGGCTCCTTACGTGTATGGTGATATGTATACGCTGGCGGAGGCCTTGGGGTTCAAAAAAGAGGCAGCCAAATACCGGCAAAAAGCCGGATTGGATGAGTAATATTTGTACTATTCTAACTAAAGGAGGAAAAAGCCGGCCCCATATCAAGCGGGGCCGGCCGTTTTGTGGGAGTAAAATATAGTCCTTTTTTCCTGTCTTGCGGCGGCGGCAATTGTATTATAATTTCTTGTAACATCGTATATGCAAAGGGGGAAAAATGAAAAAAAGATTAGTAGTATTGGTCACTCTATTGGGCCTGTGTGCCGGCGGTTACGCCTATAAAACACAGGGGCATTATGTATCGCGCCCAGTGGAAAATTTGCCGTCGTTTCACGCTTTGCGCGTAGCCGGAGATGTGGAAGTGGATTTTATGCAAAAACCGACGCAGTCCGTACACGTCAGCGGGCCGCAGAAAGTGTTAGACAGGGCCTTTGTGTGGGTAAAAGAAGGCGTGTTGGAAATTGGCTTTTTGCCCGGGAATACTAAAAATCCGTCCGCTACGTTGCGCCTTCTGGTTACGGCACCGGAGTTGCGGGAAGTGACCGTTTCCGGTAAAGGGGATGTGCACGTGCGCGGGCAGGCCAAAGGGGAAGATTTATTAGTCGTTCTTGAGCAAAACGGGGATTTTTCGGCAGACGGATTGACGGTGCGGGCGTTGGATATTCACGCTTCGGACCAATCGGAAGCCGATATCAACCGTTTGGATGCCCAAACGGTTACGGCCGTGGCTGACGGACAGGCCGATATTGAATTGGCCGGGCTGGCATTAGAAGCGCGCTTGACCAACCAGGGTGCGGGCGAGATTGACGCGGCCGATTTGCGGGCGCAAAAAGGGAAGGCCGTGCTTTCGGGTAGGGGCGATATTAAAATTTCGGCCTATGAAATGTTAGACGCGTCTACGCTGGGCAAAGGGAAAATTAAATACAAAGGCACTCCCGTACACTTACAGCGAAGTGGAAATTTGAAACGTATTATTCAAGATATGGACGATTAAAAAAATCCCCGCTTAAGCGGGGGTTTTTTACTATAATAAAAGTATGAAACAGATTTTCCTTGCCCTGGTATTGACCGTTTTGGCCGCGTGTAGTGCCGGCCGTTCGCATCTGGTGGGTAATGACCGCGACGCACACGGGTGTATCGGTTCGGCCGGATACTCCTGGAGTGAAACCTTGCAACAATGTGTCCGCCCCTGGGAAGTCAACAAGTAACCCGTTGACACTATTTAGCGGAAGTTGGTATAATAAAAAAGTCCCCAAAGGGGACATTTTTTACCAAAAGAATATTGAATGGCTAGATTTGATAACAGAAGAGTATACAAGCAAGACTTGTATTGCCGTAACCATAACATCCGCGCGGCTGAGGTGCGCGTGATAAACTCGGACGGTACCATGTTGGGTATCTTTCCGACGCGCGAAGCCGTAGCCATGGCCAAAGAACAAGAGTTGGACTTAGTGGAAATTTCTCCCAACGCCCAACCTCCTGTCTGTAAAATACTGGATTACAACAAGTATGTTTATGAACAGGGTAAAAAAGCCGCGCAAGCCAAAAAGAAACAAGCAAAAGTTTCTTTGAAAGAATTGCGCATTAAATCGCGCATCGCCCCGCACGACTTGGAAGTGAAACTCCGCCAAATTGAGGAGTTTTTACGCAAGAAAAACCAAGTGCGTTTTGTAGTCGTATTTCGCGGGCGCGAAAACCAGCATAAGGACTTGGGCATCCAACTCTTAAACGATACCGCCAAACGCGTAGAGCCGTTGGCTACCGTGGACGGAGGGCTCCAACAACTGGGCAACCGGATGAGCATGACCTTTGTGCCTAAAAACTAAACCGATTTTTCGGCTCTTTTTGTAGTGACTGCGTTCGGGGCGGACCGGCTCCTGCCGCAGGTTGGGTAAATAAGGGCCAATTTAAAAAAGGAATAAAAAAATGCCTAAATTGAAAAATCACAGTGGCGGCAAAAAGCGTTTCCGCAAAACCGCTACGGGTAAATTCACCCACAGAAAAGCCGGCAGAAAACACTTGCTAACGCCTGTTTCTGCCTCGCGCAAGCATGATATGCGTAAGACTGGGGTTATCACGCCTGAGTCTAACAAAGGGAAGATCTTGGAAAAATACCTTCCCATGGCCAAATAAGAGGTTGAAACATGAGAATTAAATTCAGCGTTCCCAGACACGCAAGAAAGAAAAAAGTATTGAAAAGAGCCAGCGGCTATTACGGAGATAAATCCCGCCGCTTGCGTATGGCTACGCAGCAACTCGGTAAATCCGGTGTGCATGCGTATGTTGACCGCAAAGACAAAAAAACCACCTATCGTCAAACATGGATTATGCGTATTAACGCGGCCGTGCGCGAAGAAGGGTTGTCTTACTCTAAATTCATCAGTGGCTTAGCCAACGCCAACATCACGCTTAACCGCAAGATGCTTAGCGAAATGGCGATTAAAGACCCGGTGTCCTTCAAGAAATTGGTGGATATCGTCAAAGCCGCTAAATAGTTTAGTAAGTGTAAAGGCAAAAAACACCCCCGGTGCTCGCCGCACGGCGAAAACGGGGGTGTTTTTGTGTCTGAATTACCGTTGATATAATTTATAAACGCGGCAATCTCCTAATCTGCACCCTCCGGTGGTATAAAAAGTTCCTAAACTGGAGCAAATTTTATCAAACCGCGATCCTTGCGAATTGGGATGTGCCGTACAAAATACGGTACCGGGGTCCTTGGTGCCGTGATTATAATGAATAATGTATTCGTTACTTAATGTGGTGTCATTGGCGCATTGTACTTCCTGTTGTACGATTAAATTACAACGACCCCAATCAAAATGGGCCACATTTTCTCCCGCGTTGGTGAAGCTAGTGGCGGGCAGATCTATCGCCAGTTCGTCAAAATTCGTAGCGTAGGAACCGTTGGCTAAATAATACACTTCATTTGCATCAGCGATCGCTTTTGTAATAGCCATTAAATTGGAATAACGGCTTTTATCTACGGCTTTTTGATATTGCGGCAGTGCTACCGCGGCCAGAATGCCGATGATGAGGACTGCTACTAAAAGTTCAATGAGGGTGAAACCGGAGCGTTGTTTATAGGTCAGGTTCACACCTGATCTATAGTCCACGTTTACCGCGCTCGTCATTTCACCTCTCCGTGTCGCCGCCCCGTTTGTCATTGCGTAGAGTTTCTGTACGGAATATAACAGGGCGGACTGCTGGGATAACAAATTATTATTTTTTTGTTTCATATTTTTTGCTCCTTGTTATTTTTTACCATCACTCTATTATCGTTTTTTTTTTTGATTTGTCAAGGCCTTTGCCGAGCAGGGTATCATAAAACAGAAGTTATAGATAAGCCCGACATTAAAATAAAAACCCCCGGGGTGTGCCGCTTGGGCAACCTCGGGGAGTTGTTAGTGAATTGCGTTTGTTTTAGTCAGTAAACAGGAGGTCTATGTACGCCTTGTTGATAACGGTTTGAGGCGTTTCTACGATTTCTTTTACTTGTACATCGAACGGTGCCACCAAATCCGGCACGCTCTTTTTCTGTTCTCTTTTGGCTTTGTCAATCGCATTAAACAACATATCCGCGCTAGTCAGCGAATAGTAATGTTTAATCAGCGTATCCTTTTGCGGACTGGAGGGATCTACAATTTTAAAAGGTTTCCCTTCGTAATACCCTTGTGGTAAGTGCGTTAGCATCGCCATGCGGTATATTTTGTTGGGTCTAATGGCTACGCCGTTGATAGAAACACCATACAACGTGGCTTTTTGTGCTTGGGGGTTACACAAAACAGACATGCGCACGTTTTTGGAGTAACCGTAAACGGAGTAACATCTTCCGTCGCGAAATCCCAGCGATTCATTCATGGCTCTTAATAAGTGTGCGCCGGTGATGTTAAATGTACCGGCGTGTTCTTTGTAAGGAGTCATTTCGGCAAAGTAGCGGCCTGTCATATCCCCGGGTTTAAAGTCACCGCGGGTAGAGTTGAGTGAGAACGCCGCCAAATCTACATGCTCTAATTTTTTGATGCCTTCATACATTTGGTCCGCAAAAATGCGCGCGGCCTGCGGGGCGCGGTCCTCTTGGTCGGGCGAGGGATAGCGGGTAATGAGTTTGGGTACTCTTGCGTATAACCGGTTATCTAATTGGGTGGCACGGATGGAATCCAAAAATTCTTTTGTTTCCGGGTCTTCTTTGCCGTTTAATTCAATAAATGTGGGTGCTTGCATCGTTATTTTACCGCCCTTTTTGCTCACGACGGTGGAAGAAATGCTTTTTAAATAGGATTCATCTTCCAACACCCACGGCCCTTTGCCTTCTTTATCGGTTATTTTTTCAGGTGTTTTTTTCATGTGCGCGTGTCCGCCGAGAATCAAGTCCACCTCGTGAAAAGAGGGGGCATCTTTAATGGGTTTTAAAATGTTGGAGCGTTTGTCTACGGAAATAGTGGAATCCGTAATTAACGAATCGTGTGCGATGACGATAATGACCTCCGCCTTTTCTTTTTTAAGCGCCGTGATGTTGGCTTCAAATTCTTCGGTGGTGGGCCTGTTGACTACTTGCATGCGGTCCGTTCCGGCGCCGTCCATGGCTACCCCAATCACGCCTACTTTGATACCGCCAACGTCATAAATGGCATAGGATTTAAGTGGTTTGCCCGGGATTTGAAACCGGGTTACGTTCATCGCCAGTACGTCGCCCTTAAATTTGGCGAGCATATTCCCTAGGCCTACGTCGCCGAAATCACTGTCGTGGTTGCCAATTGTTAAGGCGGCATAACCCATCCGGTTCATTAAATCTACCGAATATTTACCGTCAGAAATATTGGCTTCGTAGGAACCGCTGCTGAAGTCCCCGCTGTCTAATAACAAAAACGGATGTTTGGTGTTTTTGAGCACTTCGGCCAACCGCGCAAAACCACCGTAAGATTTGCCACTTTCATCCGTTTTGCCGAAGTATTGGCCGTGCATGTCTGAGGTATGGTAAATTACAATATCTTTGGCCCCCAGGCCGCATACACAAAAGAGTAGAGCCAAAATAACACTACACTTTTTAATCATACGTTTCTCCTTGCAAATTGAACAACCTGTTTTTACCAGTATAGCAAATTTATGTTTGCCGCACGGGCGGATTGCCCGACAGGAACCCCTCATTCATTCCGTTTGGTTGTGATAAAAATGGAAACAGGAAAATGGGGCTTACGAGGCATTGCTTTTGGATTGTCAGGTATGCCCGCGCCGGGTGACATTAATTATCAAATCTGTGCGGCAGAAACGAACAATGCCGAAAAAAAGGTATACGCAGAGAAATCTTATTTTTGGGAGTATTGAGAAACATACCAAATTTAAACTTTTCCGGCTGGGCAACGGCATGCGTGCCGGATTTTTGTGTTAAATTTGCCTTAGGCCGCGGATACCCATGTGCAGGATTTTGCAACTTAAAATAATTTTTTCCAGGACACAGCGATACACGGTCGCAGGATTTTTGTGTTAAATTTGTCTTGGGCCGCGACGCCGAACCCTGAAGCATACTTTTTTTGACGGCGCGTAGCGCCGCGGGTATGTGAGGGGTGAGGCAACAAAGGCCCAAGGCAAATTTAACCAAAAAATAAACCCCCGCGTATTATTTCGGGGGTTTAGCTCATTGTCATGTTCATTGTGACCTATGTTCCTCTTTCCGCCGGGGGCTCCGCGTCCGGGTCTTCACGCAATCGGCCGATACACCGTACCCGCCCAACTGCAACCAAGGGCCATCGGGCATTCCCTGCGTACTAGTACTTATAGTATAAGCACTTTTTGAAAAAAATCAAGGGGTAATTTGAAAATTTATTTTCCCGTCGTAAAAAGGCGAATTTTACGGCCCAGCCACGCGTCAAATACGCGGTTACTGAGCCAAATAGGCGGGGTGCAGAGCATGGTTAGATAAATCGTACGGCGCGTAATTTTTACACGTTTTTGCACGTTTAATAAATCCGGTTCTTGGGCGATTTTATAGAGTGTATCTGCCGCCCATAACACCGGCCACGCCACGGCGGCGCGCTGGCCCGGTTGGGTTTTGGGGAGCAAACTGAAATATTTTTTTCCGTCCTGTAAGCGGGCGAGTCCCCACGAAATCCATGTTTGTTTTACCGGTTCAAACCGCGCGCTGTTTTTAGCGTCCAATAAATCTTGGGGTGTCAGTCCGGCTTTTTGTAAATCTTCTTGCGGAAAATAGCAACGCCCGATTTGTAAGTCTTTGGGCAAATCGCGCAAGATGTTTACAATTTGCAGGGCGTCACCTATGCGCTGGCCGAGTTCAAAAAACGTTTCTTTGTCGGCGGGGATTTGGGTGGTTTGATAAATCAACTGGCTCCAAAATTTCCCCGGTCTGCCGCCCATTAAACGGCAATAATTTTCCAGTTCGTTAGCGGTTTGAAACGTCCCCAGAGACGTATTTTTTTCGTGTGGAAATGTTTGCAAATCAATTTTCATGCCGTCGCATACGGCGCGGGCAACTTCCAAGATAAATGGTTTTTGCTCGTCGGGAATTTGATTAAATGCATTCAAACACGGGCGGAGGTTTTGGATTAAAAATTTCTCGTACGGGTTATCACTGCCGCCCTCAATTTCGCGGGCGAGTTGGGCGATTTTGTCCGCCGGTTGGGTTTGAATAATGGACGGAAAACGCGTGATCCAATACAAGCGGCGCGGGGCGGGCAAGATAGCGGTGTCGGCAATCGTGTCTGCGTAGCGACAAAGCAAATACGCCACCGAAAACGCCGGACGCATGCCCCGCGGCAACATGCATACGCTTAAATATAAACTGCGCGACGTGTTTTTTAACAAGGTGTTTAAGTCCATATATACAGGATATCAAATTTTGGGAAGTAAAATTTTCCGGGTTTTCCGAATTTTATTATAATGAGAATAAGGATATATGAAAAAATTTTTTCTTCTTTTAGTAATGGCGTTGGCAATCGGCGGGGGATATTATGTACTTGTTTATCAAACCCCCGAAGAAAAACACTTTGCTGCCGCC
This sequence comes from Elusimicrobiaceae bacterium, assembly GCA_045645285.1. GTDB lineage: Bacteria > Elusimicrobiota > Elusimicrobia > Elusimicrobiales > Elusimicrobiaceae > Avelusimicrobium. The sequence goes on along the minus strand of JAZRIL010000041.1, from coordinate 262 downwards.
CTCCAAGCCGCCCGGCAAGGTAATATAGACGCGCAAGTGCAAACGGCGCAGGCCTACGAACAAGGCAAAGGGGTCCCTGCCGACGGCAAACAAGCCCTTTATTGGTTCCGCCAGGCGGCGCTTTCCGGTGATACGCAGGCCTTGTGGAAGTGCGCGGAAATTTATATCCAGGGCAAACTTGTAGCGCAGGATTTGGAAGAAGCCGTTCCCTTTTTACTGCTTGCGGCTAAGCAAGGCAGCGTGCCCGCCCAGCGCGAACTGA
>JAZRIL010000040.1:0-6104 GCA_045645285.1 Elusimicrobiaceae bacterium | reverse complement strand
ATCCGTGAAACATTTAAACCGATCAAGACCAACCCGAACCGCATCCGCGCCGGATCCGGACCAGGCCAACCGCCAACCGGTAATATATGTATTGACAAATGTATATACAAACGTGTAACATAATTGCCAGGAGGTGAAACGCTAATGTTAGATTTGGAAAATAAGATGGACCAATTAAAACTATTAATGTCGGCCGGTTACAACCGGATCATGGCGGAACGATTTTTGCAACCGTCTAATATCGCGTATAGTTGCGTAATATGGAAGGAAAAAGATTTTGACTTCCTGGTAACGATCCGCGGCGTATCGATTGAAGAAATTAAAGCCGGCCATGTACCCGGATTTGATTATGTGCAATATGAACCAGGCGAAGTGTATATATTGGAGGTGAGTTATTAATGTTAACAAAAGATCAAAAGCGCATTATAAGAGAACAAAAATATATTATGAAGGAAGAATATATAAGAGAATTAGACAAGATACAAGATTTCTTGACCGATGTTCATTGTGAACCATATCAATGGGCCGTTATTAAATTATTGAAAATGATTATATGTATTATGTTAGATCGGAGGTGAAACAATGACGAAAAACGATAGTATAGAATTTAGTCAATTTATTGCCCGGGATTTCGGGATAATCATACTTTCCGAATTTTCCGAAGTGCACAACGGTCAACTAGCCGTACGTATGGAGTTCTTAAGCGATGAGGATATGCACGACGTATACCCGCAATTGCTTCTATTTTGCGCTGATAGCGACGGCATAATTTTAAACACATCACTAAAAGCTAGATCAGTAACTTTATTATTAGAGGATGAAAAAAATGAAAAGAGATAAAATTGTAATTAATGACACAAATTTTGCGCACAACATCGGTGAACAACTTACCAACATGGTTAATTTTGTAGATAAATACCAGGATTCCAATATGCTTTTTATTGTTAGTTCAAACAATACTGAATCAAAAGCCATTACCGGCGCAATCGGTTCACAGTTTGATATTAAAAAAATGTTGGTTGGAATGAGTTGCACCACATTATACACGGCTTGCGATAATAGTTATTTTAATGTTGTTAAACTATTACAAGAAGTATCACACCATGTAATGGATCATTTTACGGAAGAAGATAAACAACGTTTAGTTCGGGAATTGGATGAAGAATTATCGAAAATTGTGAAAGATGTAGATGGTGAATAATATGAATAAAACAAACGTTTTGATTGTCCGCGTTAACGATTTGGATTTACAATTAATCCAGGAAGCCGCAAAACGGGAGGATATAACCGTTTCTAGTTTTATCCGCAATGCGGCCAGGGATAGAGCAAATGCAAAGGGGAATATAAACTATGGCAAAGAGATCCAAAGCGACGGACGTACAACGGACGAATAAACGAAATGAAGTCCGGACGAAAAAGTCATTAAACGAATTATACACACTTGACGTTTACCATACGAAAAAAGTATTATTGCCGGATTTGGCCGAAATGCGTGCCCAACTTGCAAAAAACGCAAATCAGCGTTTGCGCGAGTTGGAAGCGGCCGGCCTGGATTTTTACGCATATGATAAAGCTGCCGAGTACTTGCGCACCCATCGCCCGGAAGCCGATAAAGTGCGATTTTCACAATCAAAGAACTATTTATCCGGGAAAGAATCGGAAGCCGCCTTAAAAGCTGAAATAAGCGTGCTACAATCGTTTTTAACGTCGGAATCCTCCACGGTATCCGGACAAAAGCGAATAGAGGCCCGGCGAATAGAAACGTTTGGAAATTGGAAGCCAAAAGGCGCTAGAGGAAATTTTAAAGGAATTGATTTATCCCGGGAAGCTTCGACAAAACAATTTTACCGGTTTTTAAATTCGCAAACCTTTAAAAACCTTCGTAAAGTGTTTTCCAGCGAACAAATTTTTAGAGCATATAAAGAAGGTTCCGTGGATGGATCGCGGAACCAACGAAAGATTCAAAAAGCTATGCAAGACTATGTTGAATCGAGTGAAGTGAAAAGCATAAAAGGCCTATTCGAAAAAGTAAACGCAAACCCGATTCCGAATAGTAGCAATATAGGATAGATAAACTATGAGATATGCAACCTTAGAACGCTTTGACGGGGGAACGGATGCGATTTTGTGTAAATGCGCTTCCGAGTTTACCCCGGCTGTATTATCGGGTGATGATACGATAACCAAAGTAAAAAAAGACCGAAAAACAAAAGAACGCTATACGCAAGAATTGTTCCGGTATTTTATGACGTTCGATATAGAATCAACAACCGTTACACCTGAAGAATATATCTTATACGAAAAAAAACGTCAAGAATTGAAAAAGTCGATACCGATTCCGGTCCATGTAGAACGCCCGTACGCGTTTATGTATCATTGGCAAGCAAAGATAGACGACGAAGTTGTTTATGGTCACAAATGGGATGAAGTATTTGATTTTTTTGAATCCATCCGGGATTATCTCGGATTAAATAAACGCCGCCGGTTAATATGTTATATCCACAATCTAGGGTTTGAATCCTGGTGGATGATGCCGTTTCTAAAAAATCGGTATAAGGATATAGAATTATTTGCAACGGCTCCAAAAAAGCCGTTGTATATTTTTGTTCCGGCGCTGGGAATAGAGTTTCGATGTTCTATGCGGCTTTCTAATATGTCACTAAAAAAGGCCATCGAGAACGAAAAAGGATGTATCCATCCGAAAGCCGCCGGCGATCTTGATTATAAAGCAATTCATTTACCATCCCAGGAACTTGACAATAAAGAATTTGGCTATACTATTGCGGATGTTGTCGGCTTGTATGAATATATAGAAAACAAGCTAAAGAACGAAAATGACACGTTATTTTCAATCCCGTTAACATCCACCAGTTACGTGCGGCGGATCGTCCGGAAAAACTGTTTAAAAAACAAAGATTATCGCCGGATTTTCTTAAATACCCGCCTGGATGTGGATGTATTAATGATGTTATACGACGCGGCCCGGGGCGGCAACACCCACGCAAACCCGCGTATGTCTAACCGTATTTTACACGACCTGGATTCCTTCGATGCGGTTTCCGAGTATCCGTATATCGATGTAACAAAGCAATTTCCAATGTCACAATTTCAATATTATGGCGATGTCGCTTCCATGTCGGAATTAAATTACTTGTTAAATACTTATGCTTGCTTGTTTACGTGTGTATTTGTCAATTTAAGGGTAAAGAAAAACCAACCCGTGGCCTATTTTAGCTTTGATAAACAAAAAGGCTTTACGGGGCCAATACGCTTCGATAACGGGCGTGTATTATCTTGTGGCGATGAAAAGCAAGATGGCGCCATCGCGCTAACGCTAACGGATGTTGATTTTAAATTGATGCGGGATATATACGAATGGGATCAGATCGCAATTGGTTCTATGCACATCGCCCAATATGGATATTTACCGGAAGAAATCCGGGAAGTTATCATGGATCTATTCCGGGAAAAATGCGAATTAAAGCGTGAAATCAAATTGCTGGAGGATGAATACCGGAAAACGAAAGAATCAAAAACCTTGGAAGAATTGGAAAACACCAAATATTTATACGCCAAGAAGAAAAATCTATTAAACGGTATTTTCGGTATGATGTACACCAAGCCGGTACACCCGGATATTTACTTGGATGAAAACTTGGAATACAAGGAAAAAGAATTGTCCATAGGTGATTTAAAAGAAAAATTGGATGAATACTATTCAAGCTATAACTCATTTTTAAACTATGCCTGGGGAGTGTGGACCACGGCCCACGCCCGCGCACATTTGCAAAAGTTAATAAATGCGACTAACGATGAATCCAAGGGAAATGTATTTGTGTACGGTGATACCGATTCTAGCAAATGTATTATTAATGATTACCAGGTAATCGAAGATCTAAACAAAACCATTATCGAAGAATGTGAAAAGCGGGGCGCTTATTGTGATGTTGACGGAAAGCGGTATTATCTCGGCGTATTCGAAATGGAAACCGATGAAAAGCACGGAAAATACGAAGTTTTTAAGACGTTAGGCGCGAAAAAATACGTTTACAAGGACTTGGAAGGTTTACATACTACTATTGCCGGCGTAAATAAAGACAAAGCCCCGGGCGAATTAAAGGATATAGAAAACTTTAAACCGGGGTTTACTTTTTATGATGCCGGCGGAAAGACGTTGTTTTATAACCTTTGCAAACCTAAAGTTAAAGTTGTAGAAGGTGAAGAAATCACCATTACCAATAATATAGCAATGATAGATTCTACGTATAACGTACATTTGACTATGGATTATTCGCAACTATTAGTCCAATACCAAATAGAGGAAGAATTTGATATATGAGAAATAAAGAAGTCCAAGAATTATTTATCGATGTGTGGAAATATGCTGACCGGCGTTACCCATGGCAATTATTTATAGGCGGCCGCGGCATTGGAAAAACGTTTAGTTTTACAAAGGGCTGGATCGACCGGCCGGAAGTCCATTGTGGATTTATGCGCCGGACCCTGGATGAATTGGAACTAATTGCGGACAATAGCGAGAGCGATGCAAACATATTTTATGAAATCCGGCAAAAATACGGGGAGGATTATAATTATGTATTTGAAAAGAACACTAAAAAAACATGGAACATTGTTCGATCGGATCAGACGGGCGAAGGGGATGAAAACGGCAATGATGATAGAAGCAATAGCCGCGGGATTGCGCTTCCTCTCTCTGTTATCGCTTCTATGCGCGGTTTGTCTTATAGTCGTGTCACAGATATTGCGATAGATGAATTTATCACGGAATCCCATATAAAGAAAATCAAGAACGAAGGTTTGGCAATTATTAACGCGTATGAAACCATTAACCGTAACCGGGAGTTATTCGGCCAGGATCCGTGTAGATTTTGGGCATTTGCAAACGCTTTCGATATTTATAACCCACTATTTGTGGAGTTAGGTATTGTGGATGATTGCGAAAAGATGATCGCCCGGGGGCAGCACGATAAATATTACCCGGATAGAGGGTTAGCGGTACATTTGTTGGAAGCCACGGAAGCATTTAAGGAAAAGAAGCAACAAACGCAAATCATGAAGTTAATGAAGGGAACCGAATACGAAAAATTCGCCCTAGGAAATCAATTTGCGTTTAACGATTTTTCCCTAATTGGCTATAAAAATTTAAAAGGGATGCGGCCGCTGGTTACTTTGAATGGATCTACCATCTTTTATAATAACGATCATTTTTATTATTCATACGCTCTAAATAAGACCGTAAAAGCCTATGATTCTAGGTTAGAGCAAGAAAAAATGGCATTTAACCGGGAATATTTATATGCTTTAGAAGATGCGTATATGGACAACCGGTTAACCTTCGAATCCTATGCGTTGAAAATTGGTTTATTAGATGTTATATTGTAATTAGAAAAGCGCGATCCGGTGCATACGCGAACGGTTGGAAGCCGTTGCACAATCTTCCCGGCGGGGATTGTTCGGATTGCGTTTTTTTTGTTTTGGAGGTGGTTATTATGGCATGGATATATAATCGAACGACGGATTATAACGCGTTAGATATAGCGGATTCACAAAATAACGCCCAAGAATTTTTAGATTATTTCGATGGTTATATGACGTTGGAAGCTATGGCCGGAATACTTGGGAACATATATTATGAGTGTGGCGGATCCATTAACCCTGGACAAATGGAACACGGCCGCGGCGGATCCACCCTATACGGATATGGTATGATTCAATGGACACCAGGAACCGTAATTATTAATTGGGCTACTTCCCACGGCGGCAATTGGTATGATGGTGCAATGCAAGTGTATCGCATTAAATGTGAAGGGGAAGGCACGGAAGGCGCCGGCGGCACCTGGTTACCAACCAGCGCATATCCTTATACATGGGGTGAGTATTGCGCGTTATTAGATGTGGATAGAGCGACAAAGGCATATTTTTATGAAAGAGAACGTGGAACTTGGAACGATTTGCGTGTGACATACGCAAATTATTGGTTCGAATGGTTAACCGGCCAACATCCGGAACCACCAACACCGCCAACACCCGGAACAAATCTTATTCGATATGGTGGCGCCCGGGATATGATCCGAAGATTTATT
>JAZRIL010000039.1:0-3795 GCA_045645285.1 Elusimicrobiaceae bacterium | reverse complement strand
AGGCAATCCCTGTACTGGGCATTTTTTATTGGCATTTTTGCCAATAAAAATGCCCTTGTAGGAACAACAACTGCTTGTTGTTCCGTCAGGGATTGAAAGGCGGAGCGATGTTTTTGTTTGAGCGTGCGCAAGCCGCGAAAGGCAAAAACCGCGAGCCCGGCCTGCAGGAAAACTCCGTCAGGAGTTTTACCGAAAGGCAATCCCTGTACTGGGCATTTTTTATTGGCATTTTTGCCAATAAAAATGCCCTTGTAGGAACAACAACTGCTTGTTGTTCCGTCAGGGATTGAAAGCCACAGCCTTATGCGAGTTTGAGTATAATCCTATTGGCGAATACGAAAGGCGAACATGGCGAGGCGGGGTCACGAGCGGCGCACGTCAGCAAGCCGACTTGTGACCAATCCCACCCTCCTCGGCAAATTTAAAACCCGCCCAAAAGGCGGGTTTTAAATGGAATGAGTATAACGGTAGTCAATTGAATGCTTAATTAGCGCGTTCCTGTAATGCTTTTTCTAAAATTTTTTTAGACTCCTTCACTTTCTCAATCTCCTCCGGCGAAGCATATCCCCCCACTTCCATCAGATTCAGGCCAAATTCCAAATGATTCAGCGGTTTCCCAATCGTTGGGTCGGCTCCTTCCTCAAGTGCCTTTTCCAAAAAATCAGGATAGCAAATTACATGTGACTCCGAAAGCAGGGTATTGCCGTCTTCGTCAACTACATTAATGTCTAAACCGGCTTGTTTTAAAGGAACGATCAATTCGGTTTCCCCCCCGTCCGCTGCGCTGTGCAAGGCCGAAGTTTTAGATGTTTTTAATACGAGTTGCCCTTGAAATCTTTCCATCAGCCACAGCGTCCCTTCTGTAGATGATCTGGCTAACGCAATGGGAAGCGGCTCCCCCCACTCCTCAATCTTTCCGTTGGGATTGGCGTGATACTCAGTGATTAATTTTTCTGCCAGTTCATAACGCCCGTAGCGTAGCGCATAGTATAAAACATCTGCCGGCTCTGCTCTATACCAAAGAGCTACAAACGCCCAACGATCTTTACCGGACATACACGCCATCTTGGCGATGTTATTGGCCTTCATAGAACCATTCGGTTCCTGCAAAAATGCATATTCCTCAAGCAGTTGTTCCAATTCCTCTTGGTCGGCAACGACTTCACTGGGATTGGGCAAATTTTCTTGTTTGAGTTTTTCTCTCCATGCTTGGAGTTGTTGGAGGTCATATTGGTCACTCCACCTCACCTCTCTAAAAAGGCCTCTTGTGGCCCAATCGCCTGCCGATGTTTCTAAAATACCAATAGATTTTTTTAGCGCTTGCGTAGTCTGTTCATCCAAGGCCGGATCCTGCAGTTGTTGCCGAGCTTTTTGCGCCGGAATCAAACCGTCTTTATCTTCAACTAACGGATTTGCACCCCTTTCTACCAAGGCCTGCACGAACTGTGGATGTAGAAGCGCCGGAAATAACGGCGTTATTTGTAAACGATTCGCCAAATTAAAATTGGCCCCCATGTCTTTAAGCACATCCAGTGTCTGCTCTTGCACAAAACCGCGCTCGGCCAATTTGTGCAAAACGCCATTCCCCAATTCATCGGTAGCATTGGGGTTAACACCGTGCCTAACAAGCCACACTATTTTTTCATCGGCAAATGGTTGTTCCGCTACTTGAACAAGTAATGGTTCTAATGATTCCGGAGCCGGTCGGTAAATTTCAAATAGATGGTTAGCAAGAGCGTAGTTATCTTGAGGGTTAATGGCTTGCACCAGGGTTTGATTTACGTCAGCGCCTTGTAAAACGGCATAGTGTACCCAGCGTTCATTACGGGCAAATGCAACAGCATTGGCTATGTCCTGAATATTTGAAATTTGGCATCGCGTGGCTTGACTATACGCCGATAACATTTTTTGTATTTCTCTAAAATCGGATGCATTGTGGACAGGGTCAGGCAACATAATATTTGCATGTTGCACAGCCCGCCAGACGGCTGCTCTTACCGAACTGCTAATGTTTAAATGGGCGGGTCGGACGCCGACTCGGGGGGTTTTCAATATGCTTGTGATAATCTTCCGCGGTACTTGGGCATGTATAACCGGAGCGGTCAATGAAAAAATTGTCACGATCATACAAGCAAATGATAAAGGGCGCTTCATATGAATTCCTCCTTAGAAATATACCTCATTATATAAACAAACCCAGAACACTCACAAAGGCCAAAAGACCTATCCCCATCTAGGTCTTTTGGGATGGTTTTTAAATCTTCATTCATCACTTCTCGCTATTTATCTTCCGGGGAGGGGGCGGACAAATCGGACGTTTCCTCCTCCAACAGCAAGGGCAATTTACGGGCGGCTTTCACGTGCAACTGCTCCAGTTTTTTAGCCGAAGACACAATGCCTTTGCTGCCGCGCAATGTTTTATCCGCGTCGGTATATGCTTTTTCCAACTGGTTGATTTTGGCATGGATGTCTTCCATGCGCGAAGTAAATAAACCGGCCCGTTCCAACATTTCTTGGGCGGTTTTAAAAATCTGCTCTGTTAATTGTCCGGCGCGTTCCTGGCGCCACAAATTTTCAGCCACTTGTAAAACGGAAAACAAATTGGAAGCCGTTACAATAGCCACCCGGTTTCTGCGGGCGATTTCATTTAATTCCGGCTTGGCCTGCACAGCCAGGAAATACGCAAACTCCACCGGAATAAACATAAACACATAATCCATTTTTTCACGGGGAAGTAGCGCGGAATAATCTTTTTCGGCCAGTTCCTTGATGTGTTTCTCTACCGATTGCACATGCTCTTTGAGGGCGCTGGCTTTTTCTTCCTCGGTGGTGGCGGCCTGCCATTTCATATACGCCGTCAGCGACATCTTGGAATCAATGACAAAATCGCGTTGGCCCGGCAAGTGCAAAATAAAATCGGGCTGCAAACGGCTATTTTCTTGCGTCGTGAAAGAGACTTGCGTATCAAATTCTATCCCTTTGCGAAATCCGGCCGCCGTCAATACATCTTCCAAAATAATTTCCCCCCATACCCCTTGTTTTTTGGGGCTTTTAAGGGCCTCGGTTAAATTTTGCGCTTCCTGGGAAAGGCTAGCGTTTAATTCCATGGAGCGTTTGATAACTTCCTGCAGCGAGCCGTGTCTTTCGGCACTTTCGGTGCGAAGTTCGCCGACTTGTTTAGTAAATTTTTCCATGGTTTCTTTAAGCGGGGAAACCATTTCGCTGTTTTTAGCAGATAATTCCGCACGTTGTTCTTTTAAAGTTTCATTAGCAAGTTGTTTAAATTCGGCCCGGGCCGTTTCTTGAAGCGCGGCAAATTTCTTATCCTGTTGAATGAGTAATTGGTGCGCAAAATCTTCCTGTCCGGCTTTGGCTTTATCCAGTGAAACAAGACGCTCGGTAAGACGTGCGTTTTCCAATTCGGTTTGACTAAGTTTAGAAGTAATATTTTTAATTCTTACGTACGCCGCTAAGCCACACACAATAGCCCCGGCCACAAAAGCAAGTACTAGTTCCATAAAATTTCTCCTTTTCTTATTTTAATTTATTTTCACTAAGTATGAAAATGCCCCAGACAAGCCATCCTAAAAAAACGCTTGACAAATCAAAAAAAAAACGATAATAGAGTGTCAGAGAAAAAAGCAGCAAATAAAAGTAAGACGTCATTCCCGAAATCTGTAATCGGGAATCTCCACCGCTTTCTACTCCGCCGCGCTCGTCATCCCGGAGATTTGTAATCCGGGATATAGCGCGGCAAGAAATAAGGTGAGATGCTGAATCAAGTTCAGCATGACG
>JAZRIL010000038.1:0-6377 GCA_045645285.1 Elusimicrobiaceae bacterium | reverse complement strand
CCGCCGACCCCCCCAGCACATTTTTCTCCCCAAGTCAAGACGGAACATTCGTTTGACGAACACTTGTACGATTGTGAAACATCTGTGAAACATTTAAACCGATCAAAACCAACCCGAACCGCATCCGCGCCGGATCCGGACCCGGCCGATGGCTTCCGGCAAAATATGTATTGACAAATGTATATACAAACGTGTAACATAATTGCCAGGAGGTGAAACGCTAATGTTAGATTTGGAAAAGAAAACAGATCAACTAAAACTATTAAGGTCGGCCGGTTATAACCGGATCATGGCGGAACGATTCTTGCAACCGTCTAATATCGCGTATAGTTGCGTGATATGGAAAGAAAAAGATTTTGACTTCCTGGTAACGATCCGCGGCGTATCAATTGCTGATATTAAGGCCGGCCGCATACCAGGGTTTGAATATGTGCAATACGAACCAGGTGAAGTGTATATATTGGAGGTGAGTTATTAATGTTAACAAAAGATCAAAAGCGCATTATAAGAGAACAAAAAGATATTATGAAGGAAGAATATATAAGAGAATTAGACAAGATACAAGATTTCTTGGCCGATGTTCATTGCGAACCATATCAATGGGCAGTTATTAAATTATTGAAAATGATTATATGTATTATGTTAGATCGGAGGTAAATTATTATGATCCTGGATTTGAATTTTATAAACGGAGATACAAAGAGAAATGTTCCGTGTTTAATGGTTGAACACCATGACGGAGTATTAGATGTTTATTACAACTATCAACAGTATCTTGACCATTTACCGGATACGATGGATACGTTATTAAGTTTTAAAATATGACCGGATTTGGATACGGAGGTGAAGCAATGACAAAAAACGATAGTATAGAGTTTAGCCAATTTATTGCCCGGGATTTCGGGATAATCATACTTTCCGAATTTTCCGATGTGCATAATGGCCAACTAGCCGAACGTATGGAATTTTTAAGTGATAAGGATATGCACGACGTATACCCGCAATTGCTTTTATTTTGCGCCGATAGCGACGGAATAATTTTAAACACATCACTAAAAGCAAGATCAGTAACTTTATTATTGGAGGATAAAGAGTAAATGAACATTGATATTAACAATTCGGGTGAAGTAAAAGGTGTTCCACAGATGTTATCTAATATATTGGATTTCTTCCAGGAATACCCAAACGGCGAAATGATTTTTATTTGTGGCGAAAGCGGTTCCAAGGATGGAAAACACCACGCTATCACCGGCGCAATTGGTGATAGAAGGGATATTGAACATTTACTAATGGGGATGTTCTCAACAACCATTTATGAAGCCTATGACAAAAGCTATTTTGAAGTTTTCCAGCTTTTAAAGAATTTAACTCATTATGTAATGGATCATTTTACGAAAGAAGATAAAATCCGGTTAGTTCGTGAATTGGATGAAGAATTATCGAAAATTGTGAAAGATGTAGATGGTGAATAATATGAATAAAACAAACGTTTTGATTGTCCGTGTTAACGATTTGGATTTACAATTAATCCAGGAAGCCGCAAAACGGGAAGATATGACCGTTTCTAGTTTTATCCGCAATGCGGCCAGGGATAGAGCAAATGCAAAGGGGAATTTAATCTATGGCAAAGAGATCCAAAGCGACGGACGTACAACGGACGAATAAAAGAAATAAAGTCCAGACGAAAAAGTCATTAAACGAATTATACACTCTCGACGTTTACCACACGAAAAAAGTATTATTGCCGGACTTGCCCGAAATGCGCGCCCGACTTGCAAAAAACGCTAACCAGCGTTTGCGCGAGTTGGAAGATGCCGGATTAGATTTTTATGCGTATGATATAGTAGCCGATTATTTGCGTACACATCGCCCGGAAGCCGATAAAGTACGTTTTTCACAATCAAAGAACTATTTATCCGGGAAAGAATCGGAAGCTGCATTAAAAGCGGAAATAAGCAAATTACAGGCTTTTTTAACTTCAGAATCTTCTACGGTAGCTGGGCAAAAACGAATTGAGGCCAGGCGAATCGAAACGTTTGGAAATTGGAAACCAAAGGATGTTCAAGCAAATTATAAAGGCTTGGATATGTCTAAACAAGCGCAAACAAAACAGTTTTACCGGTTTTTAAATTCGCAAACCTTTAAAAACCTCCGTAAAGTGTTTTCCAGCGAACAAATTTTTAGGGCATATAAAGAAGGTTCCGTGGATGGATCACGGAACCAGCGAAAGATTCAAAAAGCTATGAAAGACTACATTGAATCGAGTGAAGTGAAAAGCATTAAAGGACTATTCGAAAAAGTAAACGCAAACCCAATTCCGGATAGTAGCAATATAGGATAGAAAAAACTATGAGATATGCAAACCTAGAACGCTTTGACGGGGGAACGGATGCAATTTTGTGTAAACGCGCTTCCGAGTTTACCCCGGCGTTATTATCGGATGATGATACGATAACCAAAGTAAAAAAAGACCGAAAAACAAAAGAACGCTATACGCAAGAATTGTTCCGGTATTTTATGACGTTCGATATTGAATCAACAACCATTACACCGGATGAATATATCGCATACGAAAAAAAACGTCAAGAATTAAAGAAGTCGATACCGATTCCGGCCCATGTAGAACGCCCGTACGCATTTATGTATCATTGGCAAGCAAAAATAGACGATGAAGTTGTTTATGGTCACAAATGGGATGAAGTATTTGATTTCTTTGAATCCATTCGGGATTATCTCGGATTAAATAAACGCCGCCGGTTAATATGTTATATCCACAATCTAGGTTTTGAATCCTGGTGGATGATGCCATTTTTTAAAAAACGGTATAAGGATATAGAACTATTTGCAACGGCTCCAAAAAAGCCGTTGTATATTTTTATTCCGGCCCTAGGAATAGAATTTCGATGTTCCATGCGGCTTTCCAATATGTCATTAAAAAAGGCAATCGAAAACGAAAAAGGGTGTATCCATCCGAAAGCCGCCGGTGATCTTGATTACAAAGCTATTCACTTGCCATCCCGGGAACTTGACAACAAAGAATTTGGCTATACCATTGCGGATGTTGTCGGCTTGTATGAATACATAGAAAACAAGTTGAAAAACGAAAATGATACGCTATTTTCGATCCCGTTAACATCCACCGGTTACGTGCGGCGGATCGTCCGGAAAAACTGTTTAAAAAACAAGGATTATCGCCGGATATTCTTAAATACCCGCCTGGATGCGGATGTATTAATGATGTTATACGACGTTGCCCGCGGCGGAAACACCCACGCAAATCCAGCTATGGCCAACCGCATTTTGCATGACCTGGATTCCTTCGATGCGGTTTCCGAGTATCCATATATTGACGTGACAAAGCAATTTCCAATGTCACAATTCCAATATTATGGCGTTGTTGCTTCTATGTCGGAATTGAATTACTTGTTAAATACTTATGCTTGCTTGTTTAATTGCGTATTTGTCAATTTAAGGGTCAAGAAAAACCAGCCCGTTGCATATGTCAGCTTCGATAAACAAATTGGCGTTACGGGGCCGTTACGCTTCGATAACGGGCGCGTTTTATCTTGCGGCGATAATAACCAGGATGGTGCCATCGCGTTAACGTTAACGGATGTTGATTTTAAACTAATGCGGGATATATACGAATGGGATCAAATCGCCATCGGTTCTATGCACATAGCACGATATGGTTATTTACCGGAAGAAATCAGGGAAGTTATCATGGATTTATTCCGGGAAAAATGCGAACTAAAAAGCGAAATTAAAAAGCTGGAAGAAATCACCCGGAATAATCCGGATCCAAATTTATTGGAAGAACTCGAAAACCTCAATTACCTCTACGCTAAGAAGAAAAATTTGTTGAATGGTTGTTTTGGAATGATGTACACACGGCCGATTCATCCGGATATTTACTTGGATGAAAACTTGGAATACAAGGAAAAAGAACTTGAAATCGGTGATATAAAAGAAAAATTGGATGATTACTATAAAAGTTATAATTCATTTTTGAATTACGCTTGGGGAGTGTGGACCACGGCCCACGCCCGCGCACATTTGCAAAAGTTGATAAATGTGACTAATGATGAATCCAAGGGGAATGTATTTGTATACGGTGATACCGATTCTAGCAAATGTATTATTAATGATTACCAGGTTATCGAAGATCTAAACAAAACCATTATCGAAGAATGTGAAAAGCTGGGTGCATATTGCGATGTTGACGGTACACGTTATTATCTCGGCGTATTCGAAATGGAAACCGACGAAAAACACGGAAAATACGAAGTTTTCAAGACTTTAGGCGCGAAAAAATATGTTTATCGAGATAAAAAAGGTTTACACACCACTATTGCGGGCGTAAATAAAAAGGAAGCCCCGGGCGAATTAAGGGATATAGAAAACTTTAAACCGGGATTTACGTTTTATGAAGCCGGCGGTAAAACATTGTTTTACAATCTTTGCGAACCTAAAGTTAAAATTGTAGAAGGTGAAGAAATCACCATTACGAATAATATAGCAATGATAGATTCTACGTATAACGTACATTTGACCATGGATTATTCGCAACTATTAATCCAATACCAAATAGAGGAAGAATTTGATATATGAGAAATAAAGAAGTCCAAGAATTATTTATCGATGTGTGGAAATATGCTGATCGGCGGTACCCATGGCAATTATTTATAGGCGGCCGCGGCATTGGAAAAACGTTTAGTTTTACAAAGGGGTGGATCGACCGGCCGGAAGTCCATTGTGGTTTTATGCGGCGCACCCTGGATGAATTAGAACTAATTGCGGACAATAGCGAAAGCGATGCTAACATATTTTATGAAATCCGGCAAAAATACGGGGAGGATTATAACTATGTATTTGAAAAGAACACTAAAAAAACATGGAATATTGTTCGATCGGATCAGACGGGCGAAGGGGATGAAAACAGCAATGATGATAGAAGCAATAGCCGCGGGATTGCGCTTCCTCTCTCTGTTATCGCTTCTATGCGCGGTTTGTCTTATAGTCGTGTCACAGATATTGCGATAGATGAATTTATCACCGAATCCCATATAAAGAAAATCAAGAACGAAGGTTTGGCAATTATTAACGCGTATGAAACCATTAACCGGAACCGGGAGTTATTCGGCCAGGATCCGTGTAGATTTTGGGCTTTTGCAAACGCTTTTGATATTTACAATCCGCTATTTGTTGAATTGGGGATTGTGGACGATTGTGAAAAGATGATCGCCCGGGGCCAGCACGATAAATATTACCCGGATAGAGGGTTAGCGGTTCATTTATTGGAAGCCACGGAAGCATTTAAGGAGAAGAAGCAACAAACACAAATCATGAAGCTAATGCGCGGTACGGAATATGAAAAATTCGCCCTGGGAAATCAATTTGCGTTTAACGATTTTTCCCTAATTGCTTACAAAAATTTAAAAGGTATGCGGCCATTAGTTACTTTGAACGGATCTACCATCTTTTACAATAACGATCATTTTTATTATTCATACGCTTTAAATAAGACCGTAAAAGCCTATGATTCTAGGTTAGAGCAAGAAAAAATGGCGTTTAACCGGGAATATTTATATGTTTTAGAAGATGCGTATATGGACAACCGGTTAACCTTCGAATCCTATGCGTTGAAAATTGGATTATTAGATGTTATATTGTAATTAGAAAAGCGCGATCCGGTGCATACGCGAACGGTTGGAAGCCGTTGCACAATCTTCCCGGCGGGGATTGTTCGGATTGCGTTTTTTTTTGTTTTGGAGGTGGTTATTATGGCATGGATATATAATCGAACGACGGATTATAACGCGTTAGATATAGCAGACTCACAAAATAACGCCCAAGAATTTTTAGATTATTTCGATGGTTATATGACGTTGGAAGCTATGGCCGGAATACTTGGGAACATATATTATGAGTGCGGCGGATCCATTAACCCGGGGCAAATGGAACACGGCCGCGGCGGATCTACTCTATACGGTTATGGTATGATCCAATGGACACCGGGAACCGTGATTATCAATTGGGCCACTTCCCACGGCGGAAATTGGTATGATGGCGCTATGCAAGTGTATTGCATTAAATGTGAAGGGGAAGGCACGGAAGGCGCCGGCGGCACCTGGTTACCAACCAGCGCATACCCATATACATGGGGTGAGTATTGCGCGTTATTAGATGTTGATAGAGCGACAAAGGCATATTTCTATGAAAGAGAACGCGGAACATGGAACGATTTGCGTGTGACATACGCAAATTATTGGTTCGAATGGTTAACCGGCCAACATCCGGAACCACCAACACCGCCAACACCCGGAACAAATCTTATTCGATATGGTGGCGCCCGGGATATGATCCGAAGATTTATT
>JAZRIL010000037.1:0-10532 GCA_045645285.1 Elusimicrobiaceae bacterium | reverse complement strand
GGGCATCCTCTCCCGCAAGGGGCGAGGTCAAACAACTTGTTAATTGATTTTCTTTCTGCATAAAATTCTCCTTATTAAATATTGTCATGCTGAATTTAATTCAGCATCTCACCTTGTTTTGTTTTAGAAAGCGGTAGAGATCCTGAAACAAGTTCAGGATGACCACTTTTTATTTTTGTTGTTTTTTGCTGACACTTTATTATCGTTTTTTTTTTGCTTTGTCAACCCATTTTTTGTATTTTCCTTGTTTTCCGGCTCGCTGTTAAACACAAAAAAGCCCGCACCTTACTGGTACGGGCTTGTCGGTAATTTTTTCAGTTTAATCGCCGATGGCGACTTTCACTTTTTCAATAAAGTCTTTTAACACAAACGGTTTGGCGCAAAACCCTTTCACTTGCGGATACGGCGTAAACATGTGTTCCGATTCCAACAAGGCGGACGTCACGATGACCGGCGTATTGGATAACACTTCGTCCTCGTGCATAATACGCACGATGCCGGCGCCGTCCAACCCGGGCAACATAACATCCAAAATCACTAAGTGCGGCATAATTTCTTTCATCATGCCGATGGCTTCCCGGCCGGACGAACAGGTAAACACTTCATATCCGGCCCGCGTCAAAATAATACGCAACAATTCAATAATTGCGGGTTCATCTTCAACAATTAAAATCTTCTTTTTCATAGTTTGTTTCCCACCCTTACAATATTTATTATACTTTTTTATATGAGAAAAAAAAGTTTTAATGCTTCCGTTTTGACCCGCATGCGTGCCTTTGCCGCCCAATTAATCGCCCGTAAAGATGCAGTTCTCGTCGGGCTGAGCGGGGGGGCAGATTCGGTGTGCTTGCTCCATTTTTTGCAGTATCTAAGTAAAGAAAAACATTTCCGCCTGGCCGCCGTTCACGTAAATCACGGGCTTCGCGGCGCGGCGGCCCGGGCTGATGAACGCTTTTGTAAAGAAGTATGTGCGGCATGGAATATTGAATTTTTTGCTTGCAAAGTGGACGTAAAAAAAACCGCCCGGCAGTTGGGTTTGAGCCCGGAACATGCCGCACGCAAAGCGCGCTACACCGCTTTTAGCCAAATAGCGCGTAAATGGGGCGCGACCAAATTGGCTCTGGGACATCATTTGGATGATCAGGCCGAAACCATTTTGCTTAATCTCTTGCGCGGTACGAAAATAAAAGGGCTGGTCGGTATTCCTGTGCGTCGTCCGCTCACGCCGCAGGTGGAAATCATCCGCCCGCTTCTTTGTATCACTCGTCGTGAAACGGAAGCGTACCTTAAAAACAATGCCCTCACGCACATTACAGATGAAAGTAATTTTGATGATGCGTTTACGCGTAACTGGGTGCGCGGTACATTGTTGCCGCTATTAGAAAGCAAACAGCCGCAAATTAAAAAGCATCTGTTCCAAATGGCGCAAGAAATTGCCGCACTGATTTCCAAGTCAGCCGCGCAGTAGTCCGCGCAATTTGATACCATATATCTATGGGAAGTATCGTGTTAGAAACGGCCCGCCGTTTGGGCCTTACCGTTACCGGACTTACGTTCCGCTCACAAGACGTGGTGCCGGGGTTTGTGTTTTTTGCGCTTAAAGGGGCCCATGTGGACGGCAACCAATTTATCCCGCAAGCCGTCCGGCAAGGGGCCGCGCTTATTGTGTCGGCGCAAGAAAAACCCGCCGGGCTTACTACTCCGTTTTATCACTCGCACGATATAGATAAAGATATGGCAGACGCCGCTTATGAATTTTATAACCGCCCGTCGGATGATTTGTGTATGATCGGGGTGACGGGTACCAAAGGCAAGACGTCTATCGCTTACTTGTTGGAAAGTGTTTTGATGATTGCCGGGCAGAAAGTCGGCGCGTTCGGCACCGTTAATTACCGCAGCGGCGGCCGGAAAATTTGCGACGCGCCCAACACCACACCTGCCGCGTTAACCCTTTTTAAATTGCTTGCCCGGATGAAAGCGGAACGTTGCCAAAGCGTGGTGATGGAAGTTTCTTCCCACGCCTTAGAATTGCAACGCGTGCGCCATATTTGGTACGACACCGCTATTTTTACCAACTTGCAACGTGATCATTTGGATTTCCACCTTACCTTTGAAAATTATTTCAACGCTAAAGTGAAATTGTTTGAAAATATTGCCGACCCAAAAAATCCCAAACCTAACCGCATAGCCGTTATCAATATAGATGACCCGTACGGGCAAAAACTCGCCGCTTTACTCAAGGGCCGCGTGCGCGTGGTTACCTTTGGCCAAGAGCGGGAGGCGGATTTTCACGCCGCAAACGTGCGGGAATTTTTGACCCATACGGAATTTGAAGTAAACGGCAAACCGGCGCGTATCCATCTGCTTGGGAAACATAATGTATATAATGCCCTGGCGGCCTGGGCCGCGGCCAGCGCAAACGGAATTAGCGACGACCTCATTATAAAAGGGTTGGCCGCCTTGCCCGGCGTGCCGGGCCGTATGGAGCGCATAGACGCTGGGCAAAACTTTTTTGCATTTGTGGATTTTGCGTATACCGATGAATCGTTACAGCGCGCATTCGCGACGGTGGCTCCGTTTAAAAAAGGGAATATATGGGTGGTGTTTGGGTGCGGCGGACAGCGCGATCGGACCAAACGTCCGCTTATGGGTCATACCGCGTGCGCGAATGCAGATCACGTTTTTTTAACCAACGATAATCCGCGGTGCGAAGACCCTCAACAAATTTTTGATGATATTTTGGCCGGTATGAAAGGATACACGAATTATGAAATCGTGCCCGACCGCGCCGAGGCCATCCGCCGCGCGCTGGCCGTTGCCAAGCAAGACGATATTGTTATTGTAGCCGGCAAAGGACACGAAAATTATCAACTGGTCGGTACGGAAAAACGTCATTTCTCCGACCAGGAAGTGATACGGAATTTTTTGCAGGAGAAACCCCATGTTTAAACCCAATCAATGGGCCGGAAAAAAAGCCGGCGTGTTAGGTCTCGGTAAGAGTGGCCGTGCGGTGGCGACACTGCTTTGCGCGCACGGAATGCCGGTGCTCATCAGCGAGGAGGCCTCCCTTCCGCAAGCCCAACAATACGCTTTCCCCGGTGGGATTGAGGTGGAAACGGGCGGGCATAGTGCCGCTTTATTTGACTGTGCATTTTGGGTAAAAAGCCCGGGGATTTCGCCCCGCGCGCCTGTGTTGTCGGAAGCCAAAAAACACCATATTCCCGTTTATAGTGAGTTGGAAGTTGCCCTGGCCTTTATGCCACGCGGCGTGCGTGTGTTTGCCGTAACGGGTACTAACGGCAAAACGACGACCACCGCCCTGTTGGGAGAAATTTTAAAAGAAAATGCCCGCTTACAGGGTGGTAAACGCAACGTATGGGTGTGCGGAAATATCGGCAATCCCGTTTCGTTATGTGTACACCAAATGCAACCCGGCGATGATGTGGTCATAGAAGTGTCCAGTTATCAACTGGAAGACAGCACCTATTTCCGCCCGCAATATGCGTGCCTGCTCAACATCACACCCGACCACTTGGAACACCACGGCGGAATGCGTAACTACATCAAAGCCAAAGGAAAAATTTTTAAGAACCAACGCGCGGGGGATGTGTTTGTGGTTAACGGAGCCGATGTGTCCTGCGTGGAACTGGCCGAAAAAGCCAAAAGCCGCGTGCTCGCGTTTGCTACTTATCCTAAACACTTATTACAGACGGCGGTGTTTTTTGACGGAGATGAACTCGTATTTAGTGACGGTCACCAACTTCGCCCGCCGCATTTGAAAGGGATTCACAACGTGGAAAATGCCATGTCCGCCGCGCTTATGGCGTTGCAAGCCGGTGTGCCCGCCGAAACCGTGCAAAAGGCCTTTGACGATTTTAAAGCCATGGAACACCGCATTGAACAATTTGCGTATCACCGCGGCGTTATCTACGTAAACGATTCCAAAGCCACGAATTTGGACTCCACCATTACCGCCTTGAAAAGTTTTGAGAAATGCCAAAATGTCTGGCTGATTTTGGGCGGGCGTGATAAAGGCGCGTCTTACGAAGTATTGTACCCGTATTTACAAGAGTATTGCAAATGTGTGTTGACTATCGGCGAGGCCATGGATAAAATTGAGCGAGAACTCCCCGGATATCCCGTTACGCGTTGCTATACGTTAGACAAAGCCGTGGAAGTGGCTATGACGGGAGCCAAACGCGGCGACGTGGTGCTATTATCCCCGGCGTGCGCCTCGTTTGACCAGTTCAAAAGTTACGAGGACCGCGGTAAAGTGTTCAAACGCTTGGTGGACGCCCGCATCTTCAAAGACCGCACCGATAAAAAATAGTCCGTACCGAACCCTAGCGGGCCGTCACGCCTCCTAGAACCTCTGACTATTGTGTACGCCTTTTTATTTGTCCGTCCTCTCTCTTTTTCCCGTTCCCTTTGAGACGCGACCCTTTTGTGTCTTGTTTTTTAAAAAGGCACAAAAAAGACTTGCATTCGTTTTTTTTTTTGCTAGACTTTGCATATACTCATTTCCCTAGGAGGAATATATATGCAAAAGAAAAATAGTTTTAAAGGTAGTTTAAATGCAAAAGGTTTTACACTCATTGAACTTTTAGTCGTCGTTCTCATTATTGGTATTTTAGCGGCGGTGGCACTTCCCAAATACGAAATGGCCGTTATGCGCAGCCGCTATGCCACACTCAAAGCCAACGTCAATGCGCTGATGGATGCGGAAAAAATTTACCACATGGCCACCGGGGAATATACGGATGATATGGAGGCATTGTCTATTGATTTGTCTGGGTGTACGCTTAATGATACAAAAAATATATGCACTTATCCGTGGGGGTATTGTATGCTTGATGCCGCTTCCAACAGTAAACGTGTGCATTGCCAAAATACTACCAGTTTACAAAACGCTTATGTCCATTATTGGGAACGGCCCCAATTCGGTTCTGCGACCTGTTGGGCGCTTACTACCGACCGTACCGATAAATATAATAAATTATGTGAAAAAGAAGGCGGAACGTATATCTCTACCACAAACTGTACCGGGCCTTGTGTGATTTATAAACTGGCCGATTAATTCAGTTTCATTTGTCGCTCCCCTCTTATTTTGTTAAAATATAACTAAATAGGGGAGCGTATGGCGTTTAATATACTTGTCATCAATCCGGGTTCTACGTCTGACGATATCGGTTATTACCGGGGTGACAAGCCCGTCTTTGAAGTAACTGTGCGCTATTCTATCGCCGACCTGGAGCCCTACGAGGGCAAAAACGTTACGGAGCAACTGCCCCTTCGCCGTAAACTCATTTTGGATTACCTATTAGATCATAAAGTCCAGCTTAAAGAAATTGATGCCGTTATCGGACGCGGCGGGTTTATCCGTTCCGTAGAGGGGGGCGTCTATGCCGTGAATGACAAAATGGTCCGCGATTTGGAAACCGGCAAATACGGCGGTATCCACCCCAGCAATTTAGGCGGCATTTTGGCGCGTGATATAGCGCGGTATGCCGGGTGTCCCAGTTTTATTGCTAACCCGGTTGTCATTGACGAATTGCAACCTTTGGCGCGTTATTCGGGTATGCCGGAGAATCCGCGTATTTCTATTTTTCACGCCTTAAGCCAAAAGCGCGTGGCGCGCTTGATTGCCGATAAACTCGGCAAACCGTACGAGAAATTAAACTGCATTGTTTGCCATGGCGGCGGGGGAATTTCTATCGGGGCACACCGGCAAGGCAGAGTGGTGGACGTAACCAACGGCTACGAAGGCGACGGCCCTATGACCCCGCAACGTAGCGGAAGTATACCGTGTGCCAAACTTATGCAAATGTGTTTTTCAGGCGAGTTTACGGAACAAGAGATTCGTTTAAAACTGCGCGGGAAAGGCGGCTTAGTCGCTTATACAGGTACGTCTGACGTTAAAGAATTGGAAGAATTTATCCAAACCGGCAAGAAACGGCCGGGCTCGCTGATTAGTTGCACGCCGCAAAAAGCTAAATTGGCACTAGACGCGATGATTTATCAAATGGTTAAATATATTGGGTCTATGGCCGTTGTATTGGAAGGCAAAGTAGATTTTATTGCACTTACCGGCGGACTGATGTACAGCAACTACATCCCGCATGAAATCGGGCGGTATGTCAGTTGGATTGCGCCGATGTATGTGTTCCCCGGCAGCGAAGAAAAAGATGCCCTGCGCGTGGCCGCCACCCGGGCCTTGGATGACCCGAAAATTGTAAAAAAATATACGTGATTTTAGTTTATTATCAGTAAGGAGAGTTAAGTATGAAATTCAATAGTTTTGCGGATTTGATTGCCCAAGTAAAAGGCAAATCCAACCGCGTAGTTGTACCCGGGGCCAACAACCGCGAAGCCCTGGAAGCCATTAAAATGGCCGATGAAAACGGGCTTATTTCCCACGGTATTTTGATTGGACCCATTAACGCCGTTAAAGAAATGGTAAAAGCCGTCGGTTTAAATGAAAGCAAGTTCGAATTTATTAACTGCGAAGACGTGCCTACCATGTGCAAACTGGCCGTGGACCAAATTTTGGCCGGCAAAGGCGACTTTTTAATTAAAGGGCTCGTAGATACCAAGTACTACATGAAAGCCATTTTAAATAAAGAAGCCCACCTTGTACCGGAAGGGGCACTCCTGTCGCACTTTGTTTTATTTAGCACGCCCAAGTATAAAAAACCGTTTGCGGTAACCGATTCCGCTGTTGTTATCGCACCGACGTTGGAACAAAAAGTAAAAATCGTACAAAACGCGGTCAACACCATGCATAAACTCGGGGTGGAATGCCCGAAAGTGGCCTGCGTGTGCCCGGTGGAAAAAGTCAATGAAAAAATCCCCAGCACCGTGGAAGCCGCCGCTCTGGCACAGATGAATGCGGAAGGCAAAATTACGGATTGCGTGGTAGAAGGTCCGTATGATTTGTATATTTCGCTTTCGGCCCAAAAAGCCGCCGAAAAAGGAATTACGGATAAAAAAGTGCCCGGTGATGCCGACGTGCTTATGTTGCCGGATTTGGACGCGGGTAACCCGCTCTATAAAGCACTCGCTTTCTTTGGCGACCATATGGAAGCCGCGGCGGTGCTGGTCGGGCCGAAAATTCCGGTCATCTTGCCTTCGCGCGCCGATGACCCGAAAGTCAAACTCAACGCGATTGCGCTTTGTTCTTTCTTAAAAGACCAAAAATAACCGTACGGGGCGGTGGAAACACCGCCCCGCTTTTAACCAGATGAAAGCAGAATTTTTAACGTTTTTAACCAAACATTATCGCCGCTACCACGATTTGATTTTTTATGCGTTGGTACTGGTGATTATTGCTGTATCTGCCACGGTGGCTATTCATATCACCGAGCAGAAAAATGCGTTGGAACGTGAAAATCTACAAACGCGTGATATCCCCCAGCAAGAATTTACGGTCGGAGAAAAGCCGATTTATGTGGCGCTGCAGGAGGCCGGACTTTCCAACCAGGATATTGCCCAAATTGTCAACAAACTCAATACCGTTGTGGATACCCGCAAATTACAAAAACACGACATCTACTCCCTGTCTGTAGAAAACGGACAACTGGTCATGCTACTTTTAACACAAGGTTTCAAACGGTATTTTGTAGCCAATGTGGAAGGCGCGCTCGTGGCCGGAGTGAGCGATTTGGAAATTAAAACCCGCATCAAAACAGCGGCGGGTGAAGTAAAAGGTTCCTTGTTCAATTCTATGTTAGCGCAAGGGCTGGAAGTACCGCTTATCCTAGATTTTACGGATGCGTTTTCTTGGACGATTGATTTTAACACCGATACCCGCAACGGCGATAAATACGCCGCTTTGTGGGAGGAAAATTATACTTCCACCGGCGAAATAACCGGCCAGGAGTTGCTGGCCGCTTTTTACACCGGTGCGGAAAATAAAGCCACCACGTATGCCTTTTATTTTGAAGATGATTTTTACGACGAAACAGGGAAAGTCAGCAAAAAAATGTTTTTAAAGTCGCCCATTAGTTTCCGTAATTACCGCATTTCTTCCCGTTTTTCCTACGGACGTTTGCACCCGATTTTAAAAATCCGCCGCCCGCATTTGGGCATTGATTACGCCGCTCCCGTCGGCACACCGGTGCAGGCGGTGGCCGACGGTACTGTGCGTTTTGCCGGGTGGAAAGGGGGGTTTGGCAATTTTGTGGAAATTCGCCACGCCAACAACTATACCACTATGTACGGACACCTCAAAAATTTCGGCAAAAGTGTGAAGGTGGGGATGAAAGTCAAGCAAGGCCAAACGGTGGGGTATATCGGCAGTACGGGGCTTTCCACCGGGCCGCATTTGGATTTCCGCATTAAGGAAGGAAATAAATTTGTAGATTTCCTGAAAATGAAAAACCGCAACTCTGCCGTGCGTGATATCCCGGCCGAAAAAAAGCAGGAATTTGAAGAGTTAAAAGTGTTATACTTAAAGGAATTGGAGAAGGCGGCCAAGCAGCCGGCCTCTCCAGAGGATACCT
Source organism: Elusimicrobiaceae bacterium (assembly GCA_045645285.1). Classification (GTDB taxonomy): domain Bacteria; phylum Elusimicrobiota; class Elusimicrobia; order Elusimicrobiales; family Elusimicrobiaceae; genus Avelusimicrobium. The sequence goes on along the minus strand of JAZRIL010000037.1, from coordinate 2,031 downwards.
TATGAAACGCAAAAAAATTGCCCTAACGGGCGGCCCCAACAGCGGTAAAACGACGGCACTTTCCGTGCTTAAAGAAACATTCGGCCCGCAAGTAGAACTCGTGCGCGAAGCGGCCACACTCGTGTTTAGCGGCGGTTTCCCGCGTACGGATAACAGCGTGCCCCATATTGAGGCCGCACAAAAAATTATCTTTTTTACGACTAAACAATTGGAAAGTTTAGCGGAAAAATCATCCGAGGCGCCGCTTATCGTGTGCGACCGCGGCACCGTGGATGCGGCTGTCTATTGGCCGGGCGGTGTGGAGGATTTTTTCCGGCAGATGAACACCTCGCTAGAGGCAGAACTGGCCCGGTACGACGCTGTCTTGCATTTGTCCCCGCCGACCAATCCTGCGTTCTACCAATCTACGCACGTGCGTACGGAAAGTTTGGACCAGGCGTTTGAAATTGACCGTAAAATTTTGGATATCTGGAAAAAGCACCCCCGCCGCAAAATTATCGGCGGTACGGAGCATTTTTTGGAAAAGGCAGAAGCCATTAAAAATTTTGTAGAAGAAATTATAAAAGGATAACTTATGAAAAAAATCGTTTTAACCGGCGGCCCCAGCGGCGGCAAAACAACGGCTCTTTCTATTTTGAAAGAAACGTTTGGTAATAAAATCGCCCTCGTGCAAGAAGCGGCGACGCTCGTGTATAGCGGTGGTTTCCCACGTAAAGACAATAGCCCTATTCACATTGAACACGCGCAGAATATTATTTTCTACACGGTGCACCAATTGGAAGAGTTGGCCGAGCGTACCTCGGAGGCGAGTGTGATGGTGTGTGACCGCGGCTCTATTGACGGGGCTGTGTATTGGCCGCACGGACCGGAAGATTTTTTTAAGTCTATGCAGTCTTCTTTAGAGGCGGAACTGGCACGCTACGATGCCGTCATTCACTTGTCCCCGCCGCCGGAGAAAGATTTTTACCAAGCCACCAATGTGCGTACGGAAAGTTTACAACAGGCCTTTGAAATTGACGATAAAATTTTAAAGATTTGGGAAAAACATCCCAACCGTTTGGTAATTCCGCGCGAAAAACATTATTTTGAAAAAGCGGAAATTATCAAAAATTTCGTAGAAAAAATGATTTCTAAATAAGGAGTAGATTATGATTTGGAATCCGTTTAAAAAGAAAGACAAACCGGCCGCTGCGCCGGAAAACGAAACTATTGAACAGCGTATTGAGCGGGAAATTGACGCCCTGCCGGCCATGCTTAAAGGCAAACTAAACGACCCGGAAGTCAAAAAACGGTTTGTGGAAATTGCTAAACGTATGGAACAGGACGGCGTGGATTTTAAAAGCATTCGCCAAATGAAAAAATGGATGAAGGAACACGAAGCGGAACTGCGCCAGGAGGGAGCGAACATCCCCAAAGTGGAAACGGTCGTGCACGAAGGTCCGCGTATCGGACGCAACGACCCGTGTCCGTGCGGCAGCGGCAAAAAATACAAAAAATGCTGCGGCGCCGGGAAATAAACCGTCTGTCTTGTTTCAGATAAAACGCCTCGGGGTAACACTCGGGGTGTTTTATTATTGCAATCCTTTACTGTTTCATTTCCGATTTGCAAACAGCTTTTCCAAATTTCCGATAACCGGAACAGACAATCTCATTGGGCTTTTCCGAGTGTTCAAACCAATAAAAATAAGCAAACTCGTCATTTTGCCCGCATTGTGTATCGCTTGCTGTATAAGTGGGACAGTAAGTGGCTTGTACATAGGTTCCATTGGCTAAGTAGTATGCTTCTTCGGCTTTTTTAATGCTGGCAAGAAGCGGCTTGATAGCGGCCCACCGACTTTTGGCTACAGCAATTTTATATTGCGGCAACGCCACCGCCGCCAATATGCCGATGATCAGTACGACCACTAATAATTCAATAAGTGTAAAACCACTGTTTGCCGTGTGACTTCCCCCCAGGCGGGGGAAGTGGTTTTGTGTGCGCAAGCACTCAAAACCGATGAGGGGGGACAATAAAATATTTTCTCTTTCCCC
>JAZRIL010000036.1:0-52220 GCA_045645285.1 Elusimicrobiaceae bacterium | reverse complement strand
TTCCTTCCCCCTGGGCGGGGGAAGGTGGGCGATAGCCCGGATGAGGGGGGCGCTGTTGAGTAAAGGACATTTCTTTTTTACCCCTCACCCGGCCTCCGGCCACCCTCTCCCTCAGGGGGCGAGGGAACAAAAAATAGGATTTACGCTCATTGAACTTTTGGTGGTTGTACTCATCATTGGTATTTTGGCGGCGGTGGCTTTGCCACAGTATAAAAAGGCGGTATGGAAAAGCCGTAATACGCAACTTAAAGCATTGTTGGTTTCTTTAGGGAAAGCCCAAGCGTCCTATTATATGGCTAATAACACCTACGTTAAAAACTTTGAGGAATTAGATATGGATTTGCCCTTTTCAGGTGCAACTCGAAAGTGTTTCTTCGCTTTGGGAGATGGTACAGATGTTGTACGTCAGGGAAAAGATTTTGAAATATTGATATCAGAAACTGGACAAATATTTGCTGTTTGGACTCAAGGGCCTTATAAATGTGCAGGATTTGTTAATAATCAACAGGGATCTTCGTTACGATGTGTAGAACATGCTGGATATGAAACAAATAATTTCTGCACGCAATTGGAAAAAGCCACATTTATTTCGGGTTCTGATTCGGGTGGGATTCGTTATTATACACTTCCTTAAACCAAACACCCCGAGTTTTTAACCCGGGGTGTTTTTTTGCATCTAACTTATTTCCCTTTCTTGTGTTTAATCGGTTTGCCGTAGTAGGCCTTAATAAACAAGTCCTTAATCTCGCTGATAAGCGGATAGCGCGGATTGGCTCCCGTGCATTGGTCGTCAAACGACATCTCGGAAAGTTTATCCAAGTTTTCCAAAAAGTCTTTTTCCGGGATACCGTATTCTTTGAGCGAGCGCGGAATGTTTAACTTGTCTTTTAACTTCTCTATCATATCAATTAACTTTTGGATTTTGGCATCCGTATTTTTACCGAGTTTGTTTTCGGGGAGCAGATAGTCAATAATTTTGGCGTAGCGTCCTTTGACAAACGGATAGCGGTATTGCGGATATAATCCTTGTTTGGTGGGTTTGTCCGTGGCGTTAAATTCAATCACGTAGGACAACAGCATCGCGTTAGCCAGTCCGTGCGGCATGTGATACATGGCGCCTAATTTATGCGCCATGGAGTGGCAGAGTCCCAAAAATGCGTTGGCAAATGCCATCCCGGCGACCGTGCCGGCGTAGTGCATTTTTTCGCGTGCGGTAATGTCCTTGGCACCTAAATTATACGAGCGTTCCAAATATTTGAAGACCAGCCGCATGGCTTCCAATGCTTGCCCTTCGGTAAAATTGGTAGAGAAGATAGACGTATACGCTTCAATGGCGTGTGTAAGTACATCTAAGCCGGAATAAGCCGTCAAACTTTTGGGCATACCGAGTACAAATTCCGGGTCAATGATAGCCATGTCGGGTGTTAGGGCATAATCGGTAATGGCGTATTTAGTGCCGGATTTTTCGTCGGTAATAACGGTAAACGGCGTTACTTCCGAGCCGGTACCCGATGTGGTGGGGATAGCCACCATGGTTGCTTTTTTCCCCAGCGGTGGCGCGGCGTAAATGCGTTTGCGGATATCCATAAAGCGCATGGCGATGTCTTCAAAACTGGTGTCCGGGTTTTCGTACATCAGCCACACCATTTTGGCTTCGTCCATGGCAGACCCGCCGCCCAGCGCGATAATCAAATCCGGCTGCCACGTTTTGGCAATGGCCAATGCTTTGGTAACATTGGAAATATCGGGGTCGGGAAGTACGTCAGAAAATACACGGAATTTAATGTTTAAATTTTCCAGTACATCCGCGACGGTGCGCACGTGGCCCAGTTGTTCCATGGTTTTATCGGTGATGATATACGCGCGTTGTTTGTCGTTGAGTTCGGCGAGTGCTTGGGAGAGTGCCCCGCGTTTAAAATAAATTTTGGAAGGTACTTTGTACCAGTACATATTTTCGCGGCGTTCGGCCACAGATTTGATATTCATAAGGTGTTTGACTCCGATGTTTTCGCTGACTGAGTTACCGCCCCACGAGCCGCAACCCAGCGTTAATGAAGGAGCGAGTTTAAAATTGTATACATCGCCAATCGCTCCTTGGGAAGACGGAATATTGATAAGCGTGCGGGCAGTGGGCATATCCTGGAACTTGTCAATATGGTCTTCGTTAGTTTCGTTGGTATAGAGCACGGAGGTGTGTCCGGCTCCGCCGTACAAAATCAAATCCCGCGCCAACGTAACGGCGTGGGAAAAATCTTTTGCGCGGTAACACGCCAGTACCGGGGAAAGTTTTTCGCGTGCGAATACTTCTTTATCGCTAATTTCACTCGCCTCGGCAATTAAAATTTTAGTATGCGGGGGTACTTTAATCCCGGCCATGTGTGCAATTTGCAGTGCACTCTGTCCAACGATGGCGGAATTAAGTTGATTGTTTATCACAATGGTTTTTGCCAGTTTTTGGCGGTCTTTGCCCGTTACAAAATGGCAACCACGGGCAATAAATTCTTCTTTTACTTGTTTATAAACACTTTCCTCTACCACGACGGCTTGTTCGCTGGCGCAAATCATGCCGTTGTCAAAAGTTTTGCTCATGATGATAGAACTGACAGCCATTTTGATATCGGCTGTGGCATCAATAACCGCCGGTGTATTGCCCGCACCCACGCCGATAGCCGGCTTGCCGGACGAATAGGCCGCATGTACCATGCCGGGGCCGCCGGTGGCTAAAATCAAATTGATATCCGGGTGGTGCATGAGGGCGGCCGAAAGCGTGGTGGTGGGTTTTTCAATCCAGCCGATGATATCTTTGGGGGCTCCGGCGGCCACGGCGGCTTCTAACACTAACCGGGCGGATTCTATCGTGCATTTAGCCGCACGCGGATGCGGGGAGAAAATAATTCCGTTGCGCGTTTTTAAAGCCAGCAAACTTTTGAAAATGGCCGTAGAGGTAGGGTTGGTGGTGGGAATCACCCCGGCAATGACGCCAATCGGTTCGGCCACTTGGCGGTAGCCAAAAGCGTCATCGTCGGAAAGAACACCACAGGTGCGGGTGTCTTTGTATTGGTTATAAATATATTCCGAGGCAAATTGGTTTTTAATCACTTTGTCTTCCATGACACCCATGCCGGTTTCTTCCACGGCCAGTTTAGCCAGCGGGATGCGGTGCTGCGCCGCGGCAATGGCCGCCGCCCGGAAAATTTTATCTACTTGCTCTTGGGTATACGTGGCATAGCGGCGTTGCGCGTTACGTACTTTTTTAACCAAAGCGTTTAACGCTTTTAACTCGTTGGATGAAACCGTTTGTGCCGGATTGGTTTTTTGTTTGCCCATACAGATATGCTCCTGGTAATAAATAATTACCCATATTGTAACTTTTGATTTGCGGGGCTGTCAAAATAATTGCGCGGGAAAAAGGGTTAGGCAGGACCTAGAAAAAAAGAGGGTCTTTTGGGTAGAGGTTTCTAGGTCTTTTGTCTCTGTTTTTTATGGATAAGTTTTTCTACAATATGATAACTATGAAGATACATTCCGTAATCGGGATTGCGTTTTTGACCATGTGCGGACTATGTGCCGGCACGGACCCGGCGTTTGCGCAAAGGGGGAAATTTCGTTGGTTTAAAGGAAATAAGCCGGCGTCGTCGCACCGTGTTGTTTCGCCCGTAAAAAGCCCGGGACGGGGACGGATTTCAGTCGTACAGGTAAAAGATGAACTGCCGCGTTATGAAATTCCAATTCGTCCGAAAGTGGCAAAACATACGTTGAAACGGTTTCAATTGGCCCGTGCGCCGCTTAATAAGGCCGTGCATGCTACTTTTCGGGCATATCCGCAATCTACGTTGCGGGAGAATGTTTTTTCCGGGACGTTATTTCGCACTACGTATCAAGGACAGGAAGAAGTATACGGCGTCATTGCCACCCATGCACTGGCACCGGTTCCGGCGGATATTTTAACGTATATGTATGGCAATTCTTCGTTACACCGGGAATTTGAAATAGAAGTTTATACGACGGATAATACGTGGATTTCCATCCCGGCTGAGGTGGTACAGTTGGGAGCGTTTAGTATGGGGGATTTGTCTTTGGTAAAACTAAAGGGCCCCTATGATAAAAGCAAATTGTATTTCTTCCCGTTTGCTCAAAAAGAAGTGGCGGAATCCGAAGTACTAAGTTCGTTGGGGTTTACTTCACAACACATGGTTTATCAACCGGAACGGTACGTGTTGCAAAAATCCGCGCTTTCGTTGCGTACCTCGTTAGCCGGTGCATGCGATGAGGATTTACGCGGTATATGCGGAGGGCCTGTGTTTACTCCGCGCGCGGAATTGATACTCGTCCACACCGGCAGTAAAATTTCCCCTTTGCCGGATATGTCCCGCATTGGTTACGGCACGTATACTTGGTTTTTGGACAAATTGGTAGAAGCGTATCACCAGGCGGGGGAAGCGTTTATTCCTTTTGAATTGGGCGGTCATCACGTGGCGGATTTGCGCGTAGATGAATATGTTTCCGAAATTTCATTTTGGAACGAAGAACAAGATAAAATTTGGCAGGTGCAGGTAGATGGTAAATTTTCATTTAGCACCGTAGAAAAATGGTTGCGGTTATTGCCGGTCCGGTCGGTGGAACTGGTCATCGGGCGGATGGAATGGGGCGGAAAAGACAATATGTTTCTTAATTTTCAGCAAGAAGTCCGTCGGGAGCATTACGATTTTGGGGATGATTTCCTTTCCGTTTCCGATCTGTAAAAAGGATGTAGGGCCCAGAAAAAAATAGGTCTTTTGTCCCTCTTTTTTTGGGTCTTTAGACTCTCGTTTTCAGTCCCTTTTTTCTCTAGACTATGGGTATGAGGAAAGGGATTCTTTTTTTACTTATATTTTGCGGGTTGGGTTTGTGTTCGGCTCAAGCACAAATCAAGTTGTCCGGTAAAACGGGCGGTTCCCGTTCTGTAAAAGTACGCTCGGTCCCCGTATCCAAGCGTTCAGTGCCTTCTTCCCATGTGCCCCCAAAAACGTCCATTCCCCTGCCGGTGGTCAACAAGCCCGTTTTACTCGGACGTCCGGAGACTCCGCTTTCCCGGGGAAGGCAACGTATCAATTCTTCGCGTAGCCGTCTCGGTCAGACGTCTAATTCCCTGCTTGGTACGGTAACGGGTAATTCTTTACAAGGTTTGCAGATGCAGTCCTTTCCGCTAAAGCGAACGTTCCGGGCGCATTCGTCGGCATTGGAGCCGGACCGGAATTTCTTTTCGGGCACTTTTTTCAAAACCCAATACCAGGGAAAAGAGGAAGTATACGGTGTGGTTGCGGCGCATACGCTCATAGACGGGGCAAGTGATGAAGTGTTGCAACGTCACTTTATGGCGCAAGTATATATGGACGGTTCTTTTGTGGAAGTGCCGATGGAGATTGTGCAATTAAGTGCACCGGGAATGTTGGATGTGGCTTTGATTAAAATTCCCGAAGAAATTATCCCGCTGTTAGAGCCGTACACGCTGGGTTCTCCGGCGATGGCGGGTAATGAGCCGTTTGTGTCGTTTGGATTTGTAGGCAACGATCTTAAACAAGTGGAAAACCGCTATTTAATTAACGGCCGCAGTGTTTATTCTATGCGTACGATGATGCCTATTGCGTTGGGCACGTACGTGGGTGGTTGCGGGGGTCCGGTAGAATATACGGACGCCGCCGGTAATACACTACTTATTGGAATTCACACCGGTAGTTCGGGCAGTATTGCGGTGGACGGTGGCAATGTCGGCTATGCCACCAATGCCCAATTTTTAAATACACTCGTAAATGCCTACCACCAGGATGCGCAGGCGCATTTCCCGTTGGAAATTGGCGGCAAGCACGTGATGGATTTGCAGGCGGATGAGTATATTTCGGCCATTACTTTTTTGGACCGCAAAGGCGGTGAGTTGGCCACGCATCAATTTGTAGGTAAGTTTTCGTATACAGCCGTCAATCGGATCTTGGAAGAATATCCGGTGCGCACCCTGGAGTTAACGGTGGCCCGTATCGGCTGGGAAGAAGATAATCCGGAAGTAGTAAAACCGTACACGTATGTCCGTCGCGTAGCGTATGATTTCCAAACGGAAGAATTGGTGGAAATAGAGGACTAAGAGAAATGGCTTCTTATAAAAAATGGATAACTTTTCTGAATATGGGATGCTTGTTGTGCGGCGTTTATTTGCCCGCACAGGCCCAACATAAGTTGAAAACCAAAACAGGAAAATCCATCCGTTCCAGTTCTTCACACCGGGTGATTTCTTCTAAAGCATCTGCTCCCTTATCTGCTCGGGCGGTTCATGCGCAACTGAAGTCCTCCCAAAATTCGCCGGCTCAGGTCAGTGGGGCATATGAAAAAGCACCCCTTGTCCAATTGCAAGCCCTGGCACTATTGCGCGAACAAATTGGGCAACTACAAAATCCGCTTACTTCGTTGGAACAGCGTCATCCGTTTGTACTCAGCACGTTTCAACTGCGCGATCAAATAGGGGCTTATTCCGGGGGGTTGTTTACCACCCATGGGGAAGTGTACGGTGTTATTGCCGCGCATATTATAGAAGGGAGAGACGATTTGTTGGGGCGGTATTTCTCGGCGGAGTTTTATCATCAAGGGGCGTTTATTTCTATTCCGGCCGAAGTTGTGTTAATAAATCCCATGTTGGACATCGCATTAGTTCGGTTTTCGTGGGAAACCGCCCGAGAAAAAGGCCTGAAAAAACAAGATTTAAAGCCATTAAAATTGGCTAAAACATTGCCTCAGTTCGGTCAACAGATTGCGTATCACGGGTTTATTGGTGACCACTATGTGGTAGATATGAACAATCGGTTGGTGACCCAATCGCTTCCGTTGACGCTACGCACGACCATGCCATGGCCACGTTGCTACCGGCCGGGGTTGTGTGGCGGTTGGATGACGGAATTGCAACAAGAGTATGCGTTGGGTACACATATTGGTAGTTCCGAGAGCGCCCTTGACGAGAAAGATGATGTGGGTTTTGCTACGCCGGCGTGGTTGCTGGAGGTGATGGTAACGGCGTATGAAAACGGAGGCGAGGCGTATTTCCCGGTGGAAGTAGACGGGCGTATCTTGGCGCAATTGCGTGCAGATGAATATATTTCTTTTATTACATTATATGACAAACAAGAAAACGAAATTTGGAACGGAAAAGCAGATAAGCATTTTTCATACCGTTTTATAACAAATTTGATTAAGATGTACCAACCGCATGTGTTGCAATTTACGCTAGGACGTGTAAAATGGAACGAGCAAAAGCCGCTGTTGCTAGAGGATAATGCCTCGGTGCGCAACGTACGTTATGAATTTTTACCCGACGAGGAGGAATAAAACGGTGAAATGGATGTATCCCCTTTGTTTCACTTTACTTAGTGGTGTATTGATAGGTAGTGGGGCGGAGTGTTGGGCACAACCTCTCCGCCGTGTAAAAAGTACTCGCGTGCATCAATTGCGTCATTATCCGAAACCTCAGACCAATTCTTCCACACGGTTTATTACGTTGACTCCCCCGGTGGCCGTCCAGCCGGTTGCTCCGACTCCCGGCCCGGCGCAACCCCGTTGGTGGGGCGCGAAAGACAAAACCTATGGTCTAACAAACAAGCGTGAGCGCATCTTTAAACGAATTAAAAGTGAATTTCAGCCGGTTATTCCCGAGCAAATTACTCCGCAGTTGATGGCTACATTTCAGGCGCGTCCGCTGCAATGTGGCGAAAATTTTGTATCGGGTACTATTTTTCAAACGCAATACAACGGGAAAACCGAAGTGTGGGGAGCCATACCTGCTCACGCCGTGGCTTTTTTTCAAACAGACGAAGTGATCGGGCGATACTTTGCGGCAGATGTTTTTGACGTACAACACCACCGTTTTGTGACAGTCCCCGCCGAGATCGTGCAACTCAGTGCGCCCGGTTTTTTAGATGTGGCTTTAGTGAAACTCTATACGCAAGGCCGGGTAAAATTGTTTCCCATGCCGTTAGATACCCAACTTCCTGAATTTGGCACTATATTGTCTACACAAGGGTTTGCTAACCGGCAGGCCGTACGGATAGATGAGAGAGAGACGGTAAGCACTTCCCCTTTTAGTATTTATACCACCATGCCCTATCCCCGCGACCAACGCATGGGACTTTGTGGCAGTGCAGGCAGTGTAGCCGGACAAGAACGGTGCATCGGTATGCACAACGGAAGCCGGGGCGACGCGTACGGGGAAAAATTTGACAAAGGATATATTACGCCGGCGTGGGTGTTGGAATTATTGGTTTTGGCGTATCACGAAGAGCGGACCACCTTTCCGCTTGTGTTTGGCGATCATACCGTGCTCAATTTAGGCGTGCAGGAATATATCACGACGGTGGATTTGTTTAACGAGAACGGAAAAAAGGTGTATACGTATGATTTCCCGTATAAATTTTCTTATAGTAAAACTAAGGAAATGTTAGAAATTTTTAACCCGCGCTACATTGATTTTACGGTGCGGCGAGTAGGTTGGTCGTCTCCCGGGTCGTCGTTTATGGATACGGGGCGTAGCAACGCTCCTTTGGAGGTGGGAGATATTTACCGCTATGATTTTAAAACCCGCCAAATTAAACAGGTATATAACGAAAGTGAATTGTTTTTAATGATTCCCGCACCGACCGAACCGTAAGGAGATTTACCACACTTGACGTCCGCGGATGAAAACGGCTTGTGGGGTGAAATCGGATTTAAGCAGGGTAATATCGGCTTGGAAACCGGGGGCTAGTTGGCCCCGGTTTTTTAATTGTAAAATTTGGGCCGGATTAGCACTGGCACACCGCAGGGCTTGCGGCAGGGGATATCCCCACGATACGAGATTTTTTACCCCGTGAGCCATGGTTAATGCCGAGCCGGTAATCACGTGATCGGTTTCGCGCCGCCATACACCGCCCTCCAAAATTACTTTATCTGCGTTTGCCACAAACGGGCCTTGTTGTTGTGCCGTAGGCGTCAGAGCATCGGTTACCAACACAATTTGTTCGGGCTGTTTGACGCGGCGTAGGAAGGAAATAAGTTGCGGGTGAACGTGTATGCCGTCGCCGATAATTTCGCATGATACATCCGGGCTCATCAGTACAGCCCCTATGGCTCCGGGGGCCCGTTGGTTAAATGCACTCATCGCATTAAATGCGTGCGTGGCGTGTGTAACCCCCATCGTTACGCCGCGACGGAATTCTTCATACGTGGCGTTGGTATGCCCGGCTTGCGCCACGATGTGATGTTGCAAACAAAAACGGATGACCGGGGCGATGTTTTCCAGTTCCGGAGCAAGGGTAATTTGGGTAATGTGCCCGTGTGCTGCGCGGTATAGTTCTTCCATTATTTTTACGTCGGGAGCGACAATGTCTTGCGGTTTCATTGCACCGGGTTTTTGGGGGGAAATAAAAGGGCCTTCCAAATGAAACCCCAAAATCTGGGCGCCTTTTTCCCGTCCGATAACGGGAACTAATTTTTCCAATTGTTGACACATCCGTTGCGGTTGTGCACAATATAACGTCGGGCAAAAAGCGGTTACGCCGTGGCGGGCCAACAGGTCGGACATGGCCCACAAATCTTCCGCGGAGTTTTGTTCCGGGCCGTGTCCGCCAAAGCCGTGAATGTGTACATCTATCAGGCCCGCGCACGCCCAGGATCCGCGGCCGTCCAGTTCCCGGTCGGCTTGCAGAGGGGGCATTTGGCTGGTGGGGAAAATGCTTTCAATATGTTGGTCATCCAACAAAATACTGTGATTTTCTTGTATGTTTTCCAACGTCACAACGGACACATTTTTAATAAGCGTGCGGGTCATACGTTTTCCTATAAATCTACGCTCCATATTTCGGCTGCGGGATTTTTGGCTTGTTGGGCCAGCAACGCCTGCCGGACGGAGCCGGTAAGTTGCGAGGCGGCCGCCTCGTCGGTCAGTAGGGTGGCGTGCGGGTGCGTTTTTAGCGCGGTAATGGGCCAAATGGGGGTAACAGTCCCTTGTGATAAACGGGCTACGGCTTGGGCTTTTGGTGAGCCGGAGGCCAAAAATAAAAGTTCTTGCGCGTCCAATACCGTGCCGATACCTACCGACAGGGCTTGCGCAGGAACGCGGGTTTCATCCCCGTCAAAAAAGCGGGCATTGGCTTTGCGGGTATTGGCCTCTAATACGACCGGCCGGGTGCGCGAAGTAAAGGAGGAGCCGGGTTCGTTGAATGCCAAGTGGCCGTTGCGTCCTACTCCGCCAAGAAATAAGTGAATCCCGCCCGCTTGTTTAATAGCCCGTTCGTATGCGTCGCACTCGGCTTGCAAATCGGTTGCTTGGCCGTTGAGCAGGTGGGTGTGTGCCGGTTGTAAATTCACTCCGTCAAACAAGTGGTGTTTCATGTAGAAATGATAACTGTGCGGGTCGTCCGGTGCCAGGCCGACATATTCGTCCATATTAAACGTAACGACGGAAGAAAAATCCAGTTGTTTTTGCGTAAACAGGGTACACAAATGTGCATACATATCTACGACGGTTCCGCCCGTAGGTAACCCCAATACAAAAGGCCGGCTTGCTTGCGGGGCGAAAGCGGTAATTTTCTGTCGTATATATTCAGCGGCCCAGACGCCGATGTTTTGTTTGCTAACCAGTAAACGCATACTTTTTAATTTAAATACGGTTTAATTTCATCGTACACAAATTCTACTTCCGGCCCGATAACTATTTGTACCTGTCCACTAGCGGTTTTGACAATTCCCAACGCACCCAAGGCCTTTAAGTTGGCCTCGTTGACGCGGGAAACGTCATTGACTTCCAGGCGCAAGCGGGTGGCGCACGCTCCGCACGAGCGGATGTTTTCTTTTCCGCCTAAGGCCGCTACGTAGCGTGCCCCGCGGGAAGTGTCGTTTGCGGGTGAAGGAGCGGAAGGTTGAACGGTAGTCGCGGCAACCGGTTGAACCGTGGGAGTGGCCGGCGTTTGTGCAACCGGGTCATCTTCCCGGCCCGGTGTTTTCAAATTCCATTTCACAATGGCAAAGCGGAAAATAGTGTAATAGATAACACCGTACACCAGCCCGACGGGAATTAACCACCACGGCCGGGTAGATATTCCAAAACCGAGTACGTAGTCAAACAGCCCGGCCGAAAAAGTAAACCCTAATTTCACGTGTAGTACGTTCATAATGACCATGGACAGCCCGGTCAATACGGCATGTATCAAATATAACGGAAAAGCCAAAAACAGGAAGGCAAATTCTATCGGCTCGGTAATGCCGGTTAAAAACGAGGTCAGCGCCATGGATAGCAACAACCCGACGGCGGCTTTTTTGCGGGTGGTATGGGCGGTGTGAATCATCGCTAAACACGCGGCCGGTAAACCGAACATCATCACCGGGAAAAATCCGGCCAAAAAGGCGCCGGCGGTGGGGTCTCCCGCAAAAAAGCGGTAGATATCTCCGTGAATGACGGTATCAATACCGTTTTGTACGGTGGCAAAATCACCGAATTGAAATTGCACCAAGTTGTTTAAGATGTGGTGTAAGCCGAGCGGGATGAGCAGCCGGTTGGCCACGCCGTAGAAAAAAAGACCGATATTTCCTGAGGCGATAATCCAATGTCCAAACGCACTAATGGCATGCCCGATAGGCGGCCAAATGAAATACGCCAGTACGGCTACCAGCAACGAGGCTGCCCCGGTAACAATGGGAACAAATCGTCGTCCGCCGAAAAATGCCAAATAAGGGGGGAGTTTGATAGCGTGGTAGCGATTATACAACACGCCGGACAATACCCCGATGATAATACCGCCCATTACCCCCATATCAATGGTGGAATCCAGTGTTTTGAGGGCAGCCGTCAAAATAAAATAGCCGATACACGCCGCCAGCGCCGCTGCGCCGTGGCTTTCTCGCGCAAAACCGATAGCCACGCCGATGGCAAAAATAATGGGTAAATTATTAAATACGGCACTTCCGGCGGCCGAAATAAACGCCACATTTAACACGTCCGGTTGTCCCAAACGCAACAGGAGCCCGGCGATCGGCAAAACTGCAATCGGCAACATCAGCGCGCGTCCCAATTTTACGGCCGCCGCTGCCAAACTAACCATTCCACGTTTTATTATTTTCATAAATATCCTCTGTTATATGACTAAATCTTTTTTTGTCAATTCCCGCACGGCCGCGGCGCTGGATTGTTTGAGTGCTTCCATAGCCAATTGGTGGCAATGGTGGTAATTGGACTTGCGGATGCGTGCTTTGGTACGTGCTACCACACCGGAACTAACGGCCAGGTGGGTAATGCCTAATCCGATTAAAAAGGGAATGGCATCCGGTTCGCCGGCCAGTGCCCCGCAGACGGAAACCGGTTTGCGGTGGGCCTGTGCGCCTGCGCATGTGCGGGCAATTAATTGCAGTACAGCCGGGTGAAGGGCATCGGCCAAAGGACTGAGTTGTTTGTGGTTTCGGTCAATGGCGAGGGCGTACTGGGTCAAATCGTTCGTTCCGAGTGAGAAAAAGTCCACGTGCGGGGCAAACTGTTCGGCCAAAAGTGCCGTAGCCGGTACTTCTACCATAATACCCAGTTGGGCACGTTGTTTGAGCCCGAGCGAGGCGGCTTCCTGCTTAAAAATTTGTTTGAAGCGTAGCACTTCGTCCACAAACGACACCATCGGCAACATAATGCGCACGCGGTTTTGCGGAGTCAAGCGCAGTAGCGCGCGCAACTGGGTGCGGAAAAATTTTTCGTTTTGTTTCAATGCGCGTACCCCGCGTATGCCGACGATGGGGTTTTCTTCCGGGGGGATATTTACAAAAGGCATGGGTTTATCGCCGCCGGCATCCAGCAGACGGAACGTAACCGGCTGTCCGGGCAGTGCGTCTAAAATGGCTTGGTACGTGGCCAGTTGTTCTTGCTCGGTGGGAGCGAACGGGCGGTCTTGAAACAAAAATTCCGTACGCACCAGGCCCACTCCTTCCGCACCGGACGCATAGGCCCGGGCGGCTTCTTCCGGCCCGGCGATGTTTCCTTCTACGTATATGCGCAGGCCATCTTTGGTGGTGGCGGGTTCTTGCGCGTGGGCACTTTCTTTGAGGCGTTGTTCTTGCGTTTGGCGGATGCGTTGTTCAAACTCTTGCTGTTGCTGTGGCGTAGGGGAGATGATGATGTTGCCATCGTCCGCGTCCAACAACAACGTTGTTTGCGGAGCAATATCCAAAATGTGTTTTCCGGCGCGTACAATGGAGGGAATATTCCGGTTGCGTAGCAAAATGCCCGCGTGGGAGGTGGGCGAGCCGTTGGCTAACAATACCCCGGCCACGTTCGCAGGCAGAGCCGAAACGTCGGAAGGGAGCAGTTCCTCCGCAATAATGATACTTTCCGGCGGTACAGATAAAGAGCGGCGCTGTTGCCCGGTTAATTGGCACAATACTTCGCGCCGTAAATCTTTTAAGTCGGCGATGCGTTCCATTAAGAAACGGTTTTTCGTTTGTTTGAGAATATCAATACTACGGCGGATAGCACTGTTAAAAGCGAAGGCGGCTGTTTTGCCCTGGTCAATCATTTGGCGGGTGGTATTGGTCAACAGTGGGTCTTTGAGCAGTAACAAGTGTGCGTTTAAAATGTCCCGCGTGACGGCATTTTTTTCTTCGCTTAATTGCTGTTCCATTTGCGCGGCCAAACAACGCAGGGCTTCTTCCAAGGATTTGCGCTCGGTAGCAGGATTGGCGGCTTCTTCTTCAAAAGAGAACGCATTGGCTTTAAGTAAAAATGCTTTGCCGCACGCTAAACCGCCGCACGCGCAAATTCCTAACAGGGAGGGTTTTTCGGCAAAAGAATCGGAGGCGGGTGCCTCGGTTGAGGGATTCCCTAAGATTTCCCGGAAAGCATTTTCCAACCGGACGAGCAAGGCCTTGGCCTGCGGCTTGGGACCGAAAATACGAATCGTTACCGAATCGTTACACGTAAGTCCCAGGCCCATCAAACTGACGATACTTTTGGCATCCGCACATTGACGGCCGCGATGTATTTCCACTAAATACGGATGCTCGGCGGCGATGCCGGCCAAAATGGCGGCGGGGCGGGCGTGTAAACCGTTGGGATTATGTAACACTAGCGGAGCGGATTCTGTAATTTCTATAGAAGATAAATTGGTTGCCCGTTCCGAATTGCTTTTTACACTAAAAAAAGGTAACCCGGTTTTGATGCGTTCATCCGCTAGCGGCGTAATGGTGGTTTCCGACGGAGAAGTGATAACAACCAACACGAGCGTGCTGGCGGCTTTTTGGGCTAAAATGTTTAAATCAAAGGAAAGTAATTTTTGTCCGGCCGAAACGGTATCTCCTTTTTGTACAAACAAGCGGAAACCTTCCCCTTTGAGTGATACGCTTTCCAAACCGACGTGAATTAAGACTTCCATATTGCTTTGTTTGATAACTAACGCGTGGGAAGCGGCGTTGATGTTGGTAATGGTACCGGCTAAAGGGGAAAATACGGTCTGGCTGGTAGGTAAAATGGCCATGCCGTTACCGAGCATGTGTTCGCTAAATACGGGGTCGGGTACTTTTTCCAAAGGTACAATAGTGCCGTCTAACGGACTGATTAACGTGATTTCTGCAGACATACGCTCTCCTTACATAGTTCTATCCTCATTATAGTATATCTTTGCTCGTTTGCGTAGGAGTTTTTGACGAAATGATTGGCGGAAGAAAAAAAAGGGCTTGACTTTGTTTTTTTTTTTGCTAGATTTTATGGGTAAGTTATTTTACAAGGAGCGATGTCTATGCAAAAGAGAAATTATTTGTCAGGTGTTTTAGATGGAAAAGCATTTACGCTAATTGAATTATTAGTAGTTGTTTTAATCATCGGTATTTTGGCGGCGGTGGCGTTGCCGCAATATCAAAAAGCCGTATTGAAAAGCCGTTTCACGCAAGCAAAAACATTAGCCAATAGTATTTTCCAGGCAGAACAAGCGTATTATTTGGCCAATGGAAAATACGGGCTGTTAGACGAATTAGATATTGATATCGGCGGAACTCCTCCCGCAAGTCCAACGAAAGATTGGATACGTAGTTTTTCGTGGGGAAGTTGTGGTGTGGAAGGTGTGGTGGATACCTATGATCCGAAGGTGCTATGCAGGATATCTGTGGGGGGAAATATTGTACGGTATAACAGGTATCTTTCCGGCCCTAGGGTTTGTATTGCGTACGGGGGAACAAACAGTCTTTCACATCAGATTTGTCAGGTGGAAACAGGGAAAAAAACGACTAATTGTGACTCGGTAGAGGCATGTTTCTATTTTTACTAATCCCGCACAATCGTAGTCATTAAATCAAGTAATTTTTTTTCTTCTGTGCGCGTGGTGTTTAACGGTATCACGCGCTTTGAGTTTTCTGTTGTAATGACCGCGTAATCTTCTTTGATGTCAAATACACTGCGCTTGGCATTTACATCAAATAAACTATGCCCGAAAAATGCGCGTGGCGGCTGTACGTTTAGCAAGTCTAATACCGTCGGCGCGATATCTAATTGGCTGGCGAGCGGGTTGGTAGTTATCGGTGCGGAAATTTTGTTTTTCGTCACAATTATAAACGGCAAATTGTCGTACTCCGGCTTAAACGGCGTGAACAAATCTACCGTGGGCATATTGGAATAAGACGGGTGGTCGGGCATAATCAGCACCAGCGTTTTATCGTCCCACAGGCCGCGCTTTTTTAAGCCGTCCAAAAATCGGTCCACGTCCTGCCCAAAGCGCGCAAACGCACGCGGGAGCGTGGGCGTTTTGTAATCTTTGTGGTCAATTTCCGTATACGTTTGGTCCAAATAATCAAGCCGCCCCAACGGTACGTGCGAGTCCACCGTCAAAACGGTAGTAAAAGTTGGCTCGTTTTTGTGATTTTCCAAAAATTCTAAAGCGTAATCAAACAATTTCCTATCTAATAAACCCCACCAATTTACGTACGGCGCGTAATCGTCGCGCGTTTGAAAATACGTCGCGCCGATGACTTCTTCAAACCCGGCTTGCTGAAATAAAATGTTTTCGCTCATGTACGTTTCGTTGGCTCCGCGCAAAAAAGCCGTGTGAAATCCGCGCTCTTTTAACATCTTTACAAACGAAACGGGATACTCATTTTCCACCACTTCGCGCACAAACGGGTGCGACGTAAAAATAACCGTTAGCCCGTACAACGTGGATAGCGACACATGGCGCAAAGACGCCGAGGGATAATTCTCATACAATTTGTCCAAAGGCGCGCTTGCTTCTTGTGGGATGTTGGGGTTAAAGTGGTGCAGGTATTTGTTGGAAAGCGATTCTGAGGCAATCAAAATCACGCGTTTGTAGTTTTTCCCAACGCCTGTATTTTTGGCAGAAAAAACATTGTACTTTTGTGCCAGCGCGGCGGTGTGTTCGTCCAAAGTAAACCGCGCCGGGGGCGTTTTCATGCGCAAGGTTTGGTACGTGTAAACGAGCGAGGGGGGGAGCAAATAAGTAGTGTAAAAATCGTCCGGCGCGGGTAATAATTTTAGCGGGCTCCACGTCATCAGCAGTAAAAACCCGGCTAAACACACCGCCGCGCGTTTTGCAGTTTCTTTGACGGGCGTAGCGGTAAAAAATCGGCGGAACACAAACGCGCAGAATAAAAATAAAAGCGCAAAATACGTCAGTAACCGCCAATCGGTCATAAAGTTATAATCGCCGCCTTGCACGGTATCCAAATACTTCGCGCCAAACCGCTCGCGGAAATAAAGTAGCAAAACAAAATCGGCTGTCATTGAAAAGTAATACAAAAAACCGATAACGGATAACACCCATTTGTTTTTAATGCGAAGTAAATTCAAAACGGCTAAACAAAAACCTAAAAAACAAAACTCGCACAACCCTTTAATAAGCGTGAGCGAAACGGCATTGGTAAGTGTCAGCCGCCCGACTTGGTGCAACCCGAAAATACCCAAGAGTACTGCCGGAACGGATAAAATGACTAAGAGTTTCCATTGGGTTTTGAAAGTGTTTAAAAAGGATTTTAGTATACACATAATCTGCCTGGGTCCTTCGTAATTTTATATAATTATTATATCTTATTGGAGGCCTTGTCTTCCCGGCCCGGTCTTGGTGGCCGGCGGGAGCAAGCGCAAAAAATATGGAAAACAACGAATTGGAAGTAAAACGGCACTCCTGTGCGCACATTATGGCGCAAGCGGTGCAGCAATTATTCCCCGGTACGAAACTTGGTATCGGGCCGGCCATTGACAATGGTTTTTATTACGATTTTGATTGCCCCAAGCAATTCACGCCCGAAGACCTAAAAACCATTGAAACGAAGATGAAAGAAATCATCAAAGCGCGCCAACCGTTTGAGCGCAAAGAGATGAGTAAGCAAGAGGCCAAAGAATTTTTCACCAAACGCGGCGAAACGTATAAGTTAGAGTTGTTGGAAGAATTGGAAGACGGCAACATCACCGTTTATATCAACGGCGACTATGCCGATCTGTGCCGCGGCCCGCACGTAGAACACACGGGCAAAGTAAACAGTTTCAAACTTACCACAATTGCCGGGGCCTATTGGCGCGGCGACGAAAAACGCCCCATGCTCCAGCGTATTTACGGCTTGTGCTTTAACACGAAAGACGAATTAAATGCTTACGTCAAACAACAAGAAGAAGCCGCCAAACGCGACCACCGCAAATTGGGGCCGGAACTTGATTTGTTCAGCATTAATGACAACATTGGCCCGGGGCTAATCCTCATGCACCCCAAAGGCGGGATGCTGCGTAAGATTTTGGAAGACTGGATTAAAGAGCAGAACTTAAAACGCGGGTATGATTTGGTGGTTAGCCCGCACATTGCGCGCTATCATTTGTTTGAGATTAGCGGTCACGCGGGGTTTTATTCGGACAGTATGTTCCACCCCATGGAAATTGACGAAGAAAAATACCAAATTAAACCCATGAACTGCCCGTTCCACGTGGAAATTTACAAAACGCACTTGCGCTCTTACCGCGATTTGCCCTTGCGTCTAAGCGAACTTGGTACGGTGTACCGCTACGAACGTTCCGGCGCGTTACACGGGATGATGCGCGTACGCGGATTCACGCAAGACGATGCGCACATTTTCTGCACGCCCGAACAAGTGGAGAGTGAAGTCAAACAAGCGTTTGAATATGCCAAACATATTTTCAAAACATTCGGGTTTGAAAAATACGCGGTGGAACTCTCCACGCGCGACCCGGAACACCCGGAACATTTTACCGGCGATGTAAAAGATTGGGAACGCGCCGAAAACGCACTAAAAAAAGTGTTGGAAGAAAGCAATATCCCATATACAACGCACGCCGGGGAAGCCGCTTTCTACGGGCCGAAAATTGATATCAAAGTAATGGACGCGATTGGCCGCTTATGGCAGTTGTCCACCATTCAGTTTGACTTTAATTTGCCCGAACGGTTTGACCTGGAATATGTTGCGCCCGAAGGACGCAAACGCCCGATTATGGTGCACCGTGCGATGTTCGGCAGTATTGAGCGTTTTACGGGTGTTATCATTGAACACTTTGCGGGTTGGTTCCCGCTCTGGCTGGCGCCCGTGCAAGTGAAGATCCTGACGCTGACCGATGAGCAAATCCCGTTTGCCCAGGAAGTGGCCGCGCAAATGCGCGCCGCGGGACTTCGCCCGGAACTGGATACGCGCCCGGAAAAATTGGGGCTCAAAATCCGCGAAGCGCATATGCAACGTATCCCGTACACGGCTATTATCGGCAAGAACGAAATGGAAAACGGCACGCTGACCTTGCGCCTCAAAGACGGCACGAACACGCAGCCGATGAAAGTGGCTGACGTAATCAGCCAAATGCAAGAAGAAGTGAAATCGTTTAGTTTAACAAACTTGCTGAAATAAAAAGAGTAGTGGTTTACAACATAACAAAACGGCCCCTGGTGATTCCGAGGCCGTTTTATTTTCAGCATTGATTTTTATAACACTTTTTTACATACTTCTTGCCCGAAAGAGGTGCGGCCGCTACATTCAATTTGATTGGATTTTTCCGAATGGGCAAAATATAGTGTGTACAAAAACTCTGCTTTTGTAGTAGTGCAGGTTCCTAAGACTGTAGTATATCCGGGACAATAATAGGCATCTATATAATAAGGGTCGGGTTTTGGACCGCCCATAAGGTCTATTAGAAAATAATTATCTCCGCACGTAAATACGGAATTATCTGTCTCATCTGAGCCGACAGTTGTGCAAGTATGTTCCAGGTCCAATAATGTTATATCGCTAGTATAATTGCCATTAGCCATAAAATATATTTCTTCACTTGTTTTAATTGCGTTTAGAATTGGTTTAACAGCAGCTAAACGACTTTTGGTAACAGCCATTTTATACTGCGGCAAGGCCACCGCCGCCAAAATGCCGATGATTAACACAACAACTAATAGTTCAATAAGCGTAAAGCCGTTGTTGTCGTTAAAAATAAATTTGTCATCCCGTACTTGATACGGGATTTCACCGCTTTTTAAATCAGAAATAAGGTGAGATGCTGAATCAAGTTCAGCATGACGTCTTTGTTTTATGTTTTTCATATTGTTTGCTCCTTTATATTTTTTTGTCCGACACTCTATTATCGTTTTTTTTTTTGGTTTGTCAACCCCCTTGCCGGGGTACTTGCCGTACGGGCACGCGGCCTAGAACCGCTTTTAATTGTGTCCGCGCTTGTTTATTTACCGGGGCTTCGCTTTCTCGTGCTTTTTGCGTTGTTTTTTAAAAAGGCACAAAAAAAACTTGCATTTGTTTTTTTTTTTGCTAGGATTTGCGTATATAAAAATCCTGTGGAGGGATATATATGCAAAATAAAAGTGGTTTTAAAGGCAATTTAAATGAAAATAAAAAAGGATGTCATGCTGAATTTATTTCAGCATCTCACCTTGTTTCTAATTTTCAAAGCGGTGAGACCCTGAAACAAGTTCAGGATGACGACACTTTTTATAATGGCGGTTTTACCCTTATTGAACTTTTGGTGGTCGTACTCATCATTGGCATTTTGGCGGCGGTGGCGTTGCCGCAATACCAAAAAGCGGTGTGGAAAAGCCGCTACACGCAAGCCAAAACCCTGGCTAACAGTATCGCGCAGGCGGAGGAAATATATTATTTGGCCAATGGTAGTTATACGACCAATATAGAGGAGTTAAGTATAGAGGTTCCCGGAAATTGTGTGTCATGGGGGCGCTGTTCTTTTGATTGGGGATACTGCACGCTATATGTTACTTCGGCACAAGCCATTCTTTGTGATTTGACTAAGGACGGAAATATGTATATGGGATATCAGATTTGGTTAAATAATAATCCTTCTTATGTCGGGCGATATTGTAGGGCATATACTACTGATTTACAAGATATTCGTAATCAAATTTGTAAGAGCGATACGCAATCTCATCCTACGAATTTAGAGAGTTATATGTCATGGCATTATGCCAACTAATAAACGAACACCCCGAAGAAAAAAATCTTCGGGGTGCGCTGTTTTCTCGTCAAAAACTTTCTTATTTCTTTTCTTCTTTGGCTTTCAAACTGGCTTTGATGAGGCCGTCAAACAAGGGGTGCGGACGCATCGGGCGCGAGCCAAATTCCGGGTGGAATTGCACCGCGATAAAATACGGGTGGTCGGTGCGTTCCACGATTTCGGGCAAAACGCCCTCGTGCCAACCGGACACATTTAAGCCCACTTCTTGCAATTGTTTGACGTAGGTGGGATTAAGTTCATAGCGGTGGCGGTGGCGTTCTTCAATGCGGTCTTTGCCGTATAAACGGTGCGCCAAAGAGCCCGGTTTTAAGTCGGCGGTGTAATTGCCCAAGCGCATGGTGCCGCCTTTATAAACTACATTTTTTTGTTGCGGGGTTAAATCTACCACGGGGTCTTTTGTCGTCGGGTCAAATTCCGTGGAGTTGGCATCGTGCAAGCCGCACAAGTTGCGTGCCGCTTCCAGCACCACGCATTGCATGCCCAAACAAACACCCAAAAAGGGTACTTTGTTTTCGCGCGCAAAACGTACGGTGTTGATTTTTCCTTCCACGCCGCGGTTACCAAACCCGCCGGGAATCAAAATGCCGTCCGCACCTTTTAACGCTTCGTTCACGTCGTCTTTTTCGGTGTTGACGTACACGACTTCTACTTTAGCATCGTTATTCATACCGGCGTGGCGCAGGGCCTCGTGGATGGATTTATACGCCTCTTGGAATTCGGCATATTTCCCGGCCACGGCAATTTTTACCGTCTTAGACGGATTTAACGCGCGGTCAAAAAATTCAAATTGTTTCGGGTCTACTTCTTGCGTCGGTTTTAAGCCGAGTAGCGAAATAATTTGCTTATCCACTTCTTGTTTATAAAACATTTCCGGCACGTGATAAATGGACTTGGCGTCTTTGCATTCAATAACGGCTTTGGCGGGAACGCTGCAAAAAAGCGAAATTTTTTCTTTGAGCGATTTGTTGAGCGGTTTTTCGGTGCGGCAGATAAGCATGCTGGGCTCAATGCCAAGTTCGCGCAGTTTGTTGACGGAGTGTTGCGTCGGTTTGGTTTTGAGTTCTTGCGCAACGGCGATGTACGGAATGAGTGTTACGTGCACGCAAAGTACATTCTGCGGGCCTTTTTCCAAACGCAACTGCCGGGCCGCTTCCAAAAACGGTAACGATTCAATATCACCCACCGTACCGCCGATTTCAATGATAGATACGTCGGCTTCGTTTTCCAGCGCGGTAAAACGTTTCTTGATTTCGTTGGTGATATGCGGAATTACCTGTACGGTGCCGCCCAGATATTCACCGCGGCGTTCGCGGTCAATGACGGTTTGGTAAATGCTCCCGGCGGTGTTGGTGTTGGCGCGGGTCATGTTGACGTCTAAAAAGCGTTCGTAGTGGCCCAGATCCAGGTCGGCTTCGGCGCCGTCTACCGTTACGAATACTTCGCCGTGTTGATAAGGGGACATGGTGCCGGGGTCTACGTTAATGTATGGGTCGCATTTAATCATGTTAACCTTGATACCGTTTAACTGCAGCAACTTGCCGATGCTGGCGCCGGAAATCCCTTTGCCTAGCGAACTCACTACGCCACCGGTGATAAAAATGAATTTTGACATATTGTTTTCTCCTTAATGGGTTTTTAAAAACGCCCGGCAGTTAGTGCTGGGCGTGGTGTTGACGATAATAGTCCTCGGCGGCCATGAGGTCTTCCTGCGTATCAATGGCCGGGCCGGAGGGGGCAATCTCCGCGCATTTGATGACCATGCCGTCCTCTAACGCGCGCAGTTGCTCCAGTCTTTCTAATTTTTCAAGCGGACTTTCCGGCAAATGCACAAACCGCTCTAAAGCGGCGCGGCGGTAGCCGTAAATTCCACAATGGTGCCAATACGGCACTTTCAAATTTTCTTCCGTCTTTTCCCGTTTGTATGGTACGCGCGAGCGCGAAAAGTACAAGGCGCGTTTGTCTTTGGCCAGTACCGCTTTGACGATGTTGGGATTATCTACCTCGCTATCATCCTGGCGGGCAAATGCGGCTGTGGAAATATCACACGACGGATCATTTTTGAGTAAATTGGTTACGGCAAGCACCGTTTCGGTTTGGATAAACGGTTCATCGCCTTGCACGTTGATAATTAATTGTTCGGGGCGATTTTGCGCCACTTCAAACACGCGGTCGGTACCGCTTTTGCAAGCGTCGCTAGTCAGCACGGCGTGCGCACCGAATTTAGTACACGCTTCTACGACAAGCGGTTCTTCCGTGGCGATAATCACTTCGCCCAGCCCGGTGTTTTTACACGCTTCATACACATGCCGGATAACCGGTTTGCCGCATAGCGGTTTTAAGATTTTTCCCGGTAAGCGCGAAGAACCGTATCGGGCCGGAATAACAATTAAAATATCACTCATTTTAGGACTCCTTCAATTTCTTGGCGTGAGGCGGTAGCCGTGCCCGATTTTTCTACCACAATACCGGCCGCATAGTTGGCCAGGACGGCGGCCTCTTTCAAATTGGCTCCGGCGGCTAACGCAAGCGTTAACACGGAAATAACCGTGTCGCCCGCGCCGGTAACATCGTACACTTCGCGCGCGGTCGCCCGGACGGTGTAGGGCTTTTTAGCCCCTTTTTCAAATAGACTCATCCCCTCGGCACTGCGGGTGATAAGAACAGAATCCGCCTGCAACATTTTCAAGATAGTATTGCCTAATTTGTCCATGGCTTCTTCGCCGGATTTGGGAGATTGTCCGACGCCTTCCCACGCTTCTTTGGTGTTGGGCGTCATGCAGGTGATGTATTTATATTTTTTAAAATTATCAATTTTGGGGTCCACGCACACAGGGATTTTTTTCTGACGGCAAATAGCAATAATTTTTTGGATATTTTGGTCGCTGAGCATACCTTTTCCGTAGTCGGATAAAATAACGCCTTTGGCTGTTTTAACGGCTTGTTCAAAGGCCTTCATGCACGCGCGAGCCATGGCGGGGGAAATGATTTTTTTGCTTTCGCGGTCAAAACGGACGATTTGTTGTTGCTCGGCCATGACGCGGATTTTCTGCGTGGTGGGGCGGTCCAAATCTTCGCAAATACCGCTGATGTTGACTCCGCGTTCGCGTAGAAAATCTTTTAACATTTCGCCGCCCAGGTCCGGCCCGACGACGGAAATCATCACCGGTTTGGCATCCAACGCGGCTAAATTAACGGCCACGTTGCCCGCCCCGCCGGCTACAAAAAATTCGTTATTTACGTTGACTACCGGCACAGGGGCTTCCGGCGAAATCCGGCTGACCGACCCCTTAATAAAATGGTCCAGCATAATATCGCCCACGACGATAACTTCTTGGCCCTTAAAGGACTTTAAAAGGTTTTTTAACCGGCTTATTTTAGGTTGCATGCTTCCTCCGTTCACAACACTTCATTATATATTTAATTGTGCTTATATTCCAATAGTTGCGCGCTGACACTGCCGATAAAAACCTCCGTCTTCATTTTAACGGGTAATTTCCGTTCGTCATCGGTCAGCCACACTTGTAAACTTTTACCTTTACTTACAAAAATTCCTTCCCCGCGAAATTGCGGCTCTACGACCACACATTTGAATTTTCCGGCCGGGGTTTTGACGGTTTCGCGTTTGATAATTTTTACAACCAGCGGATATTGTTCCTCGCGGTTTAAAATATCAAATACGACGTCTTTTCCGTTTTCCAATTTTTGCCCGCGTACAAAATAAAGTGCGCTCAGTATATCCAGCACCGGGGCCGTTACCGCGCCGGACAGCGCGCGCGTGCCCGATTTTTTATTTAGTTCCCCGCGGTACGTGTTGGCGGAATAATCAAAGGTAACCCATTCATCACGTTGGTAGTGGCCTTCGCGTAAACTTTGGCTGTAGCCCAAGGAATGAAAATTTCGGGCGTCCAGCCAAGACAAATTGATATCGCGCACTTTAAAAACAGTATCTATTACAGAGGCCGAAAAAGCAGAGGTTTGAATCACATACGCCGCTTGCCCGTTCACGTCCACAATACCACGATTTTTGATGTAAGCCGTGCCCACTTTAATGCCGGAATAGTACAGCCCGAATTTCAATTGTTCGCCTTGCCACGGTGCGGAAAAAGTCTTGTCGGATTGCGGGGACAGGGCGGCTAACGGGCCCAATTTTCGTCCTTCCAACGAGATGAGCATTTCATCTTTAAAAACGGCTTTATCGGGCACCGGGGGCAAATTTGTAGCCGGAGGTTGCGCCGGTTGCGACGGTGCGGGAGCCGGTTGGACGGGGGGTGTTTGTACCGGTGTCGTCGCGGCTTTGGGCGTTTGCGCGGGCGCGGGTTGCGCGGGTTGTTTTTCGGTTTTGACGGGGGGAACGTTAGGCGTTGAAATCGGTTCGGCAGTAATAACTGCATTTGCGGTGGGGGCGGCGGCGGTTTCCGGGGCGGGAACGGAAACGGATTGATTTGTATTTTTGTGCCACGCGCAACCGCCACAGCACAAGGCGAAAATTAACAGCCCTGTTATTTTTTGCATATACCCTCCGTGCGCAAGATAAACCGGGCGGCCCACCATAAATTCCGGGCCACAAAATCCGGCTTTAAATCCGGATATTTTTTCAAGTGTTTTTTGCCGTTGGCTGTTTCTACTAAGATAGATTTGCAACCCAACGCGTGGCCAAAATCAATGTCCGATTTTTTATCCCCAATCATAAACGACCGGGTTATATCAATGTGATGTTTCCGGATGAGTCTTAGCCCCATTTGCGGCAGTGGTTTGCGGCAGGTGCACTTATCTTCGGGCGCGTGCGGGCAAAATACAATTTCGTCAAAACGGGCCGGCCATAATACTTGACATACGCGGTGATTCACGGCGTGGGCGGCCGATTCGCCAAAATAGCCCCGGCCGATGCCCGATTGGTTGGACACAATAAAAAAGTGATATCCGGCTGCTTGCAACAGCCCAAGCGCGTGGCGGGCGCAGGTATACGGATGAACTTTTTGCGGGTCGGACAAATACCCGTAGTCATAAATCAGCGTGCCGTCGCGGTCAAAAAACACGGCTTTTATCATATACGTTCCTCGGGGTGCTTTTCCAAATAGGCGTTGCCTTCGGCTTCACGTTTCCAACGGTTGTGTGCCCACAGCCACGAGGCCGGATCTTCCCGCAACCATTTTTCGTAATACCCGATGAGTGTTTTGGTAAATTGACGGACGTTTGGTAAACTATATTCAACCGGGGGGAGTACCGCCTCATACACGGTGCAAGTAAGCAGGCCGTCTTTTTCGCGCGTAACGCGAACAGGGAAAACCGGCACTTGCCGTTTAATAGCCAACAGGGCTGTAATCGGCGCAAAGGCCGCCGTACGTCCTAAAAAGGGAAACCACATCTCGCCCGCTACGGCATTTTGGTCAAACAAAATGCCGAGCATCTTTTTTTGTTTGAGCCAGCGCATACATGTAAAAAAAGGTTTATCCTGGTGGTTACTATATAAAGTAATGCCGGAAAATACGTTGCGTAAACGGTTGATTTCTTTATCCACATACGGATTATCCACCCGTTGGGCCAGGACGGCTTTGTCAAACCCGTAGGCCGAAGCGGCCAGACCAAACGCTTCCCAGTTGGTAAAATGGCCGATGTGAATAATTCCGCCCGTAGTTCCTTGGGCCCGTTCCAATTTTTCGGTGCCTACAATGCGGCAATGTTTCTTAAATTCTTCCACGGTCATGGAAGACAGTTGGACAAACTCCGCGGCAATGGTACCCATGTTGTTCCACGATTCTACCGCAATTTGACGGACTTGTTGGGGGGATTTTTCCGGGAAGGCACGGGCGATATCCTGCTGCATCCGGGCAAAGCGTTTGGGCATAAAAAACCGCGACCCGCCCACCAAATGACGGCCCAGGAACACCGCCACGCGATACGGCAGGATGCGCAAGCATACACACACCCCTTTCAGGATTACATATTGGAAAAAGTGTGCAGGTGTTTTTTGAAAACGGGTGCTGTCCATAAAAATATTATAGCAGTTTTGGGTGGGCTGACTGCCTATTTTGCAAACCGGCCGGAAATGGTAAAATATATAAAAGAATTTGTAAGCAAGGAAAAGGAAAAACCGCATGGATTTAGTACAACTTAAAGACAGACTTATTCAAAACCCCGTCGGACGGGCCTTGTTATGGACGGCGTCTAAATTATACGGCGCGGGCGTGTGGCTTAACCAAAGCGCGTATGCTAACGGGTGGAAAGCCGTAAGAAGTGTCAATACACGCGTAGTGTGTATTGGCAATATTACGGCCGGAGGAACCGGTAAAACAACGGCCGTGTTACTGGCCGCCACCGAATTGGCCAAAGCCGGTTTGCGCGTGTCGATTGTGTCGCGCGGATACAAACGCCGGGAAAAAACCGATAAACCTGTGGTCTTGTTTGACAATCCGGATGCCGATTGGCGTAGTGCCGGCGACGAGCCGTTTATGATGAGCCGTGTGCTGAGCCAATACAAGGTGCCCATTGTGATTTCACCCAACCGCGCCAACGCGGCTACCGAGGCATTGCGCCGGTTTAAAAGCCAACTTATTTTGTTGGATGACGGTTTCCAACATCATCAATTGGTCCGCGATGCCAATATCGTTTTGATAGATGCCAAAAATCCTTTCGGCAACGGATACTTGTTGCCGTATGGCATTTTGCGTGAACCGTTAACGGCACTTAAACGGGCGGCTCTGGTGGTGCTAACGCATTGTGAACAAGTCAGCACGCGGGAACTGGAAAATATTAAGGACGCCGTCCGCGAGCAAAAGGATACCATCCCGATTTTGGAAAGTATCCACGAGCCGGAATATTACATGGATATTTGCCAAGCGCGTCAAGTGCCGCTGAGTGAAATCAAAGGCCCGGTGGCGTGTTTTAGTGCGCTAGGCAGCCCGGAAACATTTGAAAATACACTCAAAGGCCTGGGGCTTACCCTAAAACAAAAATGGCGCTTCCCCGACCACCAACATTACACGGAGGAACATTTGCGCACCTTTGAACAGACCCGCGGTAACTTGCCGCTGATTACGACGTTTAAAGATTTTGTAAAGTTCCCCGATAACTGGCGCGAGATTTTGAAAAAAGAAGTGTATGTGTTATCTATCAACTTGAAAATTCGCGGCGGGAAAGAAGAAATGGATACTTTTATGAATGTACTGTATCCGAATTTCGCTCATATTCATAAATAACATAGAAAATATATCTGGTTTGTAACCCACGGTCATCCTGAATTAAGTTCAGGATGATTTTTTTTTGATATTTTTTTGTCGGAAAAAATAACACTTGACTTCGTTTTTTTTTTTGCTAGATTTTATTTGTTGGTACATTTGAAAGGAGAAATTTGTATGCAAGAAAAAAATGAAAATAAAATAAGATGTCATGCTGAACTCGTTTCAGCATCTTCCACGCAAGTTGTTATGCAACGAAACAACAACTGCGTGCGTGGAAGATTCCAAATCAAGTTTGGAATGACGCCTTTGTTTAATAACGGCAACGGTTTTACCCTTATTGAACTTTTGGTCGTTGTTCTTATCATCGGCATTTTAGCCGCGGTGGCGGTGCCACAATATCAAAAAGCGGTGGATAAAAGTCGGGCCGTAAAATGTTTGGTGGGGTTACGGGCTTTGCGTACGGCCCAGGAGTCTTATTATTTGGCGAATGGAAGAATTTCTAATGATTTTACGGAATTGGATATTGATTTTACGAATAATTTTAACCAGACGCATACCCAGGCCTATGCAGAAGGTATCTGGTATGATATTGGTGGCGAATATTCGTTGTGTGGAATTAGTGAAGGCCTGGGTGGGGCATTACACCTGTTGGCATTTTATCCGCCCAACACGGTTGATGCTCTTTACCAGGGTTCTTATTTTTGTCGGAGTGCTTCTGATCGGGCGGAAAAAATTTGTCGGGCATTGGGTGGTAAAAGATTAGGTTCCAGAGGCTCTTATCAGGTGTACTCATTGGATTAACATTTTTTATTCTTTTCCACTTCGCGTTCATACCCTTGCGCGGCTACCACGCGCGCTTTAAAAATAGTGCCGGGTTTTACGGGATGTGTGAACGTAACTTTGCCGTCAATGTCCGGCGCGTCTTTGTAGGTGCGTCCGAAATCTTCTCCGTCGGCAATTACTTCCAAAGTCGTGCCGATTAAACGCTTGTTTATTGTATCAATCACGCGGCTTTGTACTTCTTCCAGTTCGCGCGCGCGTTCGTGTTTAACCGCAGCGGGCACTTGTTTCATTTCATACGCCGCCGTTCCTTTTTCGCGGAAATACTCAAACACGCCCATGTTATCAAACTCATACTCGGCTACAAATTTTTTCAGTTCGTTAAAATCTTTTTTCGTTTCGCCCGGAAAACCGACAATAAAATTCGTCCGGAGTGAAATATCCGGCACTTCTTTTTTAAGCATATCTAATGTACGGCGGATTTGCGCGCCGTCACAATGGCGGTTCATGCGTTTTAATACCGGGTCGGCGATGTGTTGCAAAGGAATATCTACGTAGTGGAAAATCTTATCCGTGCTTGCCATGAGCCGGGCAATTTCGCGCGTCATGCGGTGCGGGTAAGCGTACATAATGCGCAGACGTCCCAACTCGCGGATTTTGAGCAGTTTTTCCAGCAAGGGCAGAAATTGCACTTTGCCGTATAAATCCATGCCGTACGATGTGGTGTCTTGTGCAATCAGTGAAATTTCTTTGACACCGTGTTGCGTCATCAGCCGCGCTTCGCGCACGATGTCTTCCATGGGTTTGGAGCGGTAATTGCCGCGGATAAACGGGATCGTGCAGTAGGCACAACGGTTGTTGCACCCGTCGGCAATTTTTAAATACGCCGTATGCGGGGCGGTCAAACTCATCTTGTATCGCGGCAAATAAAGTGAGGAGGGGAGCGGCTCTAACCGCGTGCCGTGCGTTTTAAGGGTTTCTTCTATTTTTTCTTGCGCGCCGATAGAAAAGAGCGTGTCAATTTCCGGAAATTCTTTGGTTACTTGTTCCTTAAACCGCTCTACCAAACACCCCGTTACGGCCACTTTTTTGACGACGCATTGTTTTTTTAGTTCCAATGCGTAGCGGATTTCGTCCTTGGCTTCTTTGACGGCCGAGGCGATAAACCCGCACGTGTTGATGATGATTTCATCGGCTTGTTGCGGCGAGGAAACCAACTGGTGTCCGTGAGCCAAGAGGCGGGCGGAAAATTCTTCGCTGTTGGTTAAATTTTTGGGGCAACCCAAACTGATGAGGTAAAATTTCATATTAGATAGCGAGGTCCTCGGTGGGCTTGACCGGGGGGGTGTCGTCGTCGTCTTCTTCGTGGCTTAAGAGGGCCACGCCGAAAGTCAACACGCCGATACGGCCAATAATCATCGTGCCGATAATAATGAGTTTGCCCAGTACGGAAAGTTCGGGCGTTATCCCGGTGGAAAGCCCGCTGGTACTTAGGGCGGCGGCCGATTCAAACACAATGCTCAAAAACGGTAAATCCTGCGTCCAAGTAAGTAGAAAAATACTGACTAGCAAAAACATTGTATAAAGTAAAAACGTAGAGGTGGCCGCATACAAACGCATGAGCGGAATGCGCCGCCCGAGTACCTGCACGCGTGTGCGCAGTTGCAAGCGGGTATACATAATAGAAATTACGCTAAAAAACGCCGTTAATTTCATACCGCCTGCCGTGCCGGAAGGCGCTCCGCCAATACTCATCAGCATGATCAGCACCAGTAGCGAACACGAGGACAACAACCCAATGTTGACCGTGTGGTAACCGGCGGTAGTCATGGTGGAAACGGACAGGAAGGCGGCCTCCCAAATGGTCAGCCCCGGCGTTGTAACAAACAAAATCAACGTACCAATGACTAAAATAATCAACGTAGCCACGACAATCATTTTGGTAGTTAGTGAAATGGAAGTCGTTTTGCGGCGGATGAAATTAAATACGTCTGTTACGACGATAAACCCCATAGACCCTAGTAGCATCAAACACGAAATCACTATGTTAATGGTTTTGCTGTCTACAAAATTTTCCAGTCCGTTACTCCATAGGGCATATCCTGCGGTGCAAAACGCCGATACGCTGTGGAAAATACTGTACCACGTGGCTTGTAAAATAGAATAATCGTGATGGCGGAAATAGTTAAACAAAAATACCGCGCCCAAACTTTCGGCGATAATGGTAAATACAAACGCCGAACGTAAAAAGGAAGTAATATCCAATGTTTTAGGGAGGGATACTTCCGCCGATAACGATTCTTGTTGGTGGTGGCGTAAGCGATGTCGTTGGGAAAAGGATAAATACACAAAGGACGAAAAAGTCATGTACCCCAGCCCGCCGATTTGGATGAGTATCAGTACCACTAATTTGCCCAAGAAAGTATAGGAATCGGCAAAATTGACGGTTTGCAATCCGGCCGTAGACACGGCGGCGGCCGCTGTGAAAAAATTATCCAAAAACGACACCGGCACGTTTGTCATAAACGGCAGCGACAATACCACCATCCCAATAAACGTATAAGTCAGCACCGTTTGGGCGATGTTTTGGTGGGGGGTTAAATGCAATAAAAATACCGAATATTTATGTAACGATATTTTGATAAAAGTACGTGTTTTGTCTAAAAATTCCCGTAAGTTCATATCTACCTATATTATATAAAATAGACCGCTTTAACAGCCAAACCGGGTGCAATAAAGTGTTGGATTGGGGGGTTTTGTAATTAACCGCAGTAAAAGGAGGTACTGGTATGAAACAGATGTTTATGATGTTGGCTTCTTGCACGGCTTTAGGTGGCTGTATGGCCACGATTAGCCCGGCGGTGGATGAACCAACGGTGTATGTGGCCGAGCCGGTTCATGCGGTAGTCGCTCCAACCACGGAAGTGCACTTGGTGGCGTTTAATCCGCCGCCCCGGCGTCCCCGCGTAATTGTTCCGCGGCCACCCCGGGTGGGTCCTGTAACGCCGCTTCGGCCACATCGGGTGGGACCTGTAACACCGCTTCGCCCACACCGGGTGGGTCCTGTAACGCCGCCCCGTCCACACCGGACCGGTCCGTCGGTGCCATCTCAACCGAACACGGTCGTTTCACCTAAGTCGCACGCGCCGCATTCGGGGGGAAACACGAAACCGCAGGCGCGGGTTACACCCAATGCCCCGCGGCAAAAGCGGTAGGTCGTGTATAGGATAGTGAGAGAAGAAAATGATAGCACCGGAATTAATTGAACCAGGGGTACCATTTATCTTTGTCGCGGATGTTGATGAGTAATGATAACACCAATAAGTCGCGCGCGTTGATGGCTTGGGGTTTATCTAACTCGCACGTAAAACGGTTGAAGATAGAGCGGTCGCTGGTAATAGTTCCGGTGCTTTCCATTTGTCCGGTGATGTGATAGTCGGCTCGCAAAAAGCCCCACAGGTGTCCGCATACTTTACGCACCAAGGCCCGCCAGCGGGAAGTTTCCGTAATGTCGGCCAGGAGGTTGGCTTCGGGGCCAAACAATTGCCAATGGCGGCGCAACGTAAAACGCCGGCGTTTGGCCACTAACACTTCTTTGGAGCGGGCAAAATAAATTTCATATTTTTCTTGAATAAGCCCAAAACCTTTTTGCAGTACGATAGCCGCTTTTTTGCCTTTGCGGTCAAACAGACTGATTTCCCGCAGTACCAGTTGTGCCCATACCACACCGCAAAAGAAAATGACCAATCCCAGCGGAATCAATAAAGAACAGAAGGAGTAAATCGTATCGTATGTGAAAGCCGAAAACGGCAAGAGTTGTCCGCGTTCGCATATACCGGTGATAGCCAGCAACGCACAGGTTAGTAGCACCAACAAAAGTCCCGCAAACAGAAATAAACTATCCCACCGGCTAGACAAAGAAATCAAAATGTTCCCTTGGTTGTCTTTAGCACGGAAAATGAGCGACGGGGTGCCATATAACCGTGTAAAGCGAATGGGGTAGAGCGAGTTGGGGTTGGCGGCCAAAGGAGTTCGTTTGGGGCGGATAAGCAAACGTAAAAACAAAGCGACCGCTTGCAAACCTACATACGCCAAACCCAGTAAAATCAATACATCAAACCCACGCCCCCAGTGGCGGACATAAGGCGGCATACGTTGGGAAATAAAAGTGTTAATATGCGCGGTGGTTAATTTCTTTTTGGCGGAAGTTACATAGCGCGAGAAAGAAGGCCGCGGCGCCGGAGCGGGTTTTGTGGCCTCGGTAGGAGCCGAAACCGTTTCTTCCGCTATGTTGGGGACAGCCGCAATATCGTAAGCGCGCGGGTCTTGCACGTCCATTTCCAATGGCTGGATTTCTTCCCCGGGAACTTTTTCCACCGTGCGCGGCGAAATAAAAGAGAAAATTAAATCCGTCTGGGCATACGTTAAATTTTTAGCCAAAATGGAATAGGACTGCGGACCAATTAAAAAGTATCCCGCGGCAAAATCGTTTTTAGGGGTGTAAAAATTGATGTAGAAAAACGGTTCGCCGGTAGAAAACTCAATGCGTTTGATATCCTCCCCGGTGTACGAGTTGCCCACCACTTTCATTTTTTTACGTTTAATATCGGCCAGGTCAGCATTGATTTTAGTTTCCAAGCACGTTTCGTTGGGGCAGTCAATGGTTTTAATTTCCAGGCGGGCCGTTCCTTTTTCCAATGTCAAAACACTATCCGGCGCCACCTTGGCGGCGGCTTTCCACCCGGCGGGCATATCCAGTGTAAAGGCATCATTTTTGGCAGTAAATGTAGTGGCTTGCCCCGGTAGGGCAGCCGAGCATACTCCGGCCAGCAGTAAAAATAACCACAATCTACGCATCATACATTTATTATAGTAAATTCTAATGGGACAGCGACAGAAATTTAATTGTCGCAACAGGGAAAAAAGTGTTATCATATATAAGAGATATTTTAAAAAGGAACTTAAAAATGTCATTACAACAAATTAGACAATCCCGCTACAACGCTGTACGAAATTTACTGCGTAAACATCACGTTTCTTCTTTGGTGCTTACCCATAATATTGACCAATTTTATCTGTTTGGTTTTTTCTTTTATCCGGAAGAAACCGTGTTTGTGATTCATCCCAAAGGAGTGGCGTGTTTTACGCGGGGGCTTTATTTAGAACCGTTTGGTAAATTCGCCCCGGAGGTGGAAATTTACGCGCACGATAACGGCCAGTTGGAAGCGGCGTTGGAATTTGTCCGTAAGAAAAAACTTTCCCGCGTCGGGTTTGATGCGACGAAAGAAAATTATTTATCCGGCAAGAAAATGCGTGAGGCCGGTTGCGTGGAGTTGCCTTGTCTGATTTCCCAATTACGTGAAGTAAAAGATGCCGAAGAACTCAAAAGGACACGCGAGGCATGCCGCATCGCGTACCGCGCGTACGAGTATGTTAAGTCGCGCGTTAAGACCGGCATGATGGAGTGCGAAGTGGCCGCTATGTTGGAAAGTTTTATGCGTATGCAAGGGGCCACGGGTACCCCGTTCCAAACGATTGTGGCGTTTGGGGAAGGCGCGGCCAATCCGCATTACAAAACCAGTACGCGTAAATTGCAAAAAGAAGATGCGATTTTGTTGGATTTCGGATGTATTTATAAAGGGTATACATCGGATATTTCACGCTGTTGGTGGCACGGGAAACACGAGCCGGCCGAATATACTAAAATTTGGAAAATCGTAGACAAAGCACGCAGTACCGGTATTAAAGCCGCTAAAATCGGCACCCGTACCAAAGACGTGGATGCTGCTGCGCGCGGCGTTATTGAAGCGGCCGGATACGGGAAATATTTTACCCATCGCACCGGCCACGGTATCGGGATTGAAAACCACGAGGAGCCGTACAACAGCCCCGATTCCAAAAGAGTGTTGGTAGAAGGGAATATTTTTTCTGTAGAACCGGGGATTTATTTGCCGGGCAAGTTCGGGGTACGCTTGGAAGATACCGTCGTGGCTACAAAAAAAGGTCCGCAAATTTATACCAAAAAGTAATATGACACCCACCCAGTTATCTGCCCAACGGATGCGCCTCTTGCGCCGCGTACTTAAAGACGCGGGGTTGGACGGATATTTGACGGTGTCGGTAGTAGAACAGCGCTACTTGTCCGGCATAGAATTATCCGCCGGGGAAGCCGTGTTTTTGATTACTCCCAAGCAGGCCTATTGCATTACTAAAAAACTAATCGTCAGCAAAATGGCACCCGCGCGTGGCTTTTTGAAAACAGAAGACGTGCCGTTTGGCACGATGCTGTCCGGCGCGTTGGCTAAAGTCAAAAAATTAGGACTTCACCGGGTGGCTTTTGACCCGGGGCAAGTGGATTATCAGACGGGGGAAACTTTAACGAAAGCCCGTTTTGTACGCGCCGAAGGATTGGTGAGCGAAATGCGCAAAAGCAAAGACCCCGACGAAATAGCCAAACTGCGTAAAGCGTGCAAAATTGCGTGGGAAGCGTTTGCCGAAGTGCACCCGCAAATCAAAACCGGTATGACGGAAGAAGAAGTACGTATTTTAATGGCGGTTGCGATGATGAGGCGCGGAGCGGACAGCGTGCCATTTAACATTGTGTGCTTCGGGGCCAATACGGCCGATGCACATCACATGCCTTCCAAAACGCGCAAACTGAAAAATAACGAAGCGGTACTCATGGATTTTGGTTGTTTTTACGAGGGGTACACGTCAGACATGACCCGCAGTTGGTGGCACGGAGCCGCGGCTCCGCGTGAGTACCAAAAGATTTGGAATATAGTAGATACGGCCCGTCGCGCCGGGGTAAAAACCTTGCGTGCGGGGGTAAGTGCCGGCGCGGTGGATAAAGCCGCGCGGGATGTGATTGAGGCGGCCGGTTATGGGAAGGAATTTTTCCATACCACCGGACACGGAATCGGACTGGTCGTACACGACGCGCCGATTTTGCGTTCCGGCTCGGCGGCTCTCATTCCGGAAAACGCCGTCGTGACGGTGGAACCGGGTATCTACTTCGCCGGAAAATGGGGAATCCGTCTGGAAGACAGTTTCCTGGTTACAAAAACCGGCTCCAAAAAATTGACACAAAAATAATTTCGGGTGCGTCCCTTGGGGGGCGGCCCGCAAAAGGAGTAATTATGTTAAGTACGACCGAATTTAGAGAAGGTCTTATCTTTGAAGACGAGAACGGCCAACTGGTGGAAATTATTGAATTTCAACACCACCGCAAAAGCCAAGCCCGCGCGGTGGTGCGCGTGAAATTGCGCAATATCAACACGGGTTCTGTGATTGAAACGTCGTATCGTCCCGAAGATAAATTTAAAGAAGTGGAAGTGGAAAAACGTCCGTTTACTTATTTGTATACGTCGGGCGATATGGCCACTTTTATGAATGCCGAAACGTACGACCAAGTGGAAGTGCCCGTCGCCAAATTGGGTGATTTGAGCAAATATTTAAAAGATAATATGGACGCCACCGGCATTTACATCAACGATAAACTTTTTAATGTGGAACTCCCCATTAAAGTACCGCTTAAAATTGCCTCCACCGTTCCCGGTGTAAAAGGCGATACTGTGGCCAACACTACTAAAGAGGCCACATTGGAAACGGGCGCTGTTATTAAAGTGCCGCTGTTTATCAACGAAGGCGATACGGTGCTCGTGGATACCCGTACGGGTAACTACGTGGAACGTGTAACCGCGTAATACATTTATGAAGCGCGCAGTCTGGCTGGCGGTGTTGTTATTGAGTGCGGTGGGGCTGCGCGCGTTGGATTTACAATATGGGACTTTGTTTACGGTGCGGGGTATTGGGGTGGATAACGGCCGCCCCGTTATGCCGGTAACCCGCGGCAAATACGTCAATGTGCGGGTGCTGGACAAAGCCACCTACCATTTATTAAAAACATGCGCGTCAATATGCGTGCAAAACGGAGCGGAAGGAAAGTTTGAAATCAGCCGCTTTCGCCCGGCAAAGACGCGTGCGAATATGTGGATTGCCGACGTGGACGTAGATAATAAATGGTTACTGACGTTTTTAGTTTTCAAGCAGCAAAACGGGCTGAGTTTTATTGCTCCGAGCGCGCTGGATATAGCGGATAAAAATTGGCTTGCGCGTGTGCAAGCCGCGTTGCAGGAGTGCGTGGAGCAAGGGAAATGATATGCAATGTATGCACCGTCCGGGCGGACAAATAATCGCCCACGAAATAGAAACTGCCGATACCTTTTTTACGCGGCTGTGCGGGTTGATGATGCGTCCGCCGCTGGCAAAGGGTAAAGCCCTGTTGCTTTTGCCGTGTCCGCAAATTCACACGTGTTTTATGCGCTTTGCCATAGATGCGGTGTTTTGCGATAAATCCGGCCGTGTGTTATACGTCAAAGAAAATATGAAACCGTGGCGTTTTGGCCGCTTTGTGCGTGGGGGATATTATACGCTGGAATTACCCGGCGGCACGCTCAACGGTATGATTCGTCCCGGCGATGAATTAGTTTTTGCTGATCGTTTTAATCCAAGTACTCAAGGAGAGAAAAAATGAAAAAATGGGTCGTATTGTTTTTATTTTGTGTAGGTGTGTTTAGTGTGAGTGCCGCCCGCCAATGGGATGATTTCGGCGCAAATGTAACTGCTAATAACGTGCGTGCGTTCACCAAAGACTTGGGAGGAATTATTGGCGCCGGTACGTATACCACAGGGCGCATTTTGGGCTGGGGCGGTTTCCAAATCGGGCCGCGCGCCGGCATGCTTTTTAAAATGAGCCAGGGCCAAGGCAACACCGAAGCCGAGCGTAATCATACCGCGTTGGGCGACCGTCACAAAGTAGGCAGTGTCGTCAGTCCGTGGTTACAAGCCGATATCGGGATGCCGTTTCGCATTGACGGGTTTATCCGTGCCAGCAGTTATGAAGGGCTGACTATTGCCGGCGGCGGACTGCGCTGGGGGATTACACGCCCGAGCGAAACAACGGGGGCTTTTCAACCGATGGTTGTGCTCGCTGCCCACAGCGCGAGCGCGCAAGATTTTTCTGCTACGCATTATAATGCCAGTTTGGTGTTATCTATGAAGTTTAAGTACTTTGTGCCGTATGTCGGCGGCGGAGTAGACTACACCACCGTTACCGTAGGCAACGGGGTGGCGGCGGCCAGTGTGCGCGGCAAGCGCGAATATGCCGCCACGGCACGTGCTACGGCGGGATTTAACTTTAAATTGCCGTCGTATATGGATTTAAGTTTGGCCGCCAACTATGCACACTACGGCTTGGGGGCGGAGGCGTCGCTTTCCTTGCGGTTCTAAGTAAAGTAATTTTTACGAAGGTGCAACCCCTCGCAGTGCTCATCTAGCAGGCGAGGGGGTTGTTTTTCTGCTGCATTTTTCCGTCTCAAAAAATAACACTTGACTTCGTTTTTTTTTTTTGCTAGATTACTTATAAGCAAAATTTAGCAAAAAAGAGGGTTCTTATGAAAAATGTACTATCGGGCAAATTAGGTGGCTTTACGCTTATTGAATTACTAGTGGTGGTTTTAATCATCGGTATATTGGCGGCGGTGGCGTTGGCGCAATATGAGCAAGCCGTGTGGAAAAGCCGTCTGTCAACGGTAAAAGAATTGACTCAAACGATTGCTAAGGCCGAAGGAGTTTATTTTTTAGCCAATGGCGAATACACCTATGATTTAGAGGCCTTAAGTATAGACATGCCTACACCTACCTCTTTTGATACAAGGGAAGACGGATATGCTTTCTACCATTATTCGTGGGGGA
The DNA here is from genome assembly GCA_045645285.1 of Elusimicrobiaceae bacterium. Classification (GTDB taxonomy): domain Bacteria; phylum Elusimicrobiota; class Elusimicrobia; order Elusimicrobiales; family Elusimicrobiaceae; genus Avelusimicrobium. Next base: position 14,018 of record JAZRIL010000036.1, on the reverse strand, counting down.
GGTGCCAAATTTCTACTTCGGTTAAATATGTGGAATGTATTTTGTATAAGTCGGGTGCGCGGTTCATCAGTTATTTGATAAGTTTTCCCACGCTCGCTGCCGGATGTTATGCTTATGGCAACAGTGTTTTAGCAAACAAGATCTGTCAACTGGATACACATCAAAAAACGGGTCATGGCCCGAATGATGAAGGGATTACGGCATACGCCTATTAAGTTTTTTATAGACCTGAAAAAGAGTGTAAATAAAAAAGCGGAACAGATTTTTTCTGTTCCGCTTTTGCTTTTTCAGTAGATTTTGCTGAGGGATACCACGAGGTCCCTCTTGTAGAAGATAACACTAAATGCCCAAAGAGGTCCAAGACCTCACGCCCGTGCAGCGAGCACTTATTTTGCTTTTTTGAGGGTCAAAATGCCTTCCTCAAAAAACCATTCTTCCATCAGTTCGCCCGTGTCGCTGAATTTCTTTGTTACGCCATTGGGCTTGCCGTCCTTGTGGGGGGATATGAGCGCAATCGTGCCGTTAGGATGATAGATAATTTTATCGCCCACGAGTTTATCGTTTTTGTACGTACATTCCGAGCGCAAATCCCCTTCCGGCGTATATACTTTGCACACCCCGTTTAAAAATCCTTTGTGAAATTCCGACATTTCCAGCACCTTGCCGTCCGGATAGTATTTGACCTGTTTTCCGTCTTGAATATCGTTTACATAGGAAAATTCTTTATACAATTTACCCGACGGGTGAAACACGCGCGCTTTGCCTTGCAAGAGTCCGTTTTCGTAGTATTTTTCAATATTGACTTTGCCGTTATCAAAATAGATTTTGCAGGGGCCGTTGCGCTGTCCGTTTTTTACTTCACACTCAAAATACGGTTTGCCGTTTTCAAAAAATTCTTTGACAGTTCCGTCGGGTAGGGAGCCCGTGTGGGATTGAATGTCTAAGTGTTTATCTAACGTTTCCTGGTAGACTTCTTTGTCTTCTACGTAATACGTACGCACAAAACCAGTGTGATCGGGTAAACTGGTGGTCTTTCGGACAATTTCAGCCATAGATTATTTCTCCTGTGTTAAATGTGTGGCGGCGGCAAATCCGCTCGCCCATGCAAAATGTAAATTAAATCCGCCGCTTTGGCCGTCCACATCCAGTAATTCACCTGTGACGTACACGCCCGGGCAACACAGCGACTCAAAAGTATTATAGTTTATTTCGCGCGTGTTGACACCCCCTGCGGCCACCATGGCCTCATTCCACGGGCGCAAGGCACTCACCGTAACGGGCCAGTTTGATACGGTTTCAAACGCATTTTTTACGGCGGTGGGAGATTGCTCACTCATCGGTTTATTTTTGCGAAGCCCTTTAAAATCAATGAGTAAATTAGCGATAGATTCGTGCAACACTCCCGCGAAAAAATCTTTCGGTTTCCGGTGCGGAAACGCTTTTAAACGTGCATTAAAAAACATCGGTATGTCCGCTATTTCCGGTAAGAAATTTAAGTATATCGGTACGTTCCCGCCGTCTAATGCGCGCGTAATAACGCCGCTTGCGTTGAGGGCAGCCGGGCCGTTGATTCCGTAATTTGTAAAAATAATTTCGCCTTGCGTTTGTGTATGTTGGACGCGCAATTTTACTTGTGCGCGCACGCCGGTAAGGCGCGAAAAATTTTCTTTTACCACAAGCCCGCTTAGCGTCGGGCGCGGTGTGATAATGGTGTGCCCGAGTGAACGTGCCAGTTCATACCCGGCGGAAGAACCGCCGATTTGCCCATAGGCACACGAGCCGCACGCAAGCACGACGCGGCGCGTTTGAAAGATTTTGTCTGTTTGGGTAAGAACGCTGAAAGTCTTGCCGCGTTTAATTTTTCGGACCGTTTGCCCGGTCAAAATTTCCGCGCCGCTTTCCCGGGCGGCTAATTTGAGCGGCTCCAAAACAGCGGTGGCTTTGCCGGTCTGCGGGAAGATTCGCCCGAGTTCTTCTTCCACCAGCAAAATGCCTAAGTTTTCAAAATAACGACGGCAATCTTGGTAAGAAAATTGGGATAAGGCGGCGGAAAGGAGTTTTTCATCCCCGTGGTAAAACGCGGGCGCGACGCGGGTATTGGTGAGGTTGCAACGACCGTTGCCGCTGGCTAAAATTTTCCGTCCGGGCAGTTGCTCTTTTTCCAGGACAAGTGTTTTGAGGCCGCCGCGCGCGCACTCCCGTGCGCATAGTAGTCCGCTCGCGCCCGCCCCGACAATAATCACATCATAAACCGTGTCTTCCATTACGTATAGTGTAGCAAAAATTTTATATACTGAGGGTATGAAAAAACTTATTTTTTGTGTCCTGTCCGTTTTACTTTTCGGCCCGGCGTTGCGCGCCGAATCTACCGGGGAAATTTTGACCTTTCCCGCGAACCCGCAAAAGGGTTTCCACTGGGGCTATGCTTTATATTTACCCACGACGATGGACACGTCCAAAAAATTACCGATGTTGTTTGAAATGAATAATGTGGGGGCAACTTCTTCGGCAAAAGAAGCAGAGGAGCGGACGCTGGAGGAGTTGCGTACTAATAGGTTTGTTTATCGCATTCCCGATGGCCTTGGCGTGCCTATGCTCATGCCGCTAGTACAGCGGGAAAATCGCGGAGATCCGATTCTTTATACACACGATTTGAACCGCGCCGTTTTTGTTTCGCAAGAAGAAAAATTAAAACGGCTTGATTTGCAAGTTTTAAATATGATGAAAGAGGCTCGCAAACAACTAAAAAAACGCGGGATCCGTACTACAAAAAAGGTGCTCGTAGCCGGATATTCTGCGTCGGGAGATTTTTGTTGGCGCTGGACCTTGTTGCACCCCGAAAACATTTTAGCGTCTGCGTGCGGCGGACAACATTACCCTATGTTGCCGTTAGAAACAGTAGAAGATATCAACCTCATTTATCCGGTAGGTGTGGGCGATTTAAAAGAACTGACCGGAAAGAAGTTTAATAAGCGCGCTTGGTTAAACGTGCCGATTTTTTCCTATGAAGGGAAAGTAGATATCAACGATCCTTTGCCTTATGACGATTGTTATTCGTCCAAAGTAGAAAAACCGGTTTTGCAACGTGTCTTGCCGGAAGAGACGACGCTCGCTCGTGTGCAACATGTTTACCATTTAATCAATGAAAATGCGTCTAATGTGCAAACTCACATTTATCCGAACAGGGCACATGAGGCTATGACGGATGATATGATTTCTTTTCTAAAACAGCATATAAACGGTGGGCCGTTAAAACCGGTTACATTGACGGATACGTCTCATGAGCCGTCAATTATTCCCGTAAAAGTGAGCCAACTGTTTTGGGGATACGACGCTCCCGCCGCTTGTGAGCGGGAACATTTGTCCGCTACCGATTTGATTATGCAAAGTACCTACGTGCCGAGATATGTTGATTGTTCCGTCAATATTTTACATGGGGAACAACTTGTGCTTGAAAAACCGCAGAATCGTTGTTTCGGGTGGACGGGAAACCGCCGGGAAAACAATTATATTCAAATTCATTTTTCTAAAGACGAACTAGCCAAACTCCGTTCTTATAAAAACCGCACGTTTAGCGTACGTTCGCATCACCCGGAAATTTTAGAGATCCCGGAAAATTTAACGTTTACCGTAAAGTGACACCTTGACAAATTTTGCCGCAGACCTATACTATAAAGAGGGGGAGATTTATGAAAAAAATTACTTTTGTTTTGTTTATGTTAATGGGTGTTAGCGCGTTTGCGTATCAGGCGGGTAGCACTTCGCGTCCGCAATTTTCCGCCGCTCCGGCTAAGGCGGCGGACACGCAAGCCGCAAACAAGGACGAAAAATCCAACATTCCCGGCCAACAAGCGGTGCAAACACGCAGTTTTACCAGTTACGGTTCGCGCACCGGTAGTGCGTGGCGTCAAGGCGTACAAACCAAAACGGTTCAAACGCAATCGGCTGCCGCGGCGCAATCCGGCCGTGAACAAGCCGCCAAAGATAAAATGGCCCAGGTAAATGTGTCTCCGGCAAAAACAGCCGCTCCGGTTGCTTCTCAGCCGGAAAAACCCGCCCCGGCCGGTAAATCTGCCCCGGCGGCGGCACAACCCGCTCAAGCGGGTACTGATCCGGCCGCCATGATGCAACAATTACAAAGTTTGCAAGGGCTGATGGGTGGTATGCCGGGCGCACAAGGGAGCAAAGGGGCCGCCGCAGGAAATGCGGGGGCCGCTATGCCGGCCGGCATGCCGGATATGTCGGCGTTGATGAATATGATGGGCGGCCAAGGGCAACCGGGTAAAAAATAATATGAAAAAGCAAATTTTTGGGTTGGTGATGTGGGGAGTGGTGTGTGTCGGAGTCGGTGCGGCTCCGACGACGAACGTCGCGGTGTCGCACCCGAGTACCCGCGTTAGCGTAACACATCCGCAAACGTCCGGGGCGGTCAACCGTCCGCATACGGCGGTGACGGTGTCGCGCCCGCAAACAGCGGTTTCCGTGTCGCATCCGGCAACGTCCGCACCGGTTTCTCACCCGGTCACTTCGGTAGCGGTAGTTCATCCGCAAACCGGAGCCGTTTCTTCGGGAAAAGAAACCCCCGGTGTCGCGCAACCGACCAAGCAAGCCATAGACAACAGCGCGACGGCTCCGGCGGCGCAAAAAGGGTCTATGATGAGTAGTTACCAAGCGCCCCAAGCCAAAGATTTGAAAGCCGCTAAATTAGGCGGTGGCGAGCAAGGTTTGGGCAACAAAACCAACGAGGCGGAAAAAGACTCGTCTGCCGCATCTTTCAAACCGCCTAAGGCCCTAACGTATGACGAGGCCAAGGCCGCCACGGAAGGTACAATGAAGTCTAAAATTCAGAACGCCGTTAAGCCGGCTAAATAAAATTAGGTTTCTGCCATTCAAAAATCCCCGGGATTGCTTATGTAGCAAATACCCGGGGATTTTTTATTTAACTTTTTCAATGAGTTGGTTGGTGGCGTCTTCCAACTTCCAACGCACAGCATCTTTTTCGCGGCGGTTTTTGTATTCGCACTCGCCGTCTTTGACGGTGCGACTGCTCACTACTAACCGATGCGGCAGACCGATGAGGTCCATATCTTTAAATTTCACGCCGGGGCGTTCGTCGCGGTCATCTACCAACACAGACAGGCCCGCACTTTCTAATTGCGCGCAAATGGCGTCGGTATGTTTTTTGACGTCCGGGTTAGAATCGTAATCAATGGCTACGAGTGCTACATCAAACGGAGCCAAAGGCGTGGGCCAAATGATGCCATTGTCGTCGTGGCTTTGCTCAATGGAGGCGGCCACTACGCGGCTAATCCCAATGCCGTAGCAACCCATAATCATGGGTTGTGCTTTTTGGTTTTCGTCTAAGAAAGTGGCGTGCATGGCGGCGGAATACTTCGTGCCCAGTTTGAACACGTGGCCCGTTTCAATGCCGCGCTTAAACGTAAACGGCGCCCCGCAGCGGGCACATTTATCGCCGGCAGAGGCCATTTTTAAATCCGCATAGACGTCTACTTGTATATCGCGCCGAGGCGTTACGTTTATCGCGTGAACGTCTTTTTCGTTGCCGCCCGCTACGCCGTTTACGATATTTTTTACATAGTTATCGGCATAGATTTTGACGTTCGGGTTTTTGGCTTTGAGCCCTTGCGCGCCCGCAAATCCGACGGGAGAACCGGTTACTTTTGTATAAACTTCTTCGCTGGCTTTTTCCAGTTCGTTGCATTTTAAGAGGGCTTTGAATTTGAACTCATTTAATTCGTGGTCGCCGCGGACAAGCGCGATAACTGGGGTGCCGTCGGCGGTAAAGACTAAAAGTTTAATGAGTTTGTCGGCGCCCACGTTGAGTAAATGTGCCACATCTTCTACGCTGTGTGCGTTGGGAGTGTCGCGTTTTTCCATAGGTTTTAAATCGGCTTCGTTTATGGTTTCATCGGCGGGGGGTAAGATTTCCGCTTTTTCCGTGTTGGCCGCATAGCCGCACGCGGAACAGTTGGCAATGGTATCTTCGCCGGTGTCGGCCAGCACCATAAATTCGTGTGAAAAGTTCCCGCCGATAGATCCGGTGTCGGCTTCTACCGCGGCAAATTCAAACCCACAGCGTTTGAAAATGCGCTGATAGGCGTCATACATTTTTTTATACCAACAAGACGCATCTTCGTCGGTAGCCGCAAAAGAATACGCATCTTTCATGTAAAATTCGCGTGCACGCATGACACCAAACCGGGGGCGGATTTCGTCGCGGAATTTTGTGCCGAATTGATACAGGCACACGGGTAATTGTTTATAAGAAGAAACGTCTTTGCGTACCAAATCGGTAATGACTTCTTCGGCAGTAGGGGCGATACAAAATTCGGCTTGTTTGCGGTCTTCAAAACGCAAGAGTTCTTTGCCGTAAAACGTCCAGCGCCCGCTTTCTTCCCACAGTTCTTTGGGTTGCACGACGGGGAGCCACACTTCGCATGCACCGGCTTTGTCCATTTCTTCGCGCACGATGTTTTCTACTTTTTTTAAGACGCGAAGACCCAAAGGCAACCACTCATAGAGTCCGCTGGCCAGTTTGCGTATTAACCCCGCGCGAATCATCAGTTTGGCCGATAACGTATCGGCATCCTTCGGGGCTTCTTTTAAAGTTGGAATGTAGTACTGTGATAATTTCATAAGTTAATGTCCTTTATTTTTCCCACGTATTTATTTTTTCTATTAAAAAATCTACCCATTTTTCTTGCGGCAGTTTGAACATCGTTTGGCCGTGTTCAAAATATAATCCTTCGCCTTTGCCGCCGGCGATACCAAAGTCCGCATCGCGTGCTTCGCCGGGCCCGTTGACCACACAACCCATGACGGCAATTTTAAGGCCGGTGGCTTTTTCGCGCAGGGTTTTGTCAGCGTAAATTTTTTCTTCCAAGGCGTGCACGGTGCCTGTTACGTCCACTTGCGTGCGTCCGCACGTCGGGCACGAAATTAAATTCGGGCCATACTCGCGCAGTCCTAACGCTTTTAGAATTTCATAGGCGGTGCGTACTTGCAAGCGCGGATCTTCGGTCAACGAAACGCGAATGGTCGCGCCGATGCCTTGTTGCAAAAGTGTGCCTAAGGCGACGGAACTTTTGACGGTTCCACTTAAAAAACTGCCCGCTTCGGTTAGTCCAATGTGCAAGGGGATATCACTTTGTTTGGCAAATAATTCGTTGGCTAAAATGGTGCGTTTAAAATTATCTGATTTCAGCGAAACCACCACATCTTTAAAATTTAATTGCTCTAAAATGTTGGCTTGTTCTAACGCTTCGTTTACCATGACTTCGGCCCATTTTTCGTCGGTTAGTTCCATGCGGCCTTGTACTTGTTTTAAGTATTTTACACTGCCCGCGTTGACGCCGATGCGAATTGCCACGCCGTTATCTTTGGCGGCGCGCACGACTTCTTGCGTGTTTTCCACCGCGCCGATATTGCCGGGGTTAATACGCACCTTGTCTACGCCTTGTTTAATGGCTTCTAAGGCAAGTTTATAATCAAAATGAATATCGGCTACGAGAGGGGAGTGAATCCGCTTTTTAATTTCCCCGATGGCCTTGGCAGCGTCCATATCCGGTACGGCCACGCGGTTGATTTCACATCCGGATTTTTCCAACGCGCAGATTTGTGCGGCAGTTGTAGCAGCGTCGCGCGTGTCGGTATTGCACATGCTTTGCACGCGCACCGGGTGGCCGGTTCCTAAGGTATACGGGCCCACTTTTACTTCTCTAGTCTTGTACATGGTTAACCTCGGTTGAAGATGTTTGCGGCGTGGCAGTTTGTTCTACAGCCGCGGCCGGTTGAGCGGGAAAGAAAATGCGTTTTACGTCGGAATAAGACGCATACACCACCAGTAAAATCAGCAAATACAGTCCGCAATTTACAGCGATATTTAATGTTTTTTCCGTCGGGAGTTTGTGCGTTAGACCTTCCCATAAATAAACAAGCGCATATCCGCCGTCCAATATCGGAATAGGAAATAAATTAAACATGCCCACCGCCACGGACAGCAAGGCAATTAAAAACACGAAGTCGGTCCAATTGCGGTGTGCGGCTTTGTGAATGACATTGACAATTCCAATCGGCCCGGCGAGTTCGGGTGCTTTTTTCTGTTTGAAACTGTTTGCGAGCGAAGAAAGCGATAAGGCCGTCCAATAATAACACTCATACATGCCGAACCCGGCCGCTTGCCACCACGATACGACGCGATAGGTGGGTTGTACGGTAATGCCCAGGGTGGTAGGTTTATCGGCTGAAAAATCGGTCTCTTTTAGCAGAGTGGTAAACAATTCGCCGCCGCGGATGTAGGTAAGAGTCAGGTCGCCCCGGCGTGCGGATAAGGCCTCGGTCAGTTCTTTCCAATTGGCGATGTCTTTGTCATTGACACGGATAATTTCATCCCCGGTTTGTAACTTGATTTTTTGCGCCGGATATCCTTCCACCACGTCGCCGATAGTAGAGGACAAGCGGGCGGGGTCTGTTTCCGGTATGCCCTTGAAATAGGCCAATCCCGCAAAAATGACAGCGGCCAGCAGGTAGTTAAACAAGGCCCCGTTTACAACCATAAAAAATTTGGCATACCATTTTTTGGCGGCAAATTCGTAGGGCTTGGGGGGCTCGGGGGCGTTTTCCGGGTGGAACATGGGCCCGGCGGGTTCTACAAATCCGCCAAAAGGAATGGCACGGATTTGGTAATCGGTATCTCCCGATTTTTTATGCCACAAGATTTTGCCGAATCCAAACGAAAATTCATTAACCCGTATGCCCGTTAAACGGCAGGCCAAAAAGTGGCCGAATTCATGCACGATGACAATCGGGCTTAGTACAACGAGTACGGCAAGAATGGAAAGTAACATGCGTCCTCCTAAATAATGGCTTTGCGGTAGGTTTTGTCGGCCAGTACTTCATGGGCTTTTTCACGCGCCCAGCGGTCGGCTTCCAACGCTTGGTTGAGTGTGGCGTGCCCCGGAGTTTGCGGGGCGGCCTTAAGTACCGTGTAAACCAGTTTAGCAATTTCGGTAAATTTAATTTTTTCGTGTAAAAACGAGTCTACGGCGATCTCGTCAGCCGCACTTAACACGGCGGGGAAGATACCTCCCTGCCGGGCGGCGGCTAACGCCAGTTCCAAGCAAGGAAACCGATTAAAATCGGGCTCCATAAACTCCAATTTGGCGGCTTCAAATAAGTTTAATTTTTTCACGGGGCCCGGCAGTCGTTTGGGATAAGTGATGGCATACTGTATGGGTACGCGCATATCGGGCTCGCCCATTTGTGCCATAATGGCCCCGTCGTGAAATTCTACCGCCGAGTGGACGATAGATTGCGGATGAATGACAATTTGTACTTTTTGCTCGGGTAAATTAAATAAATTCATAATCTCAATAGATTCAAACCCTTTATTCATTAACGTGGCCGAATCTACCGTAATTTTTTTACCCATTTTCCATCGCGGATGATTTAATGCCTCGGCCGGAGTAACGGTAGAAAGTGCCCCTTTGCGTTTGGCAAACGGGCCCCCGGACGCCGTCAGAAAAACGCGGGAAATATCTTGCGAGACGGTAGCATACGTATGTTCGTTAGCCATTCCGGCCAGACATTGGAAAATGGCCGAGGGCTCGCTGTCCACCGGCAAAATGGCTCCTTTCCAACGTTCGCACTCTTGCATGAGTGTTTTGCCGGCCATGACCATCGGTTCTTTGTTAGCCAGTGCCACCGTTTTGCCGGCTTTAATAGCGGCCACCAGCGGTTGAAACCCAACGGCTCCGACGACGCCATTGATGATTAAATCCGCGCTGGGTAACGAAGCCATAAAACAAAGACTGTCAATTTCCGGCGGTAATAAGCGCGTGCCGGGAGGAATTTGGTCTTTAATTTTTTCGTAACTTTTCGGATTGAGCACGGCGGCAAAACGCGGCTGAAATTGGTGGATTTGTTTTAAAAACAAATCGGTATTGTTATTGGCCGACAGGCCGATGACCCGGTATTGCGGGCCCAAGCGGGCGATGACATCCAGCGAGGACGTGCCGATAGATCCGGTGGAACCTAAAATGACAATCTGTTTCATAACGTATACAACACCACGTAGTAGAATAACGGGGCGAGCAGTAAATAAGAATCAAAGCGGTCTAAAAACCCACCGTGTCCGGGCAGTAAATGGGACGAATCTTTTACGCCGGCCGAGCGTTTTAACACGGATTCGGCCAAGTCGGACACTTGCCCTACGACGGCTATCAGTAACCCCAGCCCTACCGCCGCAGAAACAGAAAAATACGTGGGTAAAAATAAATGTTGCATTAACACAGCCGCCCCTACGGCCAGTAGCGTGCCGCCCACTGCCCCTTCCCACGTTTTTTTAGGGCTGACTTCGGTGTTGAGTTTGTGGCGTCCGAAAAACCGTCCGGAGAAATACGCCCCCGTATCAGACACCCAAATAGTTACCATCATAAACAGGGTGAGATATTCGCCATACGTCGGAATATCGCGCAAATTGATAAGGTGCGCCAAGGCCCACGGAATCACAAAAATTCCGGTAAACGTATTACACACGCGTTCCCAAGAGCGTTTGGGAGTAAGAACTTCTAACAGTAACACACCGCAGATTACCACACTCAGCGCAAACGGATAGAGATTGTCGGGCAGTTCGCTTTTGAGCGGCAAGCGGCCTAAAATAGCCACGGCCGCCATAAGTGCGCCGAACACGAGTAAACTAATTGTGTGGACGGGTTTTTTGCCCAGCGTAAGCACCAAACTGTATTCGTACAAACACAGTAAAATTACACAGCCCACAAAGACCATGTAAACGATACCGCCGAAGTGAATGGCGGCTAAAATAACGGGAACACCGATAATAGCGGTTAAAATTCTAGGTAATAGCATACTTCTATTTTACTAAATTTGTGTACGCGCGTGTGAGCGCGTGGGAATTTAGCGGCGCGTAGGAAGTATTTTCTTGATTTTAGGGGAATTGAGTTCCCATAAGGCATTACGGGCGACCCAATGGGCGGTTTTGTTGTCTTCGTACAAATCCAAAATATCGTGGGCACAGGCCAACGCGTAAGGCGTTAAGCGCGGGTTTTTTTTACCGAGCGTGCGCAACGCCCAGTTGACGGCTTTATGCACCATGGGGCGCGGGTCGCACGCGTGAATTTTGATAAGCGGCAACAAGGCCAGCAGGTCTTCGTCCGGCGTGCTAGCACGCGGGGCGGCCAGTGCACAGAACGTGGCAAATCCGGCGCGGCGGACGAATTCTTCTTCGTTTTTCATCCAGCGCTCAGCTAGCGCTAACGGATTTTTTACTTTGGAAAATAAATGGCACGCACAAGCGTCGCAAATGTCCCACGAGTTTAAATCGTATACCCATTTTTTCAGTGTTTCGCGCGAAATGCGGTTCGGGTCGGCGAGCAGAGCGGCTAAAATGCGGGCCTCGTGTACGCCCGTTTGCCATAATTCTTCGGCTAACGCTTGGTCCGGGTGGGGGATTTTTTTAGCCAGTTGGCGCAGTTGCGTAACCGGCGTGCCGACGGCAAACTGCGTATTGATACCAAAGCGCTCAGCCATTTGTTTTTTGAAACGGGGGGAAGAACATTTTTTGATTTGGGCCAGAATTTCACTGGCACGGGAAGAAGTTGTCATCGTTAAATCCCTCCGAAACGGCGCGTGCGCGCGGCATAAGCGGCCAGGGCTTTTTCAAATTCGTTTTCGTCAAAATCCGGCCATAAGACGGGTGTGAAATAAAATTCGCTATATGCCGCTTGCCATAATAAAAAGTTAGAAAGCCGTTCTTCGCCCGACGTGCGGATGATGAGTTCCGGGTCCGGCAGTTCCGGATGATAAAAATAGCGGTGTAAAATTTCCGGCGTGAGGTGTTTTTCTCCGGCGGCGAGCGCGGCGTTGGCGGCGTGGGTGATTTCCTGCCGCGCGCCGTAATTAAGTGCTAAATTAAGCGTAAGCCCGGTATTTTGCGCGGTGTCTTGGACGGCTTTGTCCAACTGGGCAAGGAGCGCAGGCGAAAGCGGTTCGCGCTCGCCGCTGACCCACAGACGGAGATTTTCCTTTTTAGCGGTTTGGGTATACTGGGCAAGCGAGTCCGACAGCAATTTCATCAGTCCGTCAATTTCTTCCTGCGGGCGTGACCAATTTTCTGACGAAAAAGCGTAGAGTGTTAAAAAGGAAATGTTGTTTTTTTGCGCGGCTTTTAGGGTGCGCTCTACGGCCTTGGCCCCGGCTTTGTGCCCGGCCAAACGCGGCAAGTGGCGGCTCTTGGCCCAACGACCGTTTCCGTCCATGATAATCGCAACATGCTGTAAGGTTGACATATATATTATTTTAGCAAATTGTCCCTTTTTCCGGGGAGGCAAAGGGACTTGACATCGTTTTTTTTTTGCTAGTATTTGCGTGTATTCAATTCCTAAGGAGGGATATATATGAAAAACAAAGGTTGTGTAGTGGGCAGTTTAAGTAAGTCTACAAGACGTCATGCTGAATTTATTTCAGCATCTTACCTTGTTTCTAATGCTCAAAGCGGTGAGATCCTGAAACGAGTTCAGGATGACGACATTTCTTGTAACGGTGGCTTTACGCTAATTGAATTATTAGTGGTTGTCCTTATTATTGGCATTTTAGCGGCGGTGGCACTGCCTCAATATCAAAAGGCCGTATGGAAAGCACGGTATACACAAGCCAAAACATTAGCTACGTCTATTATGCAAGCCGAAGAGCGGTATTACTTGGCCAACGGCAAATATACCCGTAATTACGACGAATTGGATATAGATATCCCTCCGACGACACAAGAAATTGAATGTTTAGAGAGCGAGAAAGCCTGTTATGCTTATTATAATTGGGGACATTGCAGATTAACTAATGGGGTAGTGTTTTGTTTTCTGTCTAAGCCCGGATATAGCAGTTATTTAGGTTACGATATATTTGGAGAACATACTTCTACGCCAGGGCGGAGATGTTTAGCGTATGGGAAAAAAAGTCAACCCGTTGCAAGTGACGTCAATTATCAAATTTGTCAAGCTGAAACAAAAGTTTCTCCGATAAATCTGGGCTCCGAATCGTATCAGTGGATATACCCATAAAATTATCAGCACATGGATATAAACCGCCCCGCGTATTAGTTAGCGCGGGGCGGGTTTTTATCATGTTAGGCCAAGGACTAAATCTTCATAATTTCCGCTTCTTTTTTGGAAATTACGGCGTCAATCTGCGCGATGTGCGCGTCCGTTGCTTTTTGCACGTCGCCTTCGTAGCGTTTCAAATCGTCTTCGGTAATTTCAGACGCTTTTTGCGCTTTTTTAAGTTTTTCCATTACATCGCGGCGGACGTTACGCACGGCCACTTTAAAATCTTCGCTCATTTTGGAAATGTTTTTGGCGAGTTGTTTGCGGCGTTCTTCCGTCATGGACGGCAACGTAATGCGAATCACTTTGCCGTTATTGACGGGGCTGGCACCCAGGTCGGCTTGTTGCAAGGCCTTGTCAATATCGTTTAACGAACTGATATCCCACGGTTGGATTTCCAATGTTTTAGCGTCCAAAATGTTGATGACGGCCATTTGTTTAATCGGGGTGGGCGTGCCGTAATAATCTACGCGGATATTTTCTAAGAGTCCCGCGCTGGCGCGTCCGGTGCGGATAGTGGCCAAGTCGCGTTCCAAACGGGTGACGTGTTCGGCCATATCGTTTTTGGTTTTGCTGAGTAAAGCGGTAATTTCTTCCATAATAACCTCGCTACGTAAAGTTACCTTATTATAGCAATTATTGGTCGTGTTGGTAATTGAATTTAAAAAAGACTTGACTTTGTTTTTTTTTTTGCTAGGATTTGCGTATACTCATTGTACAAGGAGGAGTACACTTGCAAAACAAAAGTAGTTTTAAAGGTAGTTTAAATGAAAATAAAGGGTCATTCCCGAGGAATGTAGTCGGGAATCTTCCTCTTTCTAAGTTGTTGATAAAAGAGGAAAAACAACCTTGTTTTATTAAACAAGTGGAAGATCCCCGACA